>CAJKDC010000058.1 GCA_905198575.1 uncultured Bacteroides sp. | reverse complement strand
CTCGCGACCCTAACCTTGGCAAGGTTATGCTCTACCAACTGAGCTATTTCCGCATCTTCTTTATCAGCAACCGTGGTTTGTTTCTCGATTGCGGTTGCAAAGGTAGTACTTTTCTCGAAACCTCCAAAACTTTCCAGCACTTTTTTTTGTACTATTTTTTCACTTTTTTCTTATCACATTGATTTTCAGACACAAAATTTCAAGCCATTCTGTCCCGATAATCTTCGTATGAAAACGTTTTATACACTTCCAGCTCATCGTTCAGATGCCAGATGGCAATCGAAGGATGGTGTATACCGTTAAACATATTGGTCTTTACCATCGTGTAATGTATCATGTCTTCGAAAACAATCCGCTCGCCCACGCGCAGCTCATGGTCAAACTTCCAGCTGCCCATATAGTCACCGCTCAGACAACTGTTGCCCCCCAGACGATACACATGCTCGCCGGCAGCAGCCGTTTTCACTGCATCGGCCTCCAGCGTCTCGGCACCTCTCACCTTAGGCTGATAAGGCATTTCCAGACAGTCGGGCATGTGGCAGGTAAAGCTCACATCCAGAATAGCCGTACGTATGCCTCTGCTTTCCACGATGTCCACCACCGAAGCCACCAGCGGTCCCGTCTGCCACGTAAAGGCCGAACCCGGCTCCAGAATCACTTTCAGGTGCGGATAGCGTGCCCTCAGTCCTTTCAGCAGTCCAATCAGGTGCTCCACATCGTAATCCTTTCGTGTCATCAGATGTCCGCCCCCCAGATTCAGCCAGCGCAACTGGCCGAACCACTTGCCGAATTTTTCTTCGATGTGCTTCAGCGTACGCTCCAGTTCGTACGAGCTCGATTCGCAATGGCAATGGCAGTGAAAGCCCTCCAGTCCCTGCGGCAATGTATCGGGCAACAAATCGGCCGTAACGCCGAAACGCGTTCCGGGTGCGCACGGATTATACAGTTCCACCTCCACTTCCGAATACTCCGGATTGATACGAAGTCCGCAAGAGATGCCCTCTCCCTCGCGTTCCACACGCGGATAGAAGCGCTCAAACTGCGAAAGAGAATTAAAAGTGATGTGACTGCTGTATTTCAGGAAATCGGCAAAATTTTCGTCCGTATAGGCCGGCGTATACGTATGTGCCCTGCTGCCAAACTCCTCGTAAGCCAGCCGCGCCTCGTACACCGAGCTGGCAGTGGTATAATGAATATACTCCCTGAAGATAGGAAAAGACTTCCACATGGCAAAAGCCTTGAAAGCCATGATAATCTCCACACCCGCCTCATCGGCCACCCGCTTTATCAGCGTCAGGTTATTCCTCAACTTTTCCTCCTCCATCACGTAGCACGGCGAAGGTACCTTTGTAATGTCCAACATAATTATCTGTAAAGTCAATCGGTTATTATTCAATCTTCTTAAAACGCGCAAACTTCAGCAGCAGCTGTTTCTCGCCGGCATGCTGGAAGCGGACTGTCGCCTTGCAGTTTTCGCCCGTTCCTTCTACCTTGAGCACCTCTCCCTGTCCAAAACGTTCGTGCGCTATCTTGTCGCCCACCTGCAGACCGCCCTCCGCTGCCGGTGCCTTGCTGCCGGCGGCCGGAACCGTTCCTGCTGTCCGGATAGGCTTCAGATTACGCGGCGGTGTCTTGATAAAGACAGGACGTTCCACATAAGCTCCTTCTTCGCGCTGCTCCTGCCGGAAGCGCGAAGCACCTTCCTCTATCCGTTTCACCATACGTTCTTCCTGCGGCAAGTCCAGATAGCGGGCATCTATATCCTTCAGGAAACGGCTCGGATTGCAAAACTCCGTCTTGCCATACTTAAAGCGGGTCTTGGCATACGTCAGGAAGCAATGCTCCTCTGCACGTGTTATCGCCACATAGAACAGACGACGTTCTTCCTCCAGTTCCTTGTACGAGTTGCCCGAAAGCTGGCTCGGGAAGAGATTTTCCTCCATTCCCACCACAAAGACATTCTTGAACTCCAGTCCTTTGGCCGAATGGATAGTCATGAGGGTAACCTTCGCCGCATCCGCCTCTTGGTCGGTATCCTGGTCCGACATCAGCGAAACCTCCGAAAGGAAATCGCCCAGCAGTATGCGCTCATTTCCTTCCTCACGCCGCATCATGCAGAAGTCGTGCATACCGTTAATCAATTCTTCGATGTTCTCCTGCCGGCTGAGGTTCTCCGGACTACGGTCCTGATAAATATCATTCATAATTCCCGACTCGCGCACGATGCGTCCTCCCAACTCGTAGGCAGTTTCCGTCTGCACCGCTCCGATAAAACTTTCCATGATGCTTCTGAAGCCCTGCAGTTTGGTATGCGTACCCTTGTTCAGTGCCAGTCCGTAAGCCAGCGGGTCGCACAGCACCTCCCACAGACTGGCATGCCCCTGTGTGGCAGCCGCTATGATCTTCCCAAGCGTCGTATCCCCAATTCCACGGGCCGGATAATTGATGATGCGCTTGAAAGCTTCCTCATCGTGCGGATTCACGGCCAGGCGGAAATAAGCAATAACATCCTTAATCTCCTTACGCTGGTAGAACGACAATCCCCCGTAGATGCGGTACGGCAGTGCACGCTTGCGCAGTGCCTCTTCGAAGATACGGCTCTGCGCGTTGGTACGATACAGCACGGCAAAATCATCGTACCCGTAATGCCCTCTCAGGCGGAGCTGGGCAATCTTGTTCGCCACAATCTCTCCTTCCTCCACATCACTATAGGCACAATACACCGCCAGCGGCTCTCCCACCTGATTTTCAGAGAAGACCTCCTTCTTAATCTGTTCGCGGTTCTTGGCTATCAGACTGTTGGCTGCCTTCACAATGAGCTGCGTAGAGCGGTAGTTCTGTTCCAGCTTGAACAGACGTGCATTGTTATACAGCTTCGTGAATTTCAGGATATTGTCGATATTCGCCCCCCGGAACGAATAGATACTCTGCGCATCATCGCCCACCACACACACGCGCTGGTGTTCCTTTGTGAGCTGAAGCACAATGCTGTGCTGCACAAAGTTTGTATCCTGATACTCGTCCACCAGCACATAGCGGAACTGCTCCGCATACTTTGCCCGTATCTCCGGATGCTCCTGAAACAACATGTATGTATACACCAGCAAGTCATCAAAATCCATCACGTCACTCTGCCGGCAGCGGTTCCAGTACTGCTTGTAAATATCGCGTATGGCCGGCATTTTGGCAGCACTGTCCTGCTGCAGAATTTCCATATCCGAAGCATAACGGTCGGGCAGCACCAGGTGATTCTTGGCATTGCTGATACGCCCCAGCACCGAACCGGGTTTATACACTTTCTCGTCCAGCTGCATCTCCTTGATAATGGACTTCACCAGATTCTTCGAGTCCGAAGCATCATAAATGGTAAAATTGGCAGAAAAGCCAAGGGTGGCCGCCTCCGTGCGCAGGATGCGTGAGAAAATAGAGTGAAACGTACCCATCCACAGTCCGCGGGCACGCTCTGCCCCCACCTGCCGGGCGATGCGTTCCTTCATCTCACGCGCAGCCTTGTTTGTAAACGTCAGTGCCAGGATAGACCACGGCATGTAGCCATTATCCAGCAAATAAGCTATCTTGTAAGTCAGCACACGGGTTTTTCCCGAACCTGCACCGGCTATCACCAGCGAAGGTCCGTCATTGTACAGCACCGCAGCGCGCTGACTCTCATTCAGTTCGTTCAAATAATCCATCGTATCCTTTCTATTTAGGCGCAAAGATAGTGAAAGCCGAGTGCAGAGACAAATAGAAAACACAGTTTTCTGTCTTATTAAAAGATACTGAAAGACAAAACCGGCACTAAAAGAAAAATAGCCCAAAATGCTTTTCTATCATTTTTTTTGAGTAACTTTAGAAAAACTATAAAGCTAATGTATAATTTTAATAATTCATCACTATGAAACATGAAATGCCCCAACTTCCGTACGCTCTGGACGGACTAGCCCCCGTCATCAGTGCCGACACCCTGTCCTACCACTACGGCAAACACCTGCAGGCGTACATCAATAATCTGAATACCCTGATAGCCGGAACAGAATACGAGCAGCAGACAGTAGAAGAAATCGTGGTTTCCGCCCCCGCAGGCGCCATCTTCAACAATGCCGGACAAGTACTCAACCACACCCTGTACTTCCTGCAGTTTGCCCCTGCCCCACAACGCAACCGTCCCGAAGGTCCGCTGGCCGAAGCCATTGTCCGCGATTTCGGCAGTTTCGAAAATTTACAGCAGGAAATGAGCAACCAGGCCGCTACCCTGTTCGGATCCGGATGGGCCTGGCTGTATGCTGGCGCCGACGGCAAGCTTGGTCTAGGCAAATACCCCAATGCCGAATGTCCGCTCCGCGAGAACAAGACACCGCTGCTCTGCGTTGATGTATGGGAACATGCCTACTATCTGGATTACCAGAACCGCAGAGCCGACTACATCAAGGCTCTCTGGAACATCATCGACTGGGAAACAATAGAAAAACGTTACGACCGCAGCGTGTCACAGCAATAACAAACTTACGGCACAAATGAGATGAACATACCGCATAAAAAAGACAGAAGTTTTTCACACCAGTGACACAGCGGTCGGTCACGGATTTTATCTCAAAAAAATACCCCTGAACTTTCGCTCACACGAGCCGAAAATCCAGGGGTTTCAATTTCTATATACGATATTGAATAACCTATCAGAAGAAGACTGCAACCATCAGCATACCTACCGCAATAGCCACCAGTGTAGCCACCAGCCCCGGCATCATGAACGAATGGTTCAGAATATATTTTCCGATACCTGTAGTACCCGTACGGTCAAAGTTGATGGCAGCCACCACCGTAGGATAGTTAGGAATAAAGAAATATCCGTTTACAGCAGGGAAAAGTGCAATAAGCAGATAAGGAGAAATGCCCAGTGCCAGTCCCAGCGGTACGATGGCACGCACGGTAGCAGCCTGACTGTACAGCAGGATAGACATCACGAACAATGCCAGACCAAACAGCCACGGCATGCTCTGCACTACGCTCTCGATAGAGCCTGTAAGCTGTTCGATGTTTCCCTTGATAAAGGTATCGCCCATCCACGCAATACCGAAAATGGCAATCACCGCCTGCATACCTGCAGGGAACACACTTCCCTGTACCGCCTTGATACCGTTAATACGCATGAACAGCAGAATCAGGGCAGCTGCACTCAGCATCAGGATTTCAATAATATAAGGCATATCCATCATGACTTCCTTACCGTCTACCATAAATGTAGGACGCATTTCACTAATAGAACCGAAAAGCACAATCAGGAACGTAGCCAGCAAGAAAATAATAACCGACCATTTAGCTTTCGTAACGTTCGCCACATCGGCTGTTTTCACACTTTCGTTGCTAATCATACCTTCACGCACACGACGCTGATATTCAGGGTCGTCCAGCAATTCCTTACCCACTTTCATCGAGCAGAAAGCTCCCACCAGTACACCAGCCAGCGTAGCCGGAACGGTCACCATCAGAATGTCAAACAGTGTTATACCAGGCAACAATCCCAGCAATGCTACGGTAGCAGCCGAAATTGGACTGGCCGTAATGGCCTGCTGCGATGCAATTACCGCAATACCCAGCGGACGCTCCGGACGGATTTTCGTCTCACGCGCCACTTCGGCGATTACCGGCAAAACCGAGTAAGCCACATGTCCGGTACCTGCAATGAAAGTAAACAGATAGGTCACAATCGGACTCAGGATAGTTACCTGCGAAGGATTCTTGCGCAACACCTTCTCGGCCAGCTTCACCATATAGTCCAATCCACCGGCAGCCTGCATACAAGAAGCGGCCGAAATAACAGCCACAATCATCAGCATGACATCAATCGGAGGAGCCGTAGGCTGCAATCCAAAGACAAATACCAGAATAGCAAGTCCTACACCACCCATCACTCCCAGACCAATACCTCCCAGTCTGGCACCGATGATGATTGCAATCAGAACAATCAATAATTGTAATATCATATTAGCTTTTTATAAAGTTAAAAAATTCAGTTCACAAAGATAGTCCATTTATCTGTTAATAACAAATTGTAACATGCAATTCTATGTCAATCACATCTTTACCGTTCTTTTTTCAGATAAATGCTATGGTCTATGCATGCCGGAAGTTCCTCTTTGTAATGGGTTACCATAATGAGGGTCTTGCCTTCGCGGCGGCAGAAGGTCTCTATCACATCCTTCACCAGGCGCCGGTTGTACAAGTCCAGCCCATGCAGCGGCTCGTCCAGAATCAGCAGTTCGGGGTCTTTCACAAAAGCCCTGGCCAGCAGTACCAGACGCTGCTCTCCGCTGGAAAGTTTCAGGAAATTACGGTCCTTCAGCGCAGCAATACCGAAAATATCCATCCACCACGCACAGATTTCCTTGTCCTCCTCGCGCACCTTGCGGTACAGTCCGATGGAATCGTGCAGGCCGCTTGCCACAATATCAATGGCCCACAGATTCTTCAGATAGGCCCGGTGCATTTCGGGACTGACATAGCCGATGTGTTTCTTGATTTCCCAGATACTCTCTCCCGACCCGCGCTTCCGCCCGAACAACGCAATGTCGCAAGCATAGCTCTGCGGGTTATCGGCACACACCAGGCTGAGCAATGTCGACTTTCCGGCACCGTTTTCTCCACTAAGGGCCCACTTCTCGCCCCGATTTACCGTCCAATCCAGCTCTTTCAAGATGGTACGCTCACCATAGCGGATGCTCACCCGATTCAGGCAGACCACCTGCTCGGAATGCATACCCTCTTTATAAGGCAAATCCAGTATCCGTTTTTCCTTTTCCGGACTCAGCAGACGGTCGGGCACAACAGGCAGCGCCTGCAGATACGCTTCCAGCGTAACCTTTGCTCCACACACCCTGTCGGCCACAGGTACCACATGCGTTATAAAGTCGGGAATATCGTCCGATTTCGACAAGACCAGTATCACTTGCAAGGAAGTAGCTTCAATCAGTTGCCGCAACAGCGACTTCAGCAAATCGCGCGTAGCCGCATCCAGTCCGATAAACGGATTATCCATAATCAGCACAGCCGGACGGGCCAGCAAAGTGCGTGTCAGCTGGAACTTGCGCAACTCCCCGCTGGAGAGCAGGATAAGCGGTTTATCCAGCAAAGCCTCCATGCCAAACAGGCCAAACAGCGTACGCTTGAACTCCTCGTCCTTAGCCTCGGGAAGCAGGTCGGCCACCACCGGAATGCCTTCCCTGTCGTGACTGTGCCAGCGCTGCTGATAGTAATAGGTACCGTCCGCCTCGCCATACGAGTCACGGAACGAGATATACTTTATATTGTCTGATACCAGCGACGATACAGAAGATGCAAAGTCATAATGCACCTCGTTCATCAGCAACGGGTACTTGCCGATGAGCATATCTACCAGCAAAGACTTGCCCGCACCGTTACGTCCCACTATGGCCACATGCTCTCCCTCGCCGATGGCCAGACTTACCGGCTCGTTCATCCGATAGTCCGGATGCCGTGCCACTCCATTCTGTACACAAATTATATTCCGCATTTTTATCCTCCTATTGATGCATAATTACAGCCGAACGGGGCGAAACCGACAACTGCGCTCCTTGCACAGTACCCAAGCCCGCTACCGCATCGACTTGTCCGTCTTTACATACCACCTGATAAACTCCTTCTGGAGCAGTCAGCTTCACAATCTCCCTGCGGGCATTCAGCACTACAATCACATTGCTCCAGCTATCACCCTCGGCTTTTCCCTTGATGCGGAAAGCCACTACGTTTTTCGGCGTTTCCAGAAACTCCAGTGCCTCTATCACCTTATCACGGTCGCCCAACCGGAAACAGGGATGTGCCTTGCGCAGTGCCACCAGCTGCCGCACGTAGTCGAACAAATCCTTGTAGGCCACCTTGTTTTTCCAGTTTATCGTATTCACTTCGTCCGGCGCATTATAAGCATTGCGCACACCTTTTTTGGAACGCAGTATCTCATCGCCTGCATAAAGGAACGGAACACCCTGCGCAGTCAGTACCGCCGTAAAAGCCAGTTTTTGCAGGGCAACCATTTCGGGCACCGAAGCATACGGCAGCGTAACCCGCAGACGATCGGCCAGACACAAATCGTCGTGACAGCTCACATAGCTTATCATCTGGTCGGGTTGTCCGGCCCAGCGTACCGGCAACAGCGAGTCGGTAAGCTGCGGATGTTCTATCGCACCCACAATGCCCATCTTCACCATCGGCTCGAAACCGGGAAGTCCGGCCAAGAAAGCTCCTGCCTTGTCGTCGGCCCACGCTCCGCGCAAACCGTCCCTGAACTCATCACCAAAAGCCGAGATGCCATCCAGCTGTGCCATGTTCTTTTTCAGTGCACGCTGCTCTTCGGGACAGACAGAAACATCAGCCGTCCATCCTTCGCCATATAATAATAAGGTAGGATCTATTTTGTGAAGCTCGTCTCTGATGACCTGCATCGTCTTGAGGTCGTGAATCCCCATCAGGTCGAAACGGAATCCGTCGATGTGGTACTCTTCCACCCAGTAGCGCAGTGATTCCACCATAAACTTGCGCACCATAGCCCTCTCGCTGGCTGTCTCGTTGCCGCAGCCCGAAGCGTTCGAAAACTCTCCTTTTTCGTTCTTGCGGTAAAAATAGCCCGGTACTGTGCGCTCGAAGTTGCTGCCGCGGGTTTGCGCCGTATGATTGTAGACCACATCCATCACTACCCGCAATCCGGCACGGTGCAGGGCCAGCACCATTTCCTTAAATTCCTTTATCCGCACCTCCGGGCGGAAAGGATCGGTAGCATACGAGCCTTCGGGCACATTGTAGTTCAGCGGGTCGTATCCCCAGTTATACTGCGGACGCGACAAGTCCGACTCGTCCACCGACGAAAAATCGGCCGAAGGCTGTACATGCACGTGCGTCACTCCCAGCTCCAGCAGGTGGTCGATACCCGTTTTCTCGCCGGTAGCCATACAGGTACCCCGCTCTGTAAGCGCCAGATACTTTCCCTTATGCGCCATGCCCGATACCGAGTCCATCGAGAAGTCCCGATAGTGCATCTCGTAGATAACGGCATCTGCCTTACGCTTAAAATCAGGACGGCGGTCCTGATCCCATCCCTGCGGATTGGTGGTTTCCAGATCAATCACCGCCGCACGCAGTCCGTTTACCCCTACGGCTTTGGCCATCACTCCGGGAGTATCTCCCTGCCATACATCGTCTATCTTTACATTGAATACATAATAGGTATGTTTCAGGTCACCCTCTATGGTAGCTTTCCACATTCCCTGGGCAGAGGGCTGCATGTCCACCATCTTGTAGGCTACACCTCCGGTAGCCTCTTCATACAGCAGCACCCGCACTTGCTGGGCAGTGGGTGCCCACAGGGCGAACTCCGTAGCCGCAGGCGAGTAGCGCATCTCCTCCCATTTCCCTTCGCAGACGGGATAGTCGTCGAAAGCATCATGTCGGACATCACGCGGCGACTGACAACTCAGCGCAGACGTCATGACCGAAGCCAGAAGCAGGTGTTTCATTTTCATTGTGACTAACATTTTACTTTATCGGGATTTTTTTTCACGAAATCCTTCCAGCTCGAATAGGCTTTCTGTATTTCGGGTTTGCCCATCTGCAAGAAATGACAATAGGCAGCCGCCAGCGCGTCGGTAGCATCCATAAAAGGTCCCATTTCCGAGTCGGGAATGTGCAGCAGCCGCTTCAGCATATCGGCTACCTGCTCTTTGCTGGCCTGTCCGTTTCCGGTTATCGCCATCTTGATTTTCAGCGGGGCATATTCGGTAATCGGTACTTCCCGGCACAAAGCTGCCGCCATGGCTACTCCCTGCGCACGCCCCAATTTGAGCATGGACTGCACGTTCTTGCCGAAAAAGGGAGCTTCGATGGCCAGCTCATCGGGCAGATAAGAAGCAATGATTCCCTGTACGCGCTCATAGATGTGGCGCAACTTCAGGTAGGGGTCCTTGCACTTGCGCAGGTCTATCACGCCAAGGGTTATCACCTCCGGCTTGTTACCCACCACTTTCAGCACGCCATATCCCATGATATTGGTTCCGGGGTCAATACCTAATATGATTTTTTCCTTTACTGCCGGAATCATTTAATAACCTCCAGCAGTGTAGAAAAACCTACTACATCGTTTTCGAAAACCTTCTGCATTTCCTGGTATAGTGCATTTCCCTGTTTCACCAGCCAGTGGTGCAGTGTGGCACTGTCTTCCACCTCAAACTGTACGGTAAAACACTCTGAGCCTTCTTCCTTATGACTCAGCACACGGAAGATGCGGGGGTTTTTCAGCATTCCTGTTTCTTCAACAGCCGGAAAATAGCACTCGTTCAGCCAGATGATAAAATTATGCGCTTTGCTTAAATCCAAATGATAAGTTGTAGTGTGTATCAACATAACGTTCTTTTTTTAATTAGTATACCATTATTATATATAACCGAGTCGCAAAATTACGGAAAGTTTCCCAATATCACAGCACAAAAAACAAAATATACCTGCCGGAGGTTAAAAGCAAAACGGGGATAGCCGGGCAGAAACTACTGGCGGAAAGGGCATGAATGATGTTGTAACAAGAGTTGTCTGGGGGATAACTGGACCAGAAAACCTCTTCCTTTTATTAAAAAAATCATTTTAAAAGCTCTCATTTTTAAACTGAAACAAAAACTTCAGAGGCAGCTGATGGTATGAATCTGCTTAATATTCAATGGATTTCTTTTCATATTTATAAAATCTTCCTAATTTTGCACCTTATTCAGACACTAATGTGTAACGACATAATGAATTTAGAAAAAAGTTTTATTGAACTGATTGAGCAGAGCATACGCAACAACTGGGACAAAAATGCTCTGACCGACTACAAGGGGGCTACCCTGCAATATAAGGATGTGGCCCGAAAAATAGAAAAGATACACATCCTCTTACAAGAAACAGGTATAATGCCGGGCGAAAAAGTAGCATTATGCGGACGAAACAGCGCTAACTGGACTGCTGCTTTTCTAGGTATCATCACTTATGGCTGTGTGGCTGTACCTATCTTA
The DNA here is from genome assembly GCA_905198575.1 of uncultured Bacteroides sp. Classification (GTDB taxonomy): domain Bacteria; phylum Bacteroidota; class Bacteroidia; order Bacteroidales; family Bacteroidaceae; genus Phocaeicola. The sequence goes on along the minus strand of CAJKDC010000058.1, from coordinate 7,690 downwards.
CACGAATTTAAAGCCGACAATGTGCATAATATCGTCAATCACTCCGAGGCACGACTGCTGTTTGCGGGCGACCAGGTGTGGGAGAACTTAAACGAAGCGGCTATGCCGAATCTGGAGGGAGTTATCGAACTGAAGAATTTTGACCTGGTAGTTTCGCATTCAGAAAAGCTGACGTATGCACGTGAGCATACCAACGAGTTTTTCGGAAAGAAATATCCGTGCCGCTTCCGGGCAGAGCAGGTGGCGTATCGCCGGGAACTGCCGGACGAGCTAGCTATCATTAATTATACTTCGGGCACTACGGGGTATTCCAAAGGGGTGATGCTGTCGTACAGAAGTATTCTGTCGAATGTGCTGCACATCGGAATGAAGGTGGGCCTGAAACCGGGCGACCGTATTGTGTCGATGCTGCCGCTAGGACATGTTTTCGGCATGACATTCGATTTTCTGTATGGGGTGACGGCTGGTGCGCACATCTGGTTTCTGACCCGTATGCCGACTCCCAAAATCATTGCCGAATCGTTTGCCGAAATTCAACCGCGCATCATTGCGTGTGTGCCGCTTATCGTGGAAAAGATTTTCAAGAAAAACATTCTGCCTAAAGTGGACAACAAGCTGGGCAAGCTGCTGCTGAAACTGCCGATTGTGAGTGACAAGGTAAAGGAGCTGATCCGACAGAAGGCAATGGAGGTATTCGGTGGAAAGTTTATCGAGATTGTTGTGGGTGGAGCGCCTTTCAACGGTGAGGTGGAGGCTTTCCTGAAGAAGATTAACTTCCCCTACACCATTGCTTACGGCATGACGGAATGTGGTCCGCTGATTTGTCACAACCGCTGGGATGAGCTGGCTATTACTTCGTGCGGACAGGTGGTAAGTAATATGGAGGTGAAAGTGCTTTCGGACAATCCTGAAACGGTGCCGGGCGAGCTGGTTTGCCGCGGGGTGAACGTGATGCTGGGATACTACAAGAATCCGGAGGCTACGGCACAGACAATTGATAAGGACGGATGGCTGCACACCGGTGATATGGCTGTCATCGACAAGGATGGTTTTGTGTATATCAAGGGACGCTGCAAGAACTTGCTGCTCACGGCTTCCGGACAGAACATTTACCCGGAGGAAATAGAGGCCCGACTGAACAACATGCCGTTTGTGGCAGAATCGCTGGTGATTCTGAAGGAGAACAAGCTGGTGGCACTGGTGTATCCGGACAATGAGGAGGCATTTGCCAATGGCATGAGTGCACAGGAACTGGCGGGGGCAATGGAGACCAACCGGCAGGAGCTGAACAAGCAGTTGCCTAATTATGCGCAGATTTCGCATATCAAGCTTTATCCTGAGGAGTTTGAAAAGACGGCCAAGAAGAGTATCAAGCGTTTCTTGTATCAGGATATAAAAGATTAGTTTTTTCTTCCCTATCCCCTTTGCCTGCTGCCGGAAGTGTCCGGTGAAGGCAAAGGGGATTTTTTTCTCGTAAAGTTCTTGCATTCGCCATGGGGATTGTATTATCTTTGAATGGTCAATCATAATTTGCAGGAATGGAAAAATCACCTCAACTTTTAGTATATAAGGCTTCGGCAGGCTCGGGAAAGACTTTTACCTTGTCTGTGGAGTATATCAAACATCTTATTGCCGACCCGAAAGCGTATCGGAATATTCTGGCGGTTACGTTTACCAATAAAGCTACCACGGAAATGAAGGAGCGTATCCTGAATCAGCTGTATGGTATCTGGATTAAGGACAGGGGCTCGGATGCGTATCTGAAGAAAATTGCTGCCGACTTGCAGATGGAAGAAGATGCTGTACGTACGGCGGCGGGTAAGGCTTTGCATACCATTATTCACGATTACAGCCGGTTCCGGGTGGAGACAATCGACTCGTTTTTCCAGTCGGTGATGCGGAATCTGGCCCGTGAGCTGGAGCTGGGGGCCAATATGGATATTGAGCTTAGCGTGGGGGATGTACTGAACGATGCGGTGGATGCCATGATTGAAAAGCTGGACCGCCACTCGCTGGTACTTTACTGGTTGCTGGAGTATATTGATGAACGGATTGCCAACGACAAGCGCTGGGATGTATCGAAGGAAATCAAGCGGTTTGGAAGGAATATCTTCGATGAAGAATACGTGGCAAAGGGAGAAAAGCTGCGGGCGAAGCTGAAGGACAAGCAGGCTGTTACGGCATATAGCAAGGAGTTGAAAGCGATACGTGATGAAGCGCTGGAACAGATGAAGGGGTTCGCCGAACAGTTTGAAGGGGTGCTGGAAGTGAACGGACTGGCTCCGACTGACCTTATCCGTGGGGCTAATGGTATCAGCAGCTATTTCAGAAAGCTGGCAGCGGGAAAGACGGGAGATGACCTGCGCAACAAAACGGTAGAGGACTGTCTGGAGAGTCCGGAGAAATGGACATCGAAAAGTTCGCCTAACCGGGATGTTATCTGCGCACTTGCGGCCAGTGAGCTGATACCGCTCTTGCAGACAAGTGAGGAGTTCCGCCCTAAGAACAACCGGATTATCAATTCCTGCGAGCTGATTCTGAATCATATCAATAACTTGCGTCTGCTTACAAACATCGATGAGGAGGTGCGTATCCAAAATCAGGAGCATAATCGTTTTCTGTTGTCGGACACGAATGCATTGCTGCATAGCCTGATTCGGGAAGGGGACCCGTCTTTTGTGTTCGAGAAGATTGGCAGTTCTATCCGTACGGTCATGATTGATGAGTTTCAGGATACCTCGCGCATGCAGTGGGAGAATTTCCGCCTGCTTTTGTTGGAGGGATTGTCGCAGGGTGCCGACAGCCTCATTGTGGGGGATGTGAAACAGTCTATTTATCGGTGGCGTAGCGGCGACTGGCAGATTCTGAACGGACTGAAAGGACGGATTGAGGCTTTTCCGGTAAATATCCAGTCGCTGAGTACAAACTATCGCAGTGAGAGTAATGTGATTGCTTTTAATAATATGTTTTTTACAACGGCATGCAAGGTACTAAGCGACTGGCATGTGGAGGAAACGGGAGTGCCTTGCCAGGAGTTGGAGGATGCTTACCGGGATGTATGCCAGGAGAGTGCCAAGAAGACGGAAAAAGGGTTTGTGCAGGTGAACTTCGTAAAGGAGGAAGCAGAGGAGACTTATACGGAGGCTACTATCCGTTTGCTTGCCGGTAAGGTGAACGAACTGATTGCAAGCGGGGTACGGATGAATGATATTGCCATACTGGTGCGCAAAAACAAGAATATCCCTCCTATTGCCGATTATTTTGACAAGCATACGCCTTATACAATTGTATCGGACGAGGCTTTCCAGCTGAGTGCTTCGCTTGCGGTTTCGGTGATGATTGACGGATTGCGTTATTTGGCTAATCCGGACGACCTCATCGCTCAGGCACGACTGGCTGTGAACTTTCAGCAGGAGGTAATGCAGCGGCCTGTCGATATCAATACTGTGCTGCTGAATAATATAGATGATTATCTGCCGGCTAGTTTCTTACTGCAACAGGAAGCGCTGCGTATGATGCCGTTGTACGAATTGCTGGAGAAGCTGTTCAGTATTTTCGAACTGCACAGACTGGAAAAACAGGATGCTTATCTGTGTGCTTTCTTCGATGCCGTAACGGAGTATATGCAGAAACATGCTTCGGAACTGACTTCCTTCCTGACCTACTGGGATGAGAAGCTGGCTTTGAAGACGATTCCGTCGGGCGAAATCGAGGGGATACGTATCTTGTCTATCCATAAATCGAAAGGACTGGAATATCATACGGTCCTGCTCCCGTTCTGCGACTGGACACTGGAAACGGAAAGAGGTATTCCGCATCTGGTTTGGTGCAGTCCGGAGGATGAGCCGTTCAACGAACTGGATATCTTGCCGGTGAACTACTCGAAAGCGATGCAGGCTTCTGTTTTTCAAAAGGAATTCAGGGAAGAGCAATTGCAGTTGTGGGTGGATAATCTGAACTTGCTGTATGTGGCCTTTACAAGGGCGTGCAAGAATCTTATTATCTGGAGTACACCGCAGGCAAGCCGGACGGTAGCCGAACTGCTGCTGAAGTCTTTGGGCTGTATCAGCGGACTTTCGGAAGAGGAACTGACTGAAACGCCGTATGAATGTGGTGAGTTGTGTCTTTCGGAAGAGAAAACCGCACAGGCAAAAGGCAACCGGCTCAATGCTGCTCCACAGCCGATAGCACTGCACATGGAGAGCCTTGAACCTGACATTGAGTTCAGACAGTCTAACCGCTCGGCTGATTTTATTCAGGACGATGAAGAGGATAAGTCGGCCGAATATATCCGGCAAGGGGAATTGCTGCACAGGTTGTTTTCTTCTATCCGCATTGCTTCCGATTTGCCAGGTGCTATCGAGGAGCTGATGTGGGAAGGTATCCTGGAATCGGAGGAAAAAGCCGAACAGATTGGCAAACTGGCAGAATGGGCTTTACGGAATCCGCAGGTAAAAGGATGGTATGAGGAAGGCTGGGAGCTGTACAATGAATGCAGCATCTTATACCACGAAAATGGCGTTATGCAGACACGACGCCCTGACCGTGTAATGATTAAGGACGGAAAGGTTGTGGTAGTGGACTTTAAGTTTGGTAAGAAAAAAGACGTATACCGAAAGCAGGTGGAAGAGTATATGCAGCTGCTTGGGGCTATGGGATATACCGACATTAAAGGGTATTTGTGGTATGTTTTTGCAAATGAACTGGATGAAGTAACAACGAATGACTAAGTACATGGAAACATTTTTGAAATTAGTTGCAACCGATTTATATGAAAAGACACAGGGGAATTTGTCTAAAACCGCTGTAGTCTTCCCTAACAAGCGTGCAGGACTGTTCTTCAACGAGTATCTGGCGGCTTGCTCCGACCAGCCGATATGGTCGCCCTCGTATATCAGTATCAGCGAGTTGTTTCGGGAGCTTTCACCCTTAAAGGCAGGCGACCCGATAAAGCTGGTATGTGACTTGCACAAGGTCTTCCGCGAATGCACACAGAGTAAAGAAACGCTGGATGATTTCTATTTTTGGGGAGAAATGCTGATCAGTGATTTTGATGATGCTGACAAGAATAAGGTAGATACAGATAAACTGTTTGCCAATCTGCAGGATTTGAAACAAATAGCTGATGATTATACGTTCCTGGAACCGGGACAGGAAGAAGCTATTCAACAGTTTTTCCAGAATTTCTCCATTGAGCAACGGACACAGCTGAAAGAGAAGTTTATACAGATATGGAATGCGCTGGGAGATATTTATAAGCGATTCAAGGCGTTACTCCGCCAACAGGGCATTGCCTACGAGGGAATGCTGTACCGGGATGTTATCGATAACCTGAATCCGGCTGAATTACCTTTCGACACGTATGTATTTGTAGGGTTCAACGTATTGAACAAGGTTGAGCATGAACTTTTCGAAAAGCTGAACAATGCAGGGAAAGCACTGTTTTACTGGGACTATGATGTTTTCTATCTGAACAACATGAACCATGAGGCTGGCGAATTCATCCGACGTAATTTGCGCGATTTCCCGTCCGAGCTTCCTGCTTCCTGCTTCGATAACTTGAACAAGCCCAAGGAGATTTGCTACATCTCCTCACCTACCGAGAACGGACAAATCCGCTTTTTACCACAATGGATACGCAATAATCTGACTGCACCAGAAAAGGAAACGGCTGTGGTACTCTGCAACGAAGCTATGCTGCAACCGGTATTGCATTCTCTTCCTACAGAAGTGAAGCATTTAAACATAACCATGGGATTCCCCTTATCACAAACTCCTGCATGTAGCTTTGTCAGTACCTTATTAGAAGTGCATACAGAAGGATATCTGAATGGTAGCGGGAAATATACATATCAGCAAGTTATCAGTTTGCTGCGTCATCCTTATACCCGGAAGCTTACCGACATGGCTTTGGAGCTGGAAAGGGAACTGACTGCCAATAACCGCTTTTTTCCCTTACCGTCTGAATTGAAAAGGGATGAAGCACTGGAATTGCTGTTTACGCATCCAAATTCCAATCTGGAATTATGCAGACTTATTTCGAAAGCCTTAAAAGCGATAGCGGTAACCTACAAGAAAAGTACCGGTAGCAGCGAAACCTTTGACCCGCTTTACCGGGAAGCGTTATTCAAAACATATACGTTAATAAACCGTTTCTGTACGCTAATCGAAAATGGTGACCTGGAGGTACAGGTCTCTACACTAAAACGGCTTATCAATAAAGTATTGTCAAGTGCCAGCATACCTTTCCACGGTGAACCGGCCATCGGTATGCAGGTCATGGGTGTATTGGAAACCCGTAACCTTGATTTCAGACACGTATTACTGACATCAGTCAACGAAGGCCAGTTGCCCAAGAATGGCAACGATGCTTCTTTCATTCCGTATAATCTGCGAAAAGCTTTCGGTATGACTGTACTTGAACACAAAATAGCCGTTTACGCCTATTATTTCTACCGTCTCATTCAACGGGCCGAAAAGGTAACCTTGCTTTATAACACAGCTACCGAAGGAGTTAATCGCGGTGAATGGTCACGCTTCATGCTTCAGTTCTTAGTAGAATGGCCTCATGTAGTCAGCAAATTCAGTCTGGAAGCCGGACAGTCTCCACAAGGCGGACACCCCATCGTGGTAGAAAAAACACCGGAAATCATGAAACGCCTACAAAGCGTTTTTGATGTACGTGCAAATGCCAAAGCTGCCTTTTCACCATCAGCTTTAAACTGTTATCTGGACTGTCCTCTGAAGTTCTATTACCGTTATGTAGCAGGATTAAGTATTCCAGATAATGTGAGTGCAGAGATTGACTCACCTACTTTCGGAAGTATTTTCCACGATGCAGCTGAACAGATCTATAAAGATCTTACCAGACATGGCAAGCTCATCACTGCCGAAAATATCGAGCAACTATTAAAAGATGAAGTCCGCTTACAAACATACGTAGACAACGGATTTAAAAAGCTATTCTTCAATATTCCGGAAAGTGAACGTCCTGAATACAATGGTATCCAGTTAATAAACTCCGCCGTAATTCTACGCTATTTGAAACAATTGCTTGAACTTGATAAGCGCTATGCACCTTTCCAGTTTATGGGTAGTGAACAGAAAGTATATGAAAACATCAATATCAATACTCCTAAAGATATCATAAAATCCCGTATAGGGGGCATTATAGACCGTATGGACTATAAAGACAATATACTCCGTATCGTTGATTATAAAACCGGAGGAGAAACCGAATCACCAGCTGATATACCTTCATTGTTCACACCTGCTCCCAAACGACCACACTATAGTTTTCAGACTTTCCTATATGCGGCGATTGTCTGCCAGAAACAATCTTTGCAGGTTGCTCCAGCATTATTGTTTATTCATAAAGCAGCCTCGGAAAACTATTCTCCAGTTATCCAAATGGGAGCTCCTAGAAAACCGAAAGAAACAGTTCTGGATTTTAGAAAGTACGATGCTGAATTTAGAGAAAAACTACAAGAACTGCTTGAAGAAATATTCCATCCGGATATTGCGTTCACACAAACCGAACAAGAAGATTTTTGCGTCTATTGCGACTATAAACGTTTGTGTAAAAAATAGCTAATGGATTCAAAAAACAACATCTAATCAAACAACAAAAAGCCAGTAACCATTCTATTTTCCGCCTTGACACGCATGTTCCCTAAACCTACCTTTGCGC
>CAJKDC010000057.1 GCA_905198575.1 uncultured Bacteroides sp. | reverse complement strand
GGGCCAAAGAACCTTATCTTGATCCGGACAACAGAGACAACAGAGCGGCAAACATGCCGCCAATGAAAGCATATAACTTTGGTTTAAATATTAATTTTTAAAAGCCTTAGATATGAAAAATTATTTTAAATATATAGGTGCAGCAGTTGCTGTATGCAGTTTTATGGGGTGTACGGATCTTTTGGATATAAATGATTATCAGAATTATAGTCCAGATGATGTGTGGAATGATGAAAAACTGTCTGAAGCTTATTTAGCTAACTTATATTCTGCTACTTTTAGTGGATGGCCCAATAATTGTGGCGGCTTTTTTGCAGATGAAATCAGTGGTATTTTACCTGTAGATTATGTCCAACCGAATAATGATAATTGTAAATATTGGCCGTATTCTCAGATCTATAAGATCAATATTATGTTGGAAGGTCTTGAAAATGGTAAATTGGATACTGAGAGTAAGGATAAAATGCGCGGTGAAGCATTGTTTATGCGTGCATTTCATTATTTTAAAGCCTTGATTTATCATGGTGGGATTCCTTATATAACTAAAGTTCAGCAAGAAGGAGTAGATGACCTGAATGTCAAACGTAACACATCAGCAGAATGTTTTGACTTGATTATTAAAGATCTGGATGAAGCTATGTCTCTTTTGCCAGAACATAATATTGGCAGTGAATATGGACGTATTGATGCTTCAGCTGTTTTAGCATTTAAGGCAAAAGTATTATTGTATAAAGCAAGTCCTCAGTTTAATCCTAAGAGTGGTTATAAAAACCAATATGTAGATGAGGCTTTCGAAGCTAATAAGTTAGCATATGAAACGTTGCTTAAGAGAGGTTATGGCCTGTTGGATGATTATACAGCTGTATTTGAAACTGAAGGTCATAAAGAAGCGGTTATTCCTGTTGTTTATCAATTCCCTAATAAGAAAGATGGTCGTTATGAACAAGCCTGCCGTCCTCTTTCAATGTCTAAGGATATGACTGGTTATGATCAGGTTACTTGGGATTTGGTGGAGGCATATCCGATGAAGGACGGGAAGCCAATTGGTGAATCGGATAAATATCCCTATGATTTGCAGAAATATTGGGAAAATCGTGACCCCCGTTTTGAAGCTTCTCAGGTATGGAATGGCTCAATTTTTGAATTGGGAAATATTACAGGACGTAGACAGTATACAGTATATAATATAGCGGACATTGAAGATGCATTTTGGATTACTAAAGATTATCTAAGAACTGGTTTTTATCCTCGAAAAGGTATTATGGAAGCAAATTCGCAAACAGAAGTCACTAATAATGATTATGACTGGTTGGAAATGCGTTTTGCAGAAGTGATGTTCAATTATGCCGAAATAGCTTGTGCTAAAGGAAATACAGATGTAGGTTATGATGTATTGAAGCAGATTCGTAAGCGGGCTGGTATTGAAGCTGGTGATAATGGCATGTATGGATTGAAAGCAGGTATGAATGCAGATGAAATGCGTCAAGCATTGCTGGATGAAAAACGAATCGAATTTGTGTTTGAAGGTCAACGATTCTGGGATTTACGTCGTAATCGTATGCTGTATGTAATTGATGGAATTCATAAATATGGCTTGTTGGGTGAATACAAAGGTGAAATTACCCCTGAGGTACAGAAACGGGCAAATAATTATGAATTGTTACCTGAAGACTTTACTTATAAAGTGCAAGAGGTTTATTCGACAGGACAGAAAGTTATGAGTGTACCTGATACGTATTACTTCTTCCCAATCAAACAGTCTTCTATTGAAGGTAATCCGAATTTGGAGCAAAATGTAGACTGGGGTGGTTCTTTTAATCCTGCATTGGAATAATTTGCTACTATTGGGATAAAAACAATGATTAAGATTTAAGAGTTTTAATTATGAGAATGAAATATATAGGTGCAAATATATTTTTAGGAATATTTTTATATTCTTGTCAGTCAATGTCTGTTGATAAGCTGGAAACAGATTATGCGACGATTGGCATTAATGAAAAAGGAGTACTTTGTCAAGTTGTAGATAAAGTTACCGGAGTAGATTATTTGACAGAAAAGGTACCATCTCCTTTACTTACATTATATGATGGTCAAAAATATATTCAGCCCGTCAGTTCTGTAAAAGAGGGAAATAAATTTATAATAACCTTTGAAAATGAATCAGTCGCAGAAATCGCAGCGGAAATAAAAGGTGGTTATGTCCGATTTGAGTTGAAGTCGTTGAGCAATCGGGATAAAATAGAGGCTGTATCATGGGGACCTTACGCTACTTCCATTTCACAATATATCGGTGAAACCGTTGGTGTTGTAAGAGATACATGCTTTGCCGTAGGTGTTCAGGCATTGAATATTTTTACTACCGAAGGTCGTCCTCATTTGGGAGATGATGCTACTGGCAGTTTTTATATTAATCCACTTCCAGGGCAGCAGGTTCCTGATGAACTGAAAGATCAGATAGGCACTCAAATTTCTGATATAAACGTGAATGAAGAGGGGGACATGCCAGAATATGTGAGACAGTGGCGTGGAAATGCAGCTGTTGAGCGTGATTATGGTAGTGATATCCAATTCTTTGCTCGCGATTGGCAGACTGAGAAAGTAATTGACTATATGGGACGCAGACAGACTGTAGTTCCGGTGGATCAGGATTATATCGGAAGTGCTATTGCATTTTTTGCATCTCCGTCATCTAAGGCGGTAGATGTGATAGGCGATATAGAATTAAAAGAAGGACTTCCTCATCCGATGATTAACGGAGAATGGATTAAGAAAAGAAAAGAGGTGAATCCAGCCTATATGCTTTATGAAGGACAATCCTTGGATAATGCTTTGGATTATGCTGATTCATGCAACTTTAAGCTGATTCATATCGGTGATATATTCAAAAGCTGGGGTCACTTCGATTTACATACTTCTCGTTTCCCCAAAGGAGCAGAGCAGATTAAAGCTTTCACTGACAAGGCTAAGTCACGTGGTATAAGTATCGGTGTACATACATTAACGATGTTTACTTCTACGCATGATCCGTATGTGTCTCCGGTTCCGAGTGACAGCTTGGCTATTTCGGGTAGTTCAGTATTAACACAGGATATTAATGCTACAGCTACTGAAATAGAAATAGAATCTCCTGAGTTCTTTACCTATCTGGGTGAAACCCATTCAGCCAAGATTGGTGATGAAATTGTTTCTTATCGTGAAATTTCTACAAGCAAACCTTACAAACTGTTGGATTGTACACGCGGTCAGTTTGGTACGATTCCTTCAGAGCATAAAAAAGGAGAGAAGATTGATAAGCTGTTGAATAACTGTTATAGTGGTTTTTTCCCTGATTTACAGTTAAGTGATGTTTATGCAAAACGTTTGGCTGAGGTTTGTAATGAAACAGGAATTGCACTGATGGATTTCGACGGCTATTATGGTGGCTCTCCTACTGGTCATGGGTGTATGGGTGCGTCAATGTTTTTAAAACAATGGTATCAGAATTTGGATCAGAAGAATATAATATCTTGTGGGTCGTCTCCATTCCATTACTGGTGGCATATTTATTCGTTTATGAACTGGGGGGAACCTTGGTATGATAATTTACGACAAAGTCAGGTTAATTATCGACTGGAAAACCAGCGTTATTTCGAACGTAATTTAATGCCTGGTATGTTAGGATGGTTTAAATTAGAACAGACTTATCGTCCTGAGGATATAGAATGGATACAAGCCCGTAGTGCGGCTTTTGATGCCGGATATTTGCTTCGGGTAGATGAAAGTGTAGAACAAAATGGTTTCAAGAGTCTGCTGTTTGAAGCTATTCGGGAATGGCAGAAAGTCCGTAATCTAGATTTGTTTACATCCAGTCAAAGAGAACGTATGAAAAATCCTGTTAATGAATTCCATTTGGAAAAGAACGGTGATTCATCGTGGACTTTGTATGATGTAACGTTGAAAAATGGCAATCAGCATAAATATCGTTCTGTACAGACAGGAGAACCATTACTAAGTAAGTTCAATTTTGAAAATCCGTATGAAAAACAACCGGCTCAATTTTATGCTATTGTCAAAGCTGGAGAAGAGGCAGGAGGCTTCATATCGAATTTACAGATTTTGATTGAAGGTTGCACTCCTATACAGATTAACGAATCATTAAAAGCTGGTGATAAACTATATTGTGACGGAAAACAAGTTTATGTTTGTGATAATTGTTGGAAAGCACGTAAAAGTTATCCGATAGCAGAGACTATTTCCTGGAAAAAGGGGAAAAACAACGTAACAATACAGTGTGATTTTTCTTCATCCAAAGCTCCTCTGATTGATGTTGAGTTTAAAGCTTTAGGAAATCCAGAACAAATAAAGAAGTAATGTATGAAAACAAGGTTAATCTTTTTAGCATGTATGATTTTGCAGATCTGTGGATCTGCAAAATCAAATACATACAGTCAAGTTCAAAATGATTGGATGTTAAATAGCAAAGGGTACCAAGCTTCTATAAGAGAAACTGGCGGTGATCTGGTCATAAGTAATGGACTGATTGAACGTGTTTTTAAAGATGGAACGACGGTTCGTTTAAATAATTTAATGACAGGTGAGGGCATGTTGCGCTCGGTTCGCCCCGAAGCTGAGATTGAGATTAATCATATCCAGATTCCAATAGGGGGACTTTTGGGGCAACCTGTACATAACTATTTATTACCGGAGTGGTTAGAAGCCATGACTCCAGACTCAATGGCTTTTCAATATGATGGATATGAAGTATCAGACATCCAGTCAAGGTTTGCATGGAAACCTCGTAAAGAGTGGATGGCCAGCAATCCAGCATGGCCGGCAAAAGGGAAAGAATTAATCCTGAAGTACAAGGCTAACGAACAATTGCTGCGCCGTTTGGAATCTCGCTTTACTTCTGACGAAAATCGGGAATCCATCTTTAAGTCGGATTTTATACAATCCGTACCAGCAGGCTGGAGCGTAATAACATCGGCCAGCAATAAGTCGAATTCGTTTGAGAATGAAGGAAAGTCTGGAGAAATATTGATTCCTGCCAATACCTGTGCTTATGCGGAGAGAAAACTTCCTGCCAGCACTGAAGTTCTTATAACAAAAATTCATCCTGGGACGGACAAAGCAGCCAGCTGGGGACCGGGAATGGCATGGGTATTCAATAATAAAACAGTAAAAATCTATTTACGCACAGCAGATTCTAAATTTGGAGTAACTGGTGCGGGGATGGAATATGAAATGGAGTTTTCGGGATATCGTCCGGGAGAGCCTGTGTACTTGAAAATACAGCGTACCGGCTCATCCGTTATCTGCAGTTTCTCGTACGATGGTGTCAAATGGAATGAACTGAAAGAGATAGCTCTTTCTGGCGACGCCTTGTCTCAATGTGTTCGGGTCGGGAAAATGGACTTGAATGGCGGTAACTCAGAATTTTCGGAGAAGGGAGAGCCGGGAAGATGTCGTATTGACTTTTTAAATGCTTTTGGAGGTATTCCTGCTGCCAACGGTTCAATGCAATTTGCTTATTTAAAGGATCTTGAAGTAAATGTTCATTATGAAATATACGACGGCATTCCTCTTATCAGTAAATGGCTGTCTGTTAAAAATAATTCGGCTAGCCCAGTTTGCGTGGACACTTATAAAAGTGAAATCTTAGCGGTGATGGAGCCAGAGAATGCAGCTGTTTTTAATCGGAGCTTTATTACTCCTAATATCACAGTAGAATCGGATTTTGTACATGCCAACGAGCAGGATAAAAATGATGAATTTGCCAATCAGGGGGTACAGCATCATGTACATTGGAAAAAAGACCCAAAATACACGACACAGATAGACTGGCTGATGAATATTCCTTGTCTGCTTGAAAGTTACCCCGAATATGGTCCTGCCTTCGAAATTAAGGCCGGGGGTGTCTTCTCAAGCCATCGTATCTGGGAGTTGTTTCATGATTCTTGGGACAAGGAACGCAAGACGCTTCAGATAAGAAAAATGTACAGAGTGGCTGCACCTTGGGTTGCAGAGAATCCTATTTTCATGCATGTCCGGAATGCAGATAATGAATCGGTAAAAAAGGCAATCGACCAATGTGCAGAAGTTGGATTCGAAATGGTTATCATGACGTTTTGGAGTGGCGTAAACATGGAAGATGACAGTCCGGCTAATCTGAAAAGAATGAAAGACCTGGCCGATTATGCCCATAGCAAAGGAATCGCTTTGGGTGGCTATTCTTTGTTGGCCAGTCGAAGCATTGACAAAGAGAATGACGTGGTGATGCCCGAAGGAAAAACTCCTCAGTTTGGTGCTTCTCCATGTATCGAAAGCCAATGGGGACAAGAATATATGCGGAAATTAAGAACCTATTTTAAAGAAACCGGTCAGGATATTTTGGAGCACGACGGCAGTTATCCCGGTGATGAATGTGCCTCAACCTCCCACCCCGGACATAAGGGCTTGAATGACTCTCAATGGAAGCAGTATCAGACCATAAAGAAATTTTATCAGGATTGCAAATCACAAGGTATATTTCTGAATATTCCGGACTGGTATTTTATGAACGGGCAGAACAAGACCGGCATGGGTTATCGTGAAACCAACTGGTCATTACCCCGTAAACAGCAAGAGATTATCGAAAGACAGAACATTTATGATGGAACATGGCTGAAAGCCCCTTCTATGGGTTGGATGATGGTGCCGTTGGTTGAGTATCATGGGGGTGGAAAGGAGGCCACAATAGAGCCTTTGAATGAACACCTGCCTCATTACGAAATGCGTCTGGCAAATAACTTTGGTGCAGGTGTTATAGCCTGTTACCGTGGTCCGCAACTGTATGATGCTCCGGAGACAAAAGCAATCGTAAAAAAATGGGTTGATTTTTACAAAGAGCATCGCGCAATTTTAAATTCGGACATCATTCATCTGCGACGTGCCGATGGAAGTGACTGGGATGGCTTTATACATGTCAATCCTGAACTAAAGGAAAAAGGTTTGATGATGGTGTACAATCCATTATCCAGTCCTATCAAGAAAAACATACGCGTTCCTTTATATTATACGGGATTACAAGACAAGGTGACAATCCGGAAATCGGACGGCACTACAGAAGTGAAAGAATTGAACCGTGATTATTCCATTGATATGGAAATTGAAATTCCAGCTTATTACTGTAACTGGTATGTATTCGAGTAAATTTTAATTATTAAGTTTTTTAGATTACTTACCAAATTAGGCATTTCCTTTCTGTGGAATTAAATAGAACTGGTTTACAAATTCAATATTGGACAGATTGACTTTGCAAATCAGTTCTATTATTAATCTATGAATAAAATGTTTTATTCATGATATGATATTACCCCATTTTTCTAAGAACTCATATTTATTGTTACTATGAAAACAAGTCTAATTATAATTGCATTCATATTAAACATAAGTCATAATCTATGTTTCGCACAGAAAATAACGTATAAGATCTCCACAAATATAATTTCTTATAAGGGTAATAATATTAAAGAGATAAAGTCCTGTGAATTGGGGGAAAATAAGATTGGAGAATCAAATTGGAATGTTTCTTTGAAAAAATATGATTTAAATGATACTATAGGACAGCAATTGGATTATAATTTTGAGCTAAAGGATGGCTGTGTTTCTAATATTGGATTTGCTATTGACTTCAAAATTGAACAATGGGATAAAAGAAACATGCTTTTTGCGCCAGCTGCATTATATAATGGAAACAGATTCAAATCAATCTCTGTCGGTTATCCTCCTTATATCGCAGATGAGCATGATAAACATATAAATATGCCAATAACAGTTTCTAATATACCTCGGCTAAATTCAGGTGGTATATCGGAAGTTGAATTATTAACTAGCAATTGTGCCACTCCTATGTTATGTTTTTATAACCCGAAATTGAAAAGAGGTTTCATATTACTGACTGATCCAAAAACACATGTTGGGGAATCAGGCTTTTATATTCAAGAAAATCTTGAAGAAGGAAAAATACTCTTGAGAGTCATGGCTCCAGGAGTAAGAAAACGGCGTTATGTGATGTGTGGATTTGTACCTAGTAATGATAAGGGGGTAGCAATGAAAAAAGGAGATATTACTCAAATTCGTCTACAATTATGGGATTTCCCGGCCAAAGGTATAGCTGATTTTTATGAAAAATGCTTTTCTGTCAGAAAGTCTTTATCTGGTAAAAATATTTATGTTAATAGAAATAGTTTCAGTCATACTGTACAGAGCATATTAGAACACCATGATAAAGAAAAATGGTATGAGGATTCACATTGGGGATACATTTGTAATAAACCTAATGCGGATTCTCCATTTGGGCATATACAAACTGGATGGAGTGGTATTCCTGTTTATGCTTTACCTCAAGCAATTTGTGCTACTAAGAATCGTGTTCAACGCGTGGTCAAAAGTATGAATGTGCTTTCTGAGATGCAAGGTAAATCCGGACTGTTTTATGCAATGTCTAAAAAGGGGGTTCTTTTTGGAGATAAACTACATGAAATGAAAAGAGATTCATCTATTTCATTGGTCAGAAGGACTGGATTGAGTTTATATACAGGAATTCAAATCAGAGAGGTTTTACGAGTTAAAAAAGAGATAGATGAGAGTACTCTTAAGTCTTGGGATCGTATGTTTCAAAAAGCAGCAAACGGCTTGGTTAATTTGTGGAAACAATATGGAGAGTTTGGTCAATTTATAGATGTAGAAACAGGAAAACCGGATATATTTAACTCTACTGCCGGTGCTATTAATATTGGAGCTTTGGCCCGAGCCTATGCTATTTACAAAACACCTGTATATTTACAAATTGCAAAAGAAGCTGCAAATTATTATTATGATCATTTTTTAATGAATGGATATTTGGGAGGTGGTCCTGCTGAAATACTTCAATGTCCAGATAGTGAATCTGCTGCAGAATATGTTGAGTCATTATTAACTTTGTATGAAATCACAGGGGAAGATTCCTGGTTAGAAAAAGGTAAAAGTGCTGCAGCGTTCTTTTCTTCCTGGGTTGTTTCTTACGACTATGACTTCCCTAAAAGATCGGATTTAGGGCGTATCTCTGCGAAATCAGCTGGATCAGTTTGGGCAAGCGTTCAAAATGAGCATAGTGCTCCTGGGATATATATATTGTCTGGAGATTTTTTGTTTAAACTGTACCGAGCGACAGGGGATGAAAGATATGCTGAACTTTTAAAAGATATTGTTCACAATGTAGTTCAGTATGTAAATATGCCAAATAATTCTATAATTCCTGATGGTGAATGGGGCTCTGTTTCAGAAAGAGTAAATTTAAGTGATTGGGAAGGATCACAAAATATTGGTATGGTTGCAAGAGGAGATTCAAATATGGCTTGGGAAACTGTTGCCTTGTTATCTATGTTGCAGAATCCAGGTATTTATGTACAAACAGATACGGAAAAAATACTTGTATTAGATCATGTGGAAGCCATTATCAAAAGTAGAACAGAAAAAGAGCTTTTATTAGAAATTAAAAATCCTACCAGTGAATCAGCTGAAGTCAGTATTTTTTCAGAAAAACAAACTGATGCATTAAAGCCATTAGATTTTTTATCCTATTCTTTATGGAAAAAAGTTCAGGTAGGAGCTAATGAAACAGCCTTGGTGAAAATAAAAAATAATGGAAAATTAAATGTATTGAAATGAATATCATTATGAAAACTATCAAGAGGATAATATGGATTTTAACACTATGTTCACTTAGTATGAATAATTTATTTGCGCAAATAGGAAATTTGGCAGATGATCCCAATAAAGAATGGTGTTATTTGAAAAAGTCAACAACCGTGATAGGTATGCCATTTCATCCACAGGTGACTGAAGTAACCTATGATGGCTCGCTTTATACTGGCTATGCGGAACTATGTTTCGGTTATGGAAAAAATGATACTCCCGTATTGATCCGCCAGAAAACATTTGAAGAAGGATGGATTCCTATTGTTGGAGATGAGTGGCAGGAAGGAGCTTTGATGTATGGTCTTAAAATGTTTTCTGCTCCCTTGTCTCCAGAAGATGTAAGCAATTGCGTAAACTTTGTAAAATATTCAGTGACTAATACGGGGAAAGGTGTAGAGGAAGCATATCTTACGGTGGCTACACGCGGCAGAGTAGACGATTATCGCCTTGCAAAGTTGAATGATTTTTCTGTAAGCGATCTTTACGAAGTAAAGAATAATGCTTTGTATAAAAATGAGAAACTGATATTTTCATTTGCAGACGGGTATGATAAGATTGAGGCTGTTAAAGGTGTTTCTTTCAGTAAGCCTTTTACTGCTGCATCTATGAAAATAGCAGAGAATACGCGTAGTGCAATTGTATATTACAAAAAAAGACTGAAACCAGGTGAATCAGCTGAAGTCATATTTAAAATGCCGTGTGTACCAGTAGTGGATAAAACGATGGTAAATAGAATATTGAAGGCTGATTATGACCATTATTATCAGGCGATAGTCGGATTTTGGAAAAAACTGGTTGCTGCTGACACTTATTTTGAGATTCCAGAAAAGAGAATTCAAGATGCTCAAAGAGCCTCTATGGTTCATTTGTTGTTGGCTACACGTACTTTTCCTGATGGATGGAAAACTCAGACAGATGGTATTCCATACCCTAATTTTTTCTTGACTTCCGGGCCTCAAATGTCGATGGCATATCTGACGAATGGTTGTCCAGACTATGCTAAAATGATTGTTCGCAATGCAATTAAGCAGCAAGAACCGGATGGATTGTATTTCGACCGGTCATTGGCTCATGGAGGTATTATTCCTACAGCCCATGGGCATATCATGTATATGACTGCTGCATACTATTTGATTACACGCGATAAGGAATTGGGTGAAGAGGTATTTCCAAGTCTGGTAAGAGCAATTGAGTACTTGAGCAATGAAACCAATAAAAATAAATACGGATTGTTACCACCTACTTATCCTTATGATAATGAAATGATTGATGGCCATTATGCTTGTAATAATTATTGGGCATTGTTGGGATTGCGCTTTTGTATAAGGATGGCTAAGGATTTAGGGCATACAGAAGTTCTACAGAAATGGGAAGCTTTGGAAAAGAAATATACCAAATCTATTCTTGATGGTATAGAATATTCTGTAAAGAAAGATGGATATGTACCGACAGGCTTGTATGAATTTATAACAGGCAAGAAAGCCAGAAGAGGGTTTAATGAATATCAGTGTAACAGTGATTGGGAGAATATGTTGCTGGCTTATCCTACAGAGTTGCTTCCTGCAGAACATCCTTACGTTAAAGGTAGCTTGAAGCATATTCGCAAAGGCTATGGTGAAGGTATTATGACCTATCGTCACGGACAGCATTTGCACCAGTATATTACAGCTAACTTGATTGAACAGTATATGGTGCAAGGAGAGCAAAGACAGGCCCTGGTTGATTTTTATCATTTGATACTTCATTCGGGTTCTACGCATGAGGGATTTGAGAACCTGGTGATTCCGTGGAAGGATAGGATGGTAGATCCTCATTGTCCTACCCCGCACGCTTGGGCTTCTGCAAAAACTGCGTTCTTAATCAGAAACTTCTTGTTGTATGAATATGGTGGAAGAGCCGGTATGGAACAAGGTAGAGATTTATATTTGTTCCCAGTTATATCACCTGAGTGGGCTAAAGAAGGTGATTGTATTACTATTCATAAAGCTCCTACAGAAATGGGACAGGTTTCTGCTTGTATAAAGTTTGAGAAGGATCGGGCTAAAGTTACTTTCAGTAGTAAATATACGGATAAGCCTCAGCATGTGAAAATAAGAATTCCTTATTTTAAGCAATTAAAATCTTTTAAGACCGATGCTTCACAGTCTTATGTTAAAGACGGATGTATTGTTTTGTCACCAGATTTTAAGAAACTTCTTATAGAATGGGAGGAAAATCAAGAAGCTCATAGGGGAACTTCAGAATTTTTGCTGGAATCTTATAGAGCATGTGATACTTTTGAAGGTATTGATGAAAATGGTGTTCAAATTATTGATAAACATAAGCCTTTTTTATTGGAGGACGAACGGAAGAATGAAATAGAACCGTTGAACTTCGAATTGGCAAAGAAATGTTTCTTAAAGGAATTTGAAAGACGTACTTCGATTCATTCTAAAATAAATTAATTCATATTATTTATTATCTAAGTGTTATGATTAGCAAAAGAATAATTCATTTTTTTATACTTTTTTCATTAGGGGGAATAAATCTTCTTGCCCAAGAAAAAATAACCAATGCATTCGAGGATTTACAGCGTACAGGAGTAGTAAAGGAGGAAACATCTGAGATGCGACAGGCTGCTTTGCCTGGGCAGATGAGAGCTTTATTGAAAGAAAAACCAGCATCAGGCTTTTTCTGTTTTACAGAGGACCGTATGCACGACATCCGTTTGGAAAATGCTATTCCAGCGCGTTGGGCCGGACGTGATATCCAAAGCAGAAATAGTTTTCGGGGAAAAACTCAACCGGGAGAATATTATACCTGGCAGATAGGAATATTTGCTTCTTTTCATGCTGTAGAGGGAATTCAAATAGAATGCTCGGATTTAAAGAATGAAAGAGGTGATAAAATCAAAGCGGTTTCGCTGGAATGTCTGAATTTGGGAGGAACAGATAAGACGGGTAAGAAATTTCGTAAACAGGTTAATGTGGAAAAAGGAAATGTTCAGGCCTTATGGATGGGAGCAGATATTCCTTCTTCAGCACAGGGTACATATACTGGTAAAGTGTATGTGAAAGACAGGGCCGGAAATACGGAAACAATTGATGTCGCTTTGATTGTAGAAGGAAATGTGCTTGCAGATCATGGTGACAACGAAGGATGGCGTAAGACACGTTTACGCTGGTTGAATTCTACGATTGGAGAGGCCGATACGCCTACGGCACCTTATACTGCCCTACGGCAGAAGGAGAATGTACTGACTTGGCTGGGGGGCGATGTTGAATTGGCAGCAACGGGACTTCCGTCTGCCATTACAACCCGTTATGATGTGAATAATCAGCTTTCTTCTGTGGAAAATCCGATATTGGCTAATGCTATGACATTTGTGATAGAAACAGCTGATGGGGTTGAGTCACTGAATGGCGGAAAGGTGAGAATCACAGAAAAATCGGCGGTCAATATCAGTTGGGTTTCTAAACAGCAGAGCCGTAACTTTGAAGTATCCTGCGCAGGTAGCCTGGGTTATGATGGAATAGCCAACATGTCAATTCAAGTAAAAGCAAAGCGCGAGGTTTCTGTAAAAGATATCCGTCTGGAGATTCCTTATACAACATACGCTTCTACATATATGATGGGGTTGGGCCATAAAGGAGGTTACCGGCCGGATTCACTGATGACATGGAAATGGGATGTAAACAGACATCAGGATAAAATCTGGATGGGAAATGTAAATGCGGGGTTAAATATCCGTATGATGGATGATAACTTTGTCCGTCCGTTGGTGAATATTTATTACTCACTGGGTAAACTGAATATGCCCAAGTCTTGGGGTAATGACGGTAGGGGTGGAGTTGATATCTATCCTTCTAAAGCGGGTGAAACCAGGATGATTGCTTATAGTGGGGAACGTACGTTGGCAAAGGACGAGGTACAGTTCTATAATTTTGACATGCAGATAACCCCAGTCAAGCCGATTGACTTGAAGAAACATGTAATAAACCGCTTTTATCATTCCAATAGCGATTTGAGTTCTACTTATATTGCTGAAGCTAAAAAGAATGGAGCAACGGCTGTAAATATTCATCATAAAAAGGAAATATATCCGTTTATCAATTATCCATATTACGATGAATCCCTGCCTGATCTGAAACGATTTATTGATGAGGCTCATTCGGATAGTCTTGGAGTACGGTTATACTATACAACAAGGGAACTCACTGTGAAAATCCCAGAATTATGGGCATTGCGCAGTTTAGGAAGTGAGGTAATTCACGATGGTCCGGGAAAAGATACCCGTACCTTGATTCATCCGAATGGTCCGAATGAATGGTTGAATAAAAATCTTACGACTCATTTTATCCCGGCATGGTATAACGCATTCAATGAAGGAAAATATGCCGGTGATATGGATATTTCGGTGATAACGACTCCTGATTCGCGCTGGAACAACTACTATCTGGCCGGTTTGGACTGGATGGTGGATAAGCTGGGAATAGACGGTGTTTATATTGATGACAGTGCACTGGACCGTGAAACGATTCGCCGTGCGCGTAGAATATTGGACAAAGACGGCAAGGAACGGCTTATCGATATTCATTCATGGAATCACATGAACCAATGGGCCGGTTATGCCAATTCTCTTCATCTGTATACAGAGCTGCTGCCTTATGTAGACCGTACATGGATAGGTGAAGGATTTACTGAAAACAACTCGCTTGATTTCTGGCTGGTTGAAATGTCGGGTATTCCGTTTGGTTTGCTTAGTGAAACGCTTGATGCCAGAAATCAGTACAGAGGGCTGGTGTTTGGTATGTTGCCCCGCCTTCCCTGGAGTGGTAATCCGGTACCATTGTGGAACCTGTGGGACCAGTTTGGCATGAAAGATGCGAAGATGTTCGGTTACTGGGATAAAAATAGTCCGGTAAAAACCGATAATGCATCGTTGCCGGCAACCGTTTATGTGAATGGTAAGAAAGCGATGATAGTGATAGCGAACTGGACCGATATGCCTCAACAGGCAAAAATCACGATAGATGAGACAGCACTAGGGTTTAAACCTACAAAATTCTCAGAACCGGAAATACGCAATTTGCAGTGGGGAAGGAAAATTTCAGGCTTGAATCATTGCGAAATTATGGGAAGAGGCGGTATGGTTGTTTTATTGGAGGAATAGATTTGTCTGAAATAATTACTAATTATAGATTATATTACTATGAAAAAGAAATTTTTATCGTGTGCATTACTAGCTTACTTACTGTGTAGCTGTAATACCGGTGGCATACAATCATTCAATACGAATTATTTCCGTATCGATGTTGATTCGAAAGGATATATTGTAGGGATGTGGAACCGGACAAAGGGAAACCGGAATTTTAGTCCGGCAGACCAGCCGTCTCCATTGCTGACATTGTACAGCAGTCAGCAGAAATGTTATTATTACCCAACGAAAGCCAGCTTGAGTGGCGGTAAATACCGGCTGGAATATGAGAACGGTTCTGTGGCTACGGTAAGGATTGAAGAAAAAGACCGCTATTTCAAACTGACTTTGGAAGCGCTGGAGAACAGAGAAGGTATTGATGCCGTACAATGGGGAACCTACCATACTTCTATTTCGAATTTGTTCGGAGAAATCATTGGTGTGGCCAGAGATACAACCGAGCAGGTTAATTACAGTATCGGTGTGTTGGCACTGGACGACAATACCCTGGGTGGAACAGCCGATTTGCAGGGTGATGCAGCTCCATTTCAGTATGTCATCCATACTCCCGACAGCGTGAAGTATCCGTTGCCCGACAGTTTGCACGAGGGACAGATTTTTACATTGGGCGGAAATGGTATCAGTGATGTGGCTTTTTACTCGCATAAAGAACCGTATTACCGTATTCTTTACGGAAATGCCGCTCAGGTGGATGCTAAAGGCCAGATTTCGTTGAATTATTTTTCACGTGACAGGACCAAGCCGCGTGAGGTGCTGTATTCCTTGATTCCCAATATGCCGGCCAACACTCCTAACCATATCGAGGTGGAACCTGTACCGGGAGTGGATTATATAGGCTCTGCAGTAGCTTTATGGGGAAGTCCGGACAGTATCGCCTTGATGGATGTGATTCAGGATATCGTGAAGCGCGAAGGACTGCCATATCCTACTGTGGATGGTAAATGGATTAAGGACCCTTCTGCTTATAAACCTGATGTGCTGACGTATGGAAACGAGTACGACAGTATTGTGTCGTATGCTTCACAACTGGGATTCAAGGCTATATCTGCCTACGACCAGGGTTTCTTGCGCCCCAATAGAAAAAATCAAGGCTATATAGATGGCAAGGACTTTTCGAACAAGCCGTTCAAGATGGCTTCTGGAAATCTTTCCCACAAGGAGTTTGCCCAAAAGGCTGCCGAGCGTAATCTCATGTTCGGACGTACCAATATCACCAATTCATTGGCTCCGGGTACAATGGATGTCTTCCCTGTACCTAGTGACAGCTTGTGTTATCAGCAGAAACGTCTTTTGGTAAAGGCCATCAGTCCTACAGATACCATTATCGAGATAGATAATCCCGAACATCTGGAAGAAATTGCAAGCTGGGAAGGACATTGCGAAGAGTTGAACATGGTGAAAATTGGTGATGAGCTTATTCACTATTTAGGAGTGAGCAAGACGAAGCCTTATCGGCTGTTGAACGTAAAACGTGGTTATTGGGGTACTGAAAGTCAAAGTCATGAGGCAAACAGTGATGTGTACAAGCTCCAGGTTACCATTCGTTATGGCTATGAGGGAATTATTCCTAATTTAGGCTTACAAGATAAGATTGCCGAGTATTATGCCGAGGTTTGTAAGATTAACGGCATTAATTATTACGATTTCGACGGACAGGAATTCTTGTTCAATAATGGACATGGCTATTATTCTGCCAAACGTTTCTTCCGCAGAATGTTTGAGCATGCCCGCAGTCTGGGTGTTCCGTATATCCGCTTTACCGGAGCTACCTTGTCCGAAGGTTCATGGCACTATCAGAGTGTATGGAACGTAGGAGGCGGCAAGAACTTATACGATGCCGATACACGTGAATGGGGCAGCGCTACCAGTCAGGGAAAAGATTTGAGGGACGTGGCTTATGCCAATTTCTTCCCGACAACATTTGGTGGAAACTTTGAGATTACTGCGAAGTCCACAGTGGAACAGTATGAGCATATTCAGGCTATTTCTGTCGGCTTCGGAACGACTTACAGTCTGAAACTGGGACAGCGTGATGTAGAAAGCTGTCCGCAGAAGTATGCTATTTTCAAGGCTATTCGCACATGGGAGGATGCACGTGCTGCCGATGCGTTCCCGAACTCTATTAAAAAGATGCTTCGAAACCCGTCTTTGAGCTGGCGTCTGGAAAAGAACAGTGACAATGCAGGATGGACACTCTATCAGATGGAAAACGGACAGAAAGGCCGTTCGTTCCAGTTGTTACCTAAACAGAAGTAATAATTAATAATTTAAACTGCTATGAAAAGAAATATTCTGTTGATACCGTTGCTGGGGTGGGCTGCTGCCTCGCTCGCAGAAATTAATCCTACTGCTATACGCTGTGAAGTGGAGCCTGTATACGGTTACCGGACCGACAGTCTTCCCGGACGTATGGTCTCGGTTTATTTGAAGGGTAAGGAACTGAAGGGAAAACTCCGGATAGACGTGGCTTCGAAAAAAGGGCATGAAAAGAATTGGTATGATGTAAATGCAACCGATTCGGCAAGGCTGGAAGTTTTACTTCCGGCTGCCTTGCCTACCCATGAATCGTCTTCGGTTACTTTGACGATTCATTGTTCTGACAAGAAATACCAGCAGAAGCTTCAGGTTGCTCCGATGCGTCATTGGACAGTATACTTGTATAACCATGCTCATGTGGATGTAGGGTATACGAATACGCACCGGAATGTGGAGGCCTTGCATAAGAACAATGTGCTGGAGGGAATGAAGCTTGGAACGGAAACCAAAGGGCATGTAGAGGGAGCCCGTTTTGTGTGGAATCCTGAGGTGACATGGCCGGTTGAACGCTTGTGGAACGACCGGCCCGAAATGCGGGACGAGCTGATTGCAGCCATGAAAGACGGACGACTGGCGCTCGATGCCAGTTATCTGAATCTGAATACGAGTATCTGCCTGGATGAAGAGCTGTTTCATGTCTTCAAGTTCTCCAGAGAGATGCAGCGCAGAAGCGGACAGCCGATTGATGTCTTCCAGCAGTTTGACATACCGGGCATTACATGGGGACTGATTCCGGTGATGGCACAGGAAGGTATCAAGTACATCATATCATGGCCCAATACAGATCGTGGTGGGAATGCACATGACGATTTGGATGGAAAGCCTTTCTGGTGGGTGGGTCCCGATGGGGTATCTAAGGTTTTGTTTTTTCAGCCCGGCAAGTATGCCAACAGCGGTTGTATGAGTAAGGGTGAGAAAACGGGACGTCCCTGGTTTGGTCAGCGTGACCAGACAAAAGTTCCGCTTCGGATTCAGATGGGCTCGGCCAATGTAGATTTCACCAGTCAGCTGGTGCAGTTGGAGAAAGAGGGCTATCCGTATGACTTTACCGTATTGTCGTGGTCGTTGTGGGACAATTGTCCGCTGGATGCAGATGTGCCTTATGCCGTACAGGAATGGAATTCCAAGTATGCCTATCCTAAAATCAAGATTTGCGGAGGACATGAAATCATGTCAATGATTGAGGAAAAGTATGGAAAAGACTTGCCGGTGGTTAAAGGTGATTATACCGAATATTGGACAGACGGACTGGGTACAGCTGCCCGTCTGACTGCCATGAACCGTAACGCCAAGGAGCGGGTTTCGCAGGCCGAAACACTCTGGTCGATGCTGGCCGACGGACATGCGGCTCCTCGGGAGGAGATGGACGAGGCTTGGAGATACATCATCTTGGGGTCTGAGCATACATGGTGTTTTGAAAATCCTTCCGAACCGTTTTTTCAGGAAGCTATCTGGAAGGTCAAGCAGTCGTACTTTCATGAGGCTGAGGACCGCTCTATTATGGTGTTGGATGAGGCTCTTGCTCCGGCAACCGATAAGTCGGACGGTGGACTGGGACCTAAGGAAGGGCCTTCTGACGGAGGAGTTGCAGTATTCAATACGCATACCTGGAAGCAGGATGGCATCGTGACATTGTCGGCTAAAGAAAGCAGTAAGGGTGATCGTGTAGTCGACGGACAGGGAAATGCTGTCTTGTCTCAGCGATTGTCTACC
>CAJKDC010000056.1 GCA_905198575.1 uncultured Bacteroides sp. | reverse complement strand
TTCCAGAAGGTTACAAAATGATACATTTTAAATATACGCGTGCGCGTAACAATCACCTTCACTTATACATATTTTCCAGTCAATCACCGAAAGAAGTATCCCAACAATACAAAGAAATCTGTCACAGCCCAATCTTAGCCATGGCAGATTTTTATCATTTTCTTTTAATCAAAAGATTAAAGGAATAATTATTTCTTTACCCAACCTAACTCACGGTGTCCTGTACCTTGGACACGAGTCAGATTATCTCCCAAATCCTTACGCATCTCTTCGGCTACTTTTAATAACTTGGCAGCTCTTTCTGGATAAAGCGTAAAAACATCATAACGTTCACCCGGATCACGACGTAAGTCATACAACTCACACTTCCGGATTTCTATCGGTCCCATATTACCAGGTTGACCATCGTTTCCCGGCACATGTGTGCCATAAGACAAATATTTATGTGGAAGAATGAGTTTAAACTCACCATCAGTTACCGCTTCCAGATCATTCTTATTGTAATAATATACAAAATTCTCTCGCGGATTAGCACCTTCAACTCCTTCTATCAACGAGCGAATACTTACTCCGTCTATTTTATGTTTAGGCAGCGGTGCACCACTTAATTCTGCAAAAGTCGGGAAAATATCAATATTCGAAGCCAGTTTATTACAAGTACTTCCAGGTATTGTATGCCCTTTCCAATACATAATACAAGGTATCCGGTTACCACCGTCAAACGTTGTGGCCTTAGCTTCACGCAAACCTCCGGTAGAACCCGCATGATTACCATAGGCAATCCAAGGACCATTGTCAGATGTAAGAATAACAAACGTATTTTCTTCCAGACCCAACTCACGTAATGTACTCATTATCTGTCCTACACTCCAGTCCAGCTCCATCATAACATCACCATACAAGCCTTGCTCACTTTTTCCTTTGAACTTATCTGAAACAGCGAGCGGAACATGCGGCATAGAGTGTGCCAGATATAAGAAGAATGGCTTATTTTTATTTTTACGGATAAATTCCACCGAACGATTGGTATAATCGGTCGTAAACTGTGACTGATCAGTATTATAACCCACTACCTTATTACCGTCATAAGTAGGCAAATCAGGAAAATTAAAGACCGTTCCCTGCAAAGGATGATTAGGCCACATATCATTAGAGTACGGAAGTCCGTAGTATTCATCGAAACCATTCTGCAATGGCAAGAACTGTTCTCTGCATCCCAAATGCCATTTACCGAAAATAGCCGTCTGATAACCTTTCTGCTTAAGCAATTCTCCCATAGTCATCTCGTCTGAATGAATACCATAATCGGCATCCGGTCCCGAAGCACCGGCAAAGCCAATACGGTTAGGATAACAACCAGTTAGTAAACCAGCACGCGATGCCCCACTGATAGGTTGCGCTGCCAAGAAATGCGTAAAACGAACTCCTTGTGCAGCCAGTTGATCAATATGAGGAGTTGTGTACCCGTATGCGCCATTACATGAGAAATCACCAAAACCTGCATCGTCCAAGTTGATGAGAACAAAATTAACCGGTTTATCTGCCCATCCAGAAAGGGCAGATAAACCAGTAAGTGAAAGTAGTAATAATCTATTTTTCATAATAAATATCAAATTTAGAAAACCAATTTCTACAGCTTAAAAAGCAATTTTGGCAACCTGAGGATTATGATCGGACAAAAATCCGATAGAGTCATTACCCTCTGCTGGAATGAAAGCCTCTTTTACCTCTATCTGTGGAGTAACAAAAATAAAATCAATCTTTTCACGCTCTGCCATAGGGACCTTGCCAAAGTCATGAAATGTATAATTGACACCTTCTACTTTAAGAGCCTCCTTATAAGTATCTTTCAATACAAAAGCATTCGATGTAATGGTTTTATAAGCATCCCACTGATCAGAGACATTAAAATCACCAGTAAGAACTGCCGGCTGGTCGCCCACAATTTCTTTAATTTTTTCGATGATAAGCAACGCACTCTGTGTACGAGCCTGCGTTCCTACATGATCAAAGTGCGTATTAACAGCCATAAACACCTTTCCGCTCTGACGGTCACGCAATTTAGCCCAGGTTGCAATACGGCAGCAAGCACCATCCCAACCAATAAAGCCTACACTGTCGGGATACTGTGAAAGCCAGAATGTATTGCTGTCGAGCAATTCAAAACGGTCTTTACGGAAAAACAGTGGAGAATACTCACCCTGTGTCTTGCCATCTTCACGTCCTACACCAACTTCGGCATATTCCGGCAGACGCTCTTTCAAATCCTCTAACTGATTATGCAAAACTTCCTGCATACCAACAATATCCAACTTCTGCTCTTTCACAAAAGCAGCCACACGATCCTTACGATATTTCCAGTTATTCAAGCTATCCCCCGGATTATCATAACGAACATTAAACGTAGCCCAATTCAGTTCAGTTTTTGCAGGCTCCGAACACGATGCAGCCAAAAACAGAGCACCTACTCCAGCTGCAATAGAAAACAATGTTTTTTTCATATTGATTTATTTATAAATTAATCCAACCATGCCAAAGCTGCAGCTCCCAAAATAGCAGCATCAGCATCCTTCAGACCAGACACCAAAATCTGTGCCGTATCCCGATAGTTTTCGAATACGTTACGGTCGTATGCCTCTTTCAAAGGTTTCATCAGCAAATCACCAGCTTTCGACAAGC
This sequence comes from uncultured Bacteroides sp., assembly GCA_905198575.1. GTDB lineage: Bacteria > Bacteroidota > Bacteroidia > Bacteroidales > Bacteroidaceae > Phocaeicola. Next base: position 16,491 of record CAJKDC010000056.1, on the reverse strand, counting down.
CACCAAAAAGTATAAAGGCCTCCGGATCAGAGAATGTAGCAAAATTGGCCAAACTTTCTCCCAGCAATTCGCCCGTAAACCGGAACACTTCATTAGCCAATTCATCTCCCTGACAAGCAGCAGTATACACATCACGCGATGTTAATTCAGCAGCCGGATAACTCCGAAGCAAACTAGGGGTATCCGTCTGCTGAAGTAATTCAACTGCAGTACGGGCAACACCAGTAGCCGAACAATAAGCTTCAAGACACCCTTTTCTGCCACACGGACAAAGACGACCATTCTCCGGGCGAATAGAAGTATGTCCTAACTCACCGGCAAAACTGCGCTTACCGTATACTAATTGGCCATTTACAACAATGCCGCTGCCTACACCTGTACCCAGCGTAATCATTATAAAATCTTTCATACCACGGGCTGCTCCGTACAACATCTCTCCCAAGGCCGCAGCCTTGGCATCATTAGTGATGCGGACAGGAACAGATAGTGCCTCCTCCAGCAAATTTGCCAATGGAACAATACCTTTCCAAGGCAGATTCGTAGCATTTTCGATGGTACGCTGCCAGTAATTTACATCAGGAGCACCGATACCAAAAGCACGGATATACTCCCGTCCTCCGGCACGCTCTATCAATGCAGAAGCCTCAGTCGCGCACCGTCCTACATATGCTTCTATTTGCGGATAATCCTGGGTACGAAAAGAAGATACTTCCAGAATATTTCCTTCACGGTCTACCAACCCCAAAACGGAGTTAGTCCCTCCCAGGTCTAATGCCAATACATATTCCTTCATAAACAATCCATCCTTTAAAATTCAGTCTTCAACAATTCCGGATGTTCGTGATAAATCTTGACAATCAATTCACCAAACAATGTATTAGTCCAAGCAAACCAGGAACGCGTAAACTTAGCAGGATTATCTACGTGGAAAGATTCATGCATAAAACCGGTATCGGCATCCGTATTGCGCAATAATGTAAGACACTCTTTCAGTTCTGCAGCATCTCCAGTAGTCAGACCTTTCATAATAATACTCATAGGCCATGCATAATCCAAGCCAACGTGCGGACCACCAATTCCTTCACCAGCCTTGCCCTTAAAGAAATAAGGATTATTGTCACTCCAAACAAACTTACGGGTATTTTGATACAACGAATTATCAGCTTTGCAGTAGCCCAGATAAGGAGCTCCCAGCAAGCTCGGTACATTGGCATCGTCCATACACAAGCTATTACCGAAACCATCTACCTCGAATGCGTAAATCTTTCCCGCTACCGGATGATTTACAACTCCATATTTCTGAATAGCCTCATCTACTTCGGAAGCCAGTTCAAGACACTGTCCTGCAAAATCGGCATTACCGTAAACTTTATTTTCAATTTCAGCCAACTGACGCAATGATACGACAGCAAACATATTCGAAGGAATCAGAAATCCATATTGTGTGGCATCATCAGAAGGACGGAAGGCAGAAACAATCAGTCCCACAGGTTTCACCGGCGCCCCAAACCCACCATTTATCTGAGAATCGGTAGGACGGTCACAATCTCTCGTAAAGCTGTACGGACCCAGTCCATCCTTACGTTGCTGCTCTTTGAAAGTCTTGACAACCAACTGCATAGCATTGTGCCAATCAGTATCAAAAACAGACGTATCACCGGTAAGCAACCAGTAATAATAAGCTACACGAACCGGATAACAAAGTGAATCAATTTCCCATTTACGCTCATGCAATTCCTTAATCATGTGCTGGGTATTGTCCGTTTCCCAATAACTTCCCTTCGGACCATCGTTAAAAGCATTAGCGTACGGATCTAACAAGATACACTGTGCCTGACGGTTAATCAAACCCGCTACCAACAGCTGCAATTCCTTATCTTGCTTAAGCAGCTGCAAATAAGGCCACACTTGTGCCGATGAGTCGCGCAGCCACATAGCCTCAATATCACCGGTAATAACAAATGTATCAGGCTTTTTACCCTTCATTTGAAATTTCACCGTAGTATCTAATGTATTGGGATAGCAATTCTCGAACATCCATTTCAGTTTTGGGTCGGTTATGGCATCCTTAACCTCAGCAATCAGTTGTTCGACAGCCTTCGAGCTGAAATGACGTTTCTCAATTGCAGGACGCTTCGACTCAAAACTTTGCTGTGCATACGCATGCACACTTCCGGCTCCCATCAACAACAGTGCCAGGGCAGGAACTGTAATCCACTGATTTCTTTTCATAGTATTTATCTTTAAAAATTATTTTTTCCTTCCTTTACCTGAACCTTCATTTCCTGGTCACCATAAAGGACAACCAGTTCAAAAGGTATATTTGACTCTACCGTAATCTTCGGACGATCGGCAGCCGAACGACGGCGTTCCGCTTTCATCGTAATCAGGCCATCAGGTCCGAACGGATAGCGTTCGATACCGTTTTCTTCCGTAAGGTTCATATCCCAAACGATACGACGTTCAGCATAATCACCCCGAATACCAATAATATATTCTATCAACTCTGCAATCGGTGCCAGTCCGGTCCATCCAATAAATTCCTTACGCGCCATAAATCCAGGTTCCGCAGCTTCGGGTGCATAATACTCCCAAAAAGTTCCTGTGTTCTTATATACCTGGAAAACCTGGTCAAAATGACTCAAAGCAATTTCACGTGCCAATTGACGGTATCCCTTCTTTACCAATCCGTTCATTACCATGTAATTAGTACCAGGCCAGATTCCCCCCTGCCAATAACGTCCATTCGCCTTATAGCGAGGATTATCAGCCGATAAAGACGGGATACGGAATTTACGGTTAAAGGTAGCAGGATTTTCCAACTCACTCACCAGACGTTTAGTCTGAGCATCGTCAAGCACATCGGTAAACAATGCCCAATAAGCACCTATCCCCTTCGTCTTAGCCAAAGAACCATCAGCATACTGGTCATAAAGGAAACCTGTTTCTTCATCCCACAGATTTTCGCGGATATATTTTTTAAGTACCTGAATTTCATCTTCCAGCTCTTCAATTTCCTGCCAGCGTTCCAGATAAAATCCCATTTCGAGCAAAAGGTTTGCCGTAAAAAGCTGCTGCAAGTTAGTATCCAGCCAGATCATGTGACCATGGCTGAAAATAGGATTGTATTTCGACTCAACACGGGGCATATTATCCATTCCGGTGCCCCAGCCACTCGACCAATACATACCATTACGCCACGTACGGTTCAAGCGAAGCCACTTGTAATAAGCACACAATACCGGGAATATCTTATGCAGGCGTTCTGTATCACCAAACTGATGATAATAAACCATTTCGCACCAAGGCATCAGATTAGGACCGGTACTTACCGGATCATAACGTTCAAAACAGTCTGCCCCATCAGCTTTAATTTCACGACAGATAAAGCCATCAGGATGCTGCTTGGCATAAAAGTTATCCAGTGTGTTTTGGAACGGGAAAAAACGGGCACCATAGCGGGCAAACATCAGAATAAAAGACGAGTCCCACATAAATATATTGCCATTGTATGCCGTATCGATAAACGGAGCGACAAAACCAGAACCGGGTTGCGGGTTATGAATATTTCCTACTGCAATCTCCCATGCACGCCAATACATGGCCAACTCGTCGGCATGACCCGCCCAAATAGGAGCAGGTAAAATCTGCTGCGCTTCCTCAAAACTTTTAGGTGTAAGATAGCGAGGCTTGGCAATACGATATGTATTTTCGGCTACTAACGGTTCTTTCACATAAGTATCTTTATAAGGCAAGTTATAAATGCTGTCATTACCACAGCTCTGCGCCATTGCCTGGAAGGAACCTATCCCCCCAAGCAAAGCACACCCTACAAGGAGAGCTTTTATGTTTTTCATATTGTTCGTCTACGATTTAAAGATTCAACAATTCTTTAATTTTATGGAAAATATCCGAGTTCTCAAAGATTCCGGTAAAGTTTTCAGCACCTGGGCCAAATGCATAAACAGGAACCATTACACCCGAGTGACTGGTTGTAGAAAATTTACACTGGATTTCTCCCTTGTCTTTATCACCACCTACCAAAGTCAAACCTCCGGTTTCATGATCGGCTGTTACAACAACCAAAGTTTCGCCATCACGTGCTGCCCATTCAAGTACTTTTCCTACAGTACGGTCGAAGTCATGAGTTTCCTGCATCAGCAAGTCCAAATCATTAAAATGGCCATAATCATCCAACTGCGAACCTTCAATCATCATGAAAAATCCTTTATCGTTCTTTGACAACAAATCCATACCCTTTAAAGCCGACTGGGCCAGACGGTCTCCCCGCTCAGCTGGTAATGGTGTATCTACCGAATCAGTTACAGCAAAAATACGTCCGTCCTTAATAGCCTTGCATTCTTCCCAGCTACGGGCTACTTTATAGCCTTTCTGCTCTAATTCCTTAAAGATATCTCTTCCATCTGCCCGGTTGACAAACTTCTTGGCTCCACCTCCAACTACATAATCAGCGTCACAGTTTACGTAGTCAGCTACAATCGCATCCTCTGCATCACGGTCTACATTGTGACAACAAAAATCTGCCGGTGTTGCATCCCACAAACGACAAGTCACCGCAATACCTGCCGACAAACCTTTCCGTTTGGCCAATGTAACCAGTGACGGTTGCGGATTACCCTGAGCGTCGACACCCACTGAGTGATAATTCGTCTTCTGACCAATAGCCATAGCAGTACCACCTGCACCCGAATCTGTAATCAGTTTATTGGCACAATATGTCTTTGACAAACCAACCACCGGACAGTTTTCCAAGTATAATTTACCTCGATTGGCAGTCCAAGCCGAATAAACATGCATCAGACTCATGCCATCGCCAATCATAAGAATTACATTTTTTACTTTTTTACCTTCAGGAGATACAATCTTCTCTACCGGATAAGGGTTAGGCATGACATAAGTCTGCACTTTATCTGTACGACTATTCTGTGCCAATACTGGCTGCATGGTCACACAAACTCCTGACAAAACACAAAAAGAAAATAATTTTAAAAATACTCGTTTCATAGTTTTTTTATTATATTCAAAGATAAATATTTTTTAAAACAAAGCTTCCAAAGGTCTGCTCCCTTTTTATAACACTAAAATAAAAACAAATTTGGGAAGCATAAAAACAAAAAAAGTCATTCCAAACCCGACGGGCATCTGAGGTTAACAGAAAATCTGCCCATCCGGTCTGGAACGACAAAAATAGCATTTATTTATGGTAAATCAGAAACTTCAATCAATAACCTTCATTTTGTTTCAATTTTCCGTTCGATTTTGTAATCTGATTAGACGGGTAAGGGAATACCATCATATAATCTTCATACTTGCTCTTGTTCTTGTAATCTTCGTAGTCGGCAATTACGAAAGGAGATTCCGGATTCATACGGTCATCGTATTTGCGGATACGCGGATGTGAGTTCAGCTCTTTTTCTGCAATCTGCTTGATTTCAGCATTTGAGGAACGGTGCCAGCGTTTCAGGTCGAACAGGTGGTCGGTGTATTCGAAGGCCAGCTCACAGCGGCGTTCGTGATACAAATCGGCCATGGTAGGAGTATAATCCAGCGGCTGCAGGTTAGAACGGACACGGATGCGGTTCAGGTCAGCCTTTGCCAGTCCGGCCTGATTGGTCATCAGATAAGCTTCAGCACGGAACAACAGCATTTCTGCAAAACGAATCAGCGGGAAGTTGATACGGGCAGTAGGCCAGTTACCGTTGGTGTTTACGTAACCCTCTGTATCAGCATTCTGATGCTTGAACGGATCCATGTACTTGTTGATCTGGAATCCGGCTTCAAGGTCGGATACAGAGAAGAAACGGCGGGTTTCACCAAAGAACTCAAATTCCTGATTGTATTCCAGGATAGAGCGTACCAGACGGTCGTTGCCTGCACCGTCCTTGGCCATTTCTTCGTAGATATCGTATGACGGCTTAATCTGTCCCCAGCCGTTGTAGATACCCCAGCCTTTATTTTCAAGAATAACCCCCGGGAATTCTACACCACCACCGGTAGAACCGCCGGTTGAAGGGATAGACCAGATATATTCCTTGTTCCAGAAATCAGCAAATTCAGAAGAGAACACTTCGGCAAATGTAGGAGCCAGGTCACGTCCGTATTCGTTTTCCAACTGGTTGACCAGCTTGATAACGTCGTTCCATTTTTCCTCGTTCCAGGTAGCCCAGTAAGCACATACCTTTGCCTTGTAGGCTACGGCAGCAGCCTGATGCGCACGGCCCTTGTCGTCATCCGAATATTCCTCAAAACGGGGCAGATAAGCGATGGCCTTGTCCATATCGTCCAGGATAGCCTGGTAGTTATCGGTTACAGAAGCCAGCTGTGGAGGAATGGAGTTGTCGTAATCACCCTCAAAGTCCTCGTAACGTATAAAGGGAACACCCTGCTTGTCGGTACCGTAACGGTATGCAATCCAGAAATGTGCCATGCCGCGCATGAAGTAAGCCTCGCCCAGACTGCGTTTTTCAACGGCAGTCAGCTCGGTCGTCTTTTCCTTGATAAGCAGCTGCTTGATAATCCAGTTGGCACGTGATATATTGGTATAGAACATATCGAAAGCTCCCTTGACAGGGCCCTCGTCACCGGTATAGTCGAAAGTAGCCAGCGTGTTGTATCCACGGGTACGTCCCCATACGATGTCACAGGCAGCTCCCTGTTCCCAGAACAGTTCACGACCGAAACCCTTTTCCTGATGAACGGGTGCATACAGTCCGTCGATTGCGTCAATAGCCTGCTGGTCATTGGTAAAATAGGCATTTGTCACCGGACTTCCCTCAGGACGCACATCAAGGAAGTCACTACAAGAACTGAACATGCATGCAGACAAAGCCAATACTGATATATATTTTTTCATAACTTCTATCTTCTTAAACGAGAAACATTAATAAGTCAATTTAACACCTACAGAAAGTACTCTTGAAACCGGATACTTCATGGCATCCCAGCCACCGCATTCAGGGTCGATACCCGAATAATTAGTAATCGTGAACAGGTTTTCACCGCTGAAGTATACAGACATACGGCTGTTGCGCTCACTCAGATGAGCACTCTTACGGAGAATATCTGTCAGGTCATACGATACGGTAAAGTTCTTCAGACGCAGGTAAGAAGCATTTTCCAGGTACCAGTCGGAAGCCGTACTGAAGTTGGAGTTCGGGTCGTTCTTTGACAGACGGGGTATGTCTGAAGAGGTATTCTCGGGACTCCATGCATTGAGGATTTCGCCGGAACGGTTGAAGTTACCTTCCACGTCACTCAGTGTCATGTACTTGGCCACGTTCAATGCCTGTGCACCGCCCACGCCCTGGAACATGGCACTTACAGAGAGTTTCTTGTAGGTAAATCCGGCAGTCAGCGCGAATGTGGTCTTAGGAGTTGCGCTTCCCATATACTGGCGGTCGGCATCACTGATCTTACCGTCACCGTTGTAGTCCACAAACTTCAGGTCACCGGCTACGGCATTCGGCTGGATACGGTTACCGTCCTTGTCTACATATGCAGCAGCCTCGGCATCGCTCTGGAAAATACCGTCAGTCTGAATCAGGTAGAATGAATTCAAAGGCTCGCCTTCTGCAGTCTGGTATACGTAAGGAATGTTACGGAAGCTACCGTCGCCTGTCCATACACCCGGATTGCCATCCTCATCCTTTACACCGATATCAGAAACCCAGTTTTTCAGGTAAGAGAAGTTACCGCTTACGAAGTAAGAGAAGTCCTTGTTCACCTTGTCGCTCCAGCTTACTTGCGCTTCGAAACCACGGTTACGGACCTCACCCTGGTTAACCAGCATCGCGTCAATACCGATGGTGCTCGGCCAGTTCATGGTCTGTGCCTGAATCAGGTTGAAGGTACGCTTGTCGAAGTAGTCCAGCTGGACAGACAAGCGGTTGTTGAACATATCAATATCAAGACCGAGGTCAGTCTGTTCTGAAGTTTCCCAGGTCAAATCCGGATTCAGTGCAGTCTGGTAGTAAACAAAGTTGTTCCACAGGCGGTTTGACATGACACCGTACTGTGCCTGCTCTGTCCAGAATGTCTTTCCGAGCAGCGGAGAGCTGTAGTTATAGCTGATAGAACCCAGGTTACCCACACGTCCCCATGATGCACGCAGTTTCAACAGATTGAGAACATCTGATTTCGGGAAGAAGCTTTCGTTGGAGATTTTCCATGCAGCAGTGAAAGCAGGAAAATCACCATGGTTGTTAGCCTTAGGCAAGCGGCCTGCATAGTCACGACGCCATGATGCAGTAACGAAGTAGCGGTCGTTATACGAATAAGCCAGACGTCCGATCAAGGAAACGTTGGCATCCGGACCGGTCATATAGTCGGTAGCTGAGGTAGAGCCTGCATAAGTGAGATACTGCAAATAGTCTGTTTCATCCAGGAAATCTTTTCCGGTTACTTCAAGACCACGTGTATTGAAGTGATCGGCCGTTGTAGAGAACAGGGCACCAATGGTATGGTCACCGAACGTATTGTCGTAAGTCAGTGTATTTTCTGTCTTCCATGCATCGCTGCGGTAAGCACTTTCAATCAGCGAGTTTGAAAGGTCCGGTTTACCTACCTCGTCACGTCTTGGGCTGAATTTCTTGTAGTTGTTATTCTTGAGGTTGTAAGTAAAGCGGCTTACAAACTTCAAGCCCGGAATAACATTTCCGATTTCAAGACTGGTAGTTGACCATACATCGCTGGTACGGTCGAAAATATTGTCTGCTTTGAGCAGGCGGACCGGATTGACAGCATCCCCGTGAATATCAGCAAAGTTAGAGCCGTATTTTTCGATGTAAGCCGGGTCCTCAGTAGTGGTACCTCCGTAAGAACCGTCCAGCGGATTGTATACGGTTGCACTTGAAGGCATGTACATGGCAGCAAGCACGGCACCCGTGTAGGCACTGCTGGTATCATGCGTACGGCTTTCAGTATTCTTCCATACAAAGTCCTCGTTGATGGTCACCCACTTGTTCAGCTTGAACTTACCGTTGTAGCGGAGGGACATATTCTTGTTGAAAGTGTTAATCAACACACCCTGGTCATTGTCGTATGCAAACGAAACGCGGTTTGAGAAGTTCTCGGTACCCACATTCAGAGCAACATTGTGACGCTGGTAGAAAGCAGAGCGGAAAATTTCGTCCATCCAGTTGGTACGTGTAGTTCCAATCCATGGGGTCTTTTCTACGTTCCAGCCTTCAGGCAGTGTCAGTCCGGCATTGGCATATGAACGCTTGCGCATCTCAATCTGCTGTTCGGCATTCAGAGGTTCCGGCAGATTGTAGGCCTGACGCACGCCGAAAGTTGCATCGTAACTCAATGAAGGAGCACCTTCCTTTGCTTTCTTGGTAGTCACCAGAATTACACCACCTGCACCTGACTGTGCACCATAGATGGCAGCTGAAGCGGCATCTTTTAATACCGTAATAGATTCAATATCGTTCATAGAAGCGATAGGTGCTCCAGGCACTCCGTCGGCAACCCACAGCACGTTATCACCGTTCTGTGAACCTTGACCACGAATCACGATAGTCGGGGCTGCAGTAGGGTCACCACCATTTGCCTGTACGGTAACACCGACCAACTGTCCCTGCAGCATACTTTCTGTAGAACTAACCGGACGGCTAGTCAGTTCTTCTGTATTACTCAATACACCTACAGATGCCGACAAGTCCTGTTTACGTGTATTGGCACCATAACCCAATACAACAACCTCGTCTAGCACTTCATTGTCTTCTTTTAGAACGATAGAGAGGTTTTTGCCTGTAGGAACGATTTCCTGATTAACATAACCAATATAACTGATGACCAATGTTTCTCCTTTGGCTACATCGATAGAAAAGTTTCCGTCGACATCTGTGATAGTACCACGCATAGTACCTTTTACTAATACACTAGCACCAATGATGGGAGAACCTGTCTGGTCGAGTACTTTTCCCTGAACAGCTTTTTGTTGCTGCATTACAGTAGAAACACCTGTAGACGATAATAAATCCGGTTGATTTTCCGGCATTGCAAATAAGGGTAAGCCAAAAGAGGCGATACCTAATAAACTTACAATTTTTCTTTTCATGTTTCTTATTTCTTAATATTATAATTAAAGTCTTTTTGTTTGATTCTTATTGATTTAAGGTTAATGTCATACATTGTGTTAAGGTTAATGTCATACATTGTGTCGTAAAGCAGTGGCACTTTATGTATAAATTCCGGTTTATATATTTTTATAATCTATTGCAGATACTGCAAATATATGTTTTCTTCCTTAAAAACAATGTGTAATTTACGCATTCAATTCTTCAAATTGCGAAAAACACATCATCATCCGATTATAAGGCCGATCAACAAAAAAATCTTACCATGCCTCAAAATTCGTAAAAATTCCTGAAATGTGCAAGTGGAAGAGCAAAATGCTGAAAGTCTCGCCTTGAGGAAGCTGGTTCCACAGGACGGGACTTTTTCTGTATATTGCTGGCAATCAGCTTTTCCGACTTAATCAGTTTCGGGCGGGTTTTCTTTTTATTTTTTGTCGGTAATGTAGAATAATTCGGGCTCCTTACGCGCATTGAAGTTCTCGAACAGTACCTTGGTGAATGGTGTTTCGAACACGCGGGCATGGCTGGGACACATCTTTACGCAGGCGCAGCAGAGTGTACATGCCTGGGCATCGGTAACGGGCTTGCCGTCGGTAAGGGTGATGGCGTGTACGGGACAGAGTTTTACACATTTACCGCAACCGTTGCACTGATCGGTGCTGACGGGACATACCGGTGGCGTCTGCATGAGTTCGCGGTAAGGCATGTTTCCTTTTACGTGCAGCTTGCATCCGGTGCTTGCAACTTCGGCACATGCGGCAGCCTGCTGTCCGAAAGTGCGGGCTATCTGCAAGTCATTGGCATCGGGTCTGTTCTGGGCTGTAGGCATCTCCGGACGGCTGAAACTGTGCTCGCCGATAAAGGCTCCTCCTGCTACGGGGGTAAAGCCCAGCGCTTCTGCCTCGTTGCAAAGCTCCAGCAGAGCATCGTCGTAGTCGCGGTTTCCGTATACTACAGCTACAACGGCTTTCGTAGGTGTACCGTCAGTCCGCGTCATTTTCAGTCGTTTGAAGCGTTCCATTGCGCTGACGGGGATTCTTCCGCCGTAAACAGGTGCGGCGAGGATGAGCCAGTCGGCCTGAACCTCGATAGGTTCGATACGGTTGTCTGTCGTGAGGTCGACAAGCTGACAGGTTTCTGTGGCCAGTCCTTCTGCAATGGCCTTGGCTATTTTACCGGAAGTATGGGTGGGCGAGTAGTACACCACGCATACGCTGCTGTTGTTCTTTTCCATAAAAAATACGAGTTGGTTATTAGTCGGAATACAAAGGTAATGGATTCTTTGAATTTTGAGGAGTGTTTTCAGGCAATCGTATAATGAAGTGTTTAAATGTATTTATGGAGCTGATTATCTTGTCCAGGTATGAGACCGACTTCCGGAATTCCGTTTGCAATATATTATTATTGGTTCTTGTCAGAAAAAAAGGAGGTATATGACTCAATAAATATTATGTTTTTCTTCGAAAACTCATTCCAAAAACCTATATTTGAAAAATAGAACTTTAAAACTGATAGTATGAAACCGACACGCAGGTCGCAAAAGGTCAGATATGCGTCGCTGACGCTGCTGGCCGGTCTGTTTGCCGCAACGGCAGCCGGACAGGATGTATTGCCCCCCGACACAGTGGTGAATGTAGGGTATGCAACCGGCAATGTGAAGAATCTCTCGGGACTTGTCGAACAGATTACCGAGAAGCAGATGAACCGTGATCAGATAACCAATCCGCTGGAAGCCCTGCAAGGCAGGGTAGCCGGACTCACCATAACCAAGAGCAGCAACGGTACGGCGGCACTCGATGCCGTGCGTATGCGCGGAACTACTTCGCTCACCAGTGGCAACGAACCCCTCATCATTGTCGACGGGGTGCCCGGTGACCTTTCCATGCTTACCTCCGTTTATCCTACCGACATCGAAAGTTTTACCATCCTGAAGGATGCAGCCGAAACGTCCCAGTACGGTTCGCGCGGAGCATCGGGTGTTATCAATATCGTTACCAAGAAGGGATTGGCCGGCCGCACCATGATGAACTACAACGGCAGTTTCGGAGTGGCAGCCGTGTATCGGCATCTGGATATGCTCAGTGCCACGGACTACCGCCGGCTGGTGCGTGAGAACGGACTGATGCTGCTGGACAAGGGGTACGATACGGATTTTCAGGAAGAAATTCAGCAGCTGGGCCTGCAGCAGAATCACAACCTGGCGTTTTACGGCGGTGGCGAGGATTCGAAGTATCGTGTCTCGCTGGGATTTCTGGACCGCAAGGGGGTAGTGGTGAACGAGTCGATGAAGACGTTTACCTCGAACATGAATCTTACGCACAATATGTTTGATAACTTCCTGAACGTGGATTTGGGTATGTTCGGCTCGGTGACGCGTAACCGTAATCTGGTGGACTTGCAGAAGACTTTCTACTCGGCAGCTACCTTCAATCCGACTTTTCCTGCATACAAGGATCCCGAGACGGGCGGATGGGACCAGATTACCACGGCCAGTCAGATTACCAATCCGCTGGCATGGATGGAGGTGAACGATAAGGATGCTACTTCTTATTTCAGTGCGCATGCCCGTTTCAATTTCAATTTGACGCAGGACCTCAAGCTGGTGCTTTTCGGGGCCTATACGTACAGCAGTCGTGAGGACAAGCAGTATCTGCCTACTTCGGTGTGGGCCTACGGACAGGCTTACCGGGGTAACGAGCGTACGGAGTCGCTGCTGGGCAACCTGATGCTGACTTTCAAGAAGCAGATGGGCAGTCACTATCTGGACTTGCTGGGACTGGCCGAGGTGGAGAAGGATACGCGCACGGGATTTTTTACCACGGTGACCAATTTCAGCAGCGATGACATGGGGTACGACAACCTGCAGGGCGGAGCACTCCGTCCGTGGGAGGGTACGGGATCGTATTACGATTCGCCTGCACTGGTGTCGTTCCTGGGACGTGCCAGCTATACTTTTGCCGACCGCTATGTGCTTACGGTGAATGCCCGTACCGACGGGTCGTCACGTTTCGGCAAGAACCACAAATGGGGCTTCTTCCCGTCTGTATCGGCGGCCTGGAACGTGAGTAACGAGGCTTTTATGAAGCGTTTCCGGAATATCGACCATCTGAAAGTGCGTGTGGGTTATGGACTGGCGGGTAATCAGGGTGGCATTGCATCCTATACTACGCTGGACCGCGTGAAGCCTAACGGAGTGGCTCCGGTAGGAAACTCGCCGCTGGTGACCTACGAGCAGATGCGGAACAGTAATCCGGACCTGAAGTGGGAAGTGAAACGGACGTTCAATGCGGGATTCGATTTGGGACTGTTGCAGAACCGGCTGCTGTTGTCGGTCAACTTCTATAACTCCAAGACTACGGATATGCTTTATGAATACGACGTGAGTGTGCCGCCGTTTATCTACAACAAGCTGTTGGCCAATATCGGCTCGATGCGGAATCACGGTATGGAGTACTCCATCGGTATCACACCGCTCAAGACGAAGGATATGGAGCTGAATATCAATGCCAACGTGACGTTCCAGCGCAACAAGCTGCTGTCGCTGGGCGGTATGTTCCAGGGAAATTACATATCGGCAGCCGAGTTTACGTCGATAGCCGGACTGAACGGGGCGGGTTTCCACGGCGGATACAACAACATCGTCTATCAGATTGTGGGACAGCCGCTGGGTGTGTTCTACTTGCCGCACTGCACGGGACTGGTGGACGACGGTAAAGGCGGATACCGCTATGAGGTGGCCGACCTGAATGGGGGAGGTGTGAATCTGGAGGACGGTGAGGACCGCTACATTGCCGGTCAGGCCATGCCGAAGACATTGCTGGGTTCGAACATCAGTTTCCGCTACAAGAATTTCGATGTGTCGCTGCAGATTAACGGGGCTTTCGGACATAAGATTTACAACGGTACGGCGCTTACGTATATGAATATGAACTCATTGCCGGACTATAACGTGATGGCTGACGCTCCGGCACAGAATATCAAGGACCAGACAGTCACGGACTACTGGTTGGAGAAGGGGGATTACGTCAACTTCGACTATCTGACGGTGGGATGGCGCGTGCCGTTGCGGGCAGGTGCCTTGTTGCGTGCCATGCGACTGGCTTTCACGGTGAACAATCTGGGCACCATCACGGGCTATTCGGGACTGACACCGCTTATCAACAGCTCTACGGCCGATGCTACACTGGGAGTGGACGACAAACGTACGTATCCGCTCTCGCGCACGTATACGCTGAGCTTGAGTCTTAACTTTTAATTCGGGGAGGTTTTTATGTGGAATATGAAATCATATAAATGGCTGGCCGGTCTGTGTGTGGGACTGGCAGTTACGGCTTGCGGCAATTTTCCGCGCGACAGTCTGCCGGAAGAAGGGGCTTACGATTCACTGGCCGAACTCTATCGCAACGGGGTGGCTTCGCTTTATAATAATATAGGTGGAAATACCGACAGTCAGGGGTTGCAGGGCACAGGTCGCGGCATTTACGACTTGAATACGTTTACTACCGATGAGGCTATCATGCCGACACGTGGCGGCGACTGGTACGACGGCGGTTTCTGGCAGGGACTGTATCTGCACCGCTGGGGAGTGAGCAGTGATGCCATACACGATACGTGGGAGTATTTATATAAGTCGGTGAGCCGCTGCAATCATTCGCTTGAGATGATAAGGGAGTATGAGCAGAAGCATACGGGCAGTCCGGTGGAAGTGTACAGGGCCGAAGTGCGGGCGTTGCGCGCCATGTATTACTATTATCTGATGGACTTGTTCGGACGGGTACCGCTGGTGACATCGACTACTATGGCGCCCGAGGGACTCTCGCAGACGGAACGGAGCGAGGTGTTCCGCTTTGTGGTGAACGAACTGCAGGCGGTGCTACCTTTGCTGGCAGCAGAGCGAAGCAATGTGCCGGGTGCTTACTACGGACGGTTGACGCAGCCGGTGGTATGCTTTCTGTTGGCCAAGCTGGCTCTGAATGCCGAAGTGTATGCCGATGATGACTGGACCGACGGTGTACGTCCGGACGGGCATACGCTGATGTTTACCGTAGAAGGCCGTGAGCTGGATGCCTGGCAGACGGTGCAGTATTACTGCGGTAAACTTACGGAGATGGGTTATCGGCTGGAGGCTGATTACACGGCTAATTTTGCTATCTTCAACGAGTCGTCGGCCGAGAATATCTTTACCATCCCGATGAGTAAGACGCTTTATACCAATCAGTTTATCTATCTGTTCCGCTCACGGCACTATAACCATGCCAAGGCATACGGTTTGGGTGGCGAGAACGGGGCGAGTGCTACTCCGGAGGTACTTGATGCCTTTGGCTATGGAACACCGGAGGTGGATCCGCGTTTCGACTGGTGCTATTTCTACGATGATGTGCGCGACCTGAATGGCAATCCTATCTATCTGGATGACGGTACGCAACTGGTATATCTGCCGCGTGAGGTGGCACTGGATGTATCGGGACTGTCGTGCGAGCAGACGGCGGGTGCACGCATGAAAAAGTATGAGGTAGACCCGGGTGCGTTCAAGGACGGTAAGCTGATTGATAACGACATTGTGCTGTTCCGTTACGCGGATGTGCTGCTGATGCAAAGTGAGGCCAAGGTGCGCAGTGGTGCCGACGGTACGGGCGAGTTGAATGCGGTGCGGGCACGTGCCGGAGCTGCTCCGCGTACGGCTACGCTGGAAACTCTGCTGGAGGAACGTCAGCTCGAGCTGCCCTGGGAGGGCTGGCGCAGGCAGGATCTGATTCGCTTCGGACAGTTTACGCGGGCTTATAGCTTCCGTCCGGTGGTGGAAGGCGAGGAGAGTGGCTTCACCACCGTTTTCCCCTTGCCCGACAAGGTGCTGAAGATGAATCCGCGGATGAAACAGAATCCCGGGTATAATTGATAAAGAGAAAGTAGGTCCGGCTATCCGAGTGAGGAGTAGCCGAACCTTTTTTGTGAAGCTTTTGGACTACACCTTATATATAATGCATAAACATGTCAGTTACAATTTCCCCAAAACCTTGAACTTCAAGGGGTATGGAAGGCAGAGGAAAAGAATTATGGAATTTTTTCAGTATTAATGCCCGAAATGCTCTTTTTTTACTATTTTTTTATGTAATTTTGCGCAAAAATTATACAACCATTTTTTATAACCCAATATGGCAAATGTAATTAAATTACGTAAAGGCTTGGACATAAACTTGAAAGGTAAAGCTGCTGCCCAGGTTGTATCGGTAAAGGAACCTAAATTCTATGCATTGGTTCCAGACGATTTTACCGGTGTTACACCGAAGGTTGTGGTGAAAGAGCAGGAGTATGTTATGGCCGGAGGACCCTTGTTTATAGACAAGAATCATCCAGAAGTGAAATTTGTTTCGCCGGTAAGCGGCGTAGTGAC
>CAJKDC010000055.1 GCA_905198575.1 uncultured Bacteroides sp. | reverse complement strand
AAGGGTTGGAATACGCCTATCCCATCACCATCGGCAACAATGTGTGGATTGGTGCCCAATGCGTTATTCTTCCCGGTGTCACAATAGGCGACAACAGCGTAATTGCAGCCGGCTCTGTGGTCAACCGCGATATTCCATCCGGAGTACTGGCAGCCGGAAACCCTTGCAAGGTTATCCGCGAAATAGACCAGAAAACAGAAGCCCGGCGTACCAACTATAAACCCCGCAAATAATTGCGGGGCTTACAGTTATAATTCACCGTTGCGTATGGCCTCCATGACATTGGCAGGCGGCCGTTGCGCCAGCAGTTCCTTTTTCATGAAATCCATGTAGGGCGCCACATGGTCGAAGAATTTATAATAACCTTTACACAAATAATTCAGTCCCGGCTCACCGGTTTCGGTGTGCATAAAACGATTCTTCGGACACTCACCGTTGCAGGCAAACAAATACTCGCACGCACGGCACTGTCCGGGCAAGGAATCCTGTTTCATCTGGCCGAACTTCATCTGGCGTTCAGAGTACATCATCTCTACCAGCGTCTTTTCATAGATATTGCCCAGCTTGAATTCCGGAAATACAAAATGGTCACACGTATAAACATCCCCATTGAATTCCATCACACCGGCATGGCCGCAAGTCTTTGCCATCGAACATACGCCAGGCTGCTCGCCCACCCAGTTGGCCAACGTAGAATCGAACAACTGTATGAAATAAGTACCCACGTCATTGCGCACCCATTCATCGAAAATGGTACATAAGAAGTTTCCCCACTGCTCCGGCGAAACCGAAAAATCGGCCAGGCGGTCGCCTTCCTGCAACGGAGTAGCCAGATAGCGTCCGTCGGCATGGCGCGAGATTCGCTCTACGATAGGCGCAAACTGTATATAATGGCAGTTCAGCTCCTTAAAGAAGTGGTAAAAGTCCAGCGGGTAGTCGGCGTTATAATCGTTTACCACCGCCATGGCATTCCATTCTACACCATGCTTGTTCAGCAGTTCGATTCCGCGCATCACCTTCACAAACGAAGGTCTTCCCTGCTTGTTCTTCCGGTATTCGTCGTGAAACTCCTGCGGACCGTCTATCGATATACCTACCAGCCAGTTATTCTGTCGGAAGAATTCGCACCATTCGTCGGTAAGCAAAGTTCCGTTCGTCTGGATACAGTTGTCGATGGTCCGTCCGTTTGCATAGCGTTTCTGCAGTTCTACGGCACGCTTGTAAAAACTCAGCGGCCTCATCAGTGTCTCACCGCCGTGCCAGGTGAACAAGACCTGCGGCATGGTCTGCGACTGGATATACTCTTTTATAAAACGTTCCAGCAATTCATCACTCATCACATACTTGGATGCAGCATTCTTATAGAGATTGACCTTTTCCAGATAATAGCAATAATCGCAAGCCAGGTTACATACGGCTCCTACAGGCTTGGTCATGACATATAGGGGACGTGCAAAAGGTGCAAAGGTTTGTTCCATTATTCTTGTTTTAGTTATTAGTACACGAAAAAATAGCGTGCACAAAATAATAAAATAAAATCCAGTTAAACACCATATTGAACTTAAAATATCCAAGTATATAGCCTTATATACGTTATTCTTTCACATACAATGCTGCATTTTATCAGATAATTAGGCGGATATATCCTTTTTTATATATAAATTTGGCCTAAACAAAACCATTCCTTAAAAATATGAAGAGACTATTGATTATACTTGCTCTGCTTGTTCTTGTCTGTTTTAATCAACTGACAGCCCAGACAACCGGAAACAAAATACCCGCCTATCCCAATCCCAACGGTGTATCGGCACCTTTTGCCGGATTCATCGGTGACTGGCTGGTTGTTTACGGAGGATGTAATTTTCCGGATGTTCCCGCTGCACAAGGTGGGACAAAAGTTTATTATGCCGAAGGTTATGCACTCAATACCGCCGAAACAGATGCACAGTGGATGAAATTGCCGGACCTTCCTGAGCCTGTGGCTTATGGAGCAACGGTAAGTACAGGGAATAAATTATACTGTCTGGGAGGAATGAACAGTAAATCCGGCTTAAAAAACGTATACGAAATCAGGCTTGACACGCTTACAAAGCAATTCTCTGTTCACCAATGTACCCGTCTGCCTGTAAGCATAGACAATGCATCCGCTACGACAGACGGACAGTTTTTATACATAAGCGGAGGCAACCAGGGAAATAATGACCAGGCCTTATATGCCTACCCGACTCAAGGCAAGGGCAAATGGATAAAGCTGGCCGACTATCCGGGACCTACCCGCATTCAGCCGGCACTTACATCTCTCCCCGGTTATCTTTTTCTGGCCGGAGGCTATCAATATGACAAACAGGGCGGATGTGTACTTTCAGCCGACATGCTTCCCTATAATCTGCAAGCCCACAAATGGGAAGCTCCCATCAGTCTGCCGACAGATAAAAACAGCAATATCCGGACACTGACCGGAGGGGCCGGCGTAACCCTGAATGACAATGCGGTTTTATTTACAGGAGGAGTCAACTATGCCATATTTAAAGCAGCTCTCGAAGGCAATGCCGGTCAGGACTACCTGACTCATGAGCCGGAATGGTACCGGTTCAACAACGACGGACTCATCTGGAATGCCTCTGCCCAAACCTGGCAGGTAATTCCCGGTATGAAAGGTATGGAAAAAGCCGGAGGAGTATTGCTTATCCATAAGAACACGTTGTATATGATTTGTGGTGAAATCAAGCCCGGCATCCGGACTTCTGAAATTGTGACTTATCCCATTAATGCAATCCAACCGTGAAATACGAACTTACTACAATAATTATAGAATAACTACTTAAACATGATTTTATCGAACTTACAAAACAGTGAAAGAGTGGAAAAGCTGAATCCACTCCTGAAGCAACTCTTCGACTATGTGAAAAGTCACGACTTGCTGCACACCGCCTGCGGGCGTATCGAACTGGACGGTGACAATCTGTTCATCAACAATTCTGAACCAACGTGTCTGACAGCCGACCAGCAAGTGCTCGAAGTACACAGAAAGTACATCGACGTGCACATCCTGCTGGAAGGCAAGGAAACCATTGGCTGGAAAGCACTGGAAGACCTGGAACAAGAAGTACAAGCTTATGATGAAGAAAAAGAATGTGCCTTGTATGCAGACCGCCCGACAACCTATATAGACCTGCTTCCGGGACAATTTGCCATTGTTTTTCCGGAAGACCCTCATGCTCCTATCATAGGAAAAGGAAAAATAAGAAAATTAATTGGAAAAATTAAAGTTTAAATCTACTACCATCATGAAAAAACTATTCTCTCTGGCCGTAAGCATATTGGGAGCATTGGCTACGCACGCTTCGGATACTATTTTTGTAAAAGAGCCGCAGTATCCCATCCTTATTGAAAGACAAGACAACGTGCTGTTCTACATGCGTGTAAATGCGCTTGAAACAAAAGAGTTGGACGAAGTAACCTTGCAACTGGACAAAAACACGCCGCTTTCTGAAATAAAAAATATCAAACTGTATTACAGCGGTACGGAAGCTCCGCAGGACAGAGGCAAAAAAAGATTTGCTCCGGTAGAATATATTTCCAGCAACCAGCCTGGCAATACACTGGCTGCCAACCCGTCTTACTCTATCCTGAAAGACACCCAACAGCCACAGACCAACAGCATTACACTGAAAGCGCAACAGAAGCTTTTCCCCGGATTCAATTTCTTCTGGGTCAGTATTGAAATGAACCCGTCGGCTTCACTGCACACCACTGTTTCGGCCGATATAACCGACATCAAGGCAGATGGCAGCAGTGCCCCCATGAAAGTGGTTTCACCGGAAAATATCGCGCACCGCACCGGTATCGGTGTACGCCACGCAGGAGATGACGGTTCGGCTGCATTCCGAATCCCCGGACTCGTCACTACGAACAAGGGAACTTTACTGGGCGTATACGATGTGCGCTACAACAGCAGTGTGGACCTGCAGGAACATGTTGACATAGGTTTAAGCCGAAGCACCGACGGAGGCAAGACTTGGGAAAAGATGCGTCTGCCTCTTTCATTCGGTGAAACCGGAGGACTTCCAGCCGCACAGAACGGTGTGGGCGACCCGTCTATTCTGGTCGATACCAAAACCAATACCGTATGGATTGTAGCTGCCTGGACACACGGCATGGGTAACCAGCGTGCATGGTGGAGCTCACATCAGGGTATGGACATGTACCACACGGCACAGCTGGTACTGGCCAAAAGTACCGACGACGGTAAAACCTGGTCGGCTCCAATCAACATCACCGAGCAGGTAAAACTGCCCGAATGGTACTTCCTGCTGCAGGGCCCCGGAAGAGGTATAACCATGAGTGACGGCACACTGGTATTCCCGATTCAGTTTATCGACAAGACACGTGTTCCCAATGCCGGCATTATGTATAGCAAGGACCGTGGCGAAACTTGGAAAATCCACCAGCATGCCCGTACCAATACCACCGAATCGCAGGTGGCAGAAGTTTCTCCAGGGGTATTGATGCTCAACATGCGCGACAACCGCGGAGGAAGCCGTGCGGTATATACCACAACCGACCTCGGAAAAACATGGAAAGAGCATGAATCATCACGCACAGCCCTCATCGAACCGGTATGTATGGCCAGCCTCATCAGTGTTCCGGCTAAAGACAATGTTCTGGGAAAAGACTTGCTTATCTTCTCGAATCCGAATTCTACCAGTGCACGTAAGGACATGACAATCAAAATCAGTCTGGACGGTGGAAATACATGGCCTGAGGAATATCAGCTTTTGCTGGACGAAGGCTATAACTGGGGATATTCTTGCCTGACGATGATTGACAAGGAAACCATCGGTATCCTGTACGAAAGCAGTGTTGCCCACATGACTTTCCAGAGCATTAAGCTTACGGATATCATCAAGAAGTAATAATTTCCACAACAATAAAAAAAACGCTGCATTCCCCAACCGGATGCAGCGTTTTTTATTATTGTGGAGCATACCGGACTCGAACCGGTCACCTCGACACTGCCAGTGTCGCGCTCTAGCCAGATGAGCTAATGCCCCATTTGTTTCGGACGCAAATATAGACAGAAATTCAATAATTCAAAATTTTTCGGCTCTCTTTCTACTGCTTCATCAAAAAAATCCGCAAATAAAAAATACAGGCATTTCCCCTTGCAGCATATATCCGCAGCAGGAAACACCTGTACTTTCAGCTATCTAACAAAGTTTTCTATATCAAGGAAGCTCCTTAATGCTGATTGCCACACCTCCACTCGGTGCCAGACGCTGTTTCAGCTTTGTTTTCGAAGTAACTTTCCGGGGGGTGATAACATAATCTTTCGGATTGGTACGCCAGTCGGCTTTCTTACCATCGGCATAAATCGTGGCAACATACTTTTTACCGGCAGGCAAGAAACTAAAGTCAATCACAGCTTCACGTGCGTTCTCGTCTGTTATACCTCCTACAAACCATTCGTTCACTCCTTTGGCTTTACGGGCTATCGTAATGTAATCTCCCGGCTCGGCTTCCAGAATATAGGTGTTGTCCCAGTCGGCTGCCACATCCTTGATAAACTGGAATGCATCCAGATATTTTCTATAGTTCTCTATCAGGTCGGCTGCCATCTGCAAAGGACTGTACATCGTGACATACAGAGCAAGCTGCTTAACCAGTGTCGTACTGAGTCTGGCCTTGTTCGAACCATAAACCGACAGGTCGCCTTCAAAAATACCCGGAGTATAGTCCATCGGACCACCCATCAGGCGCGTAAACGGAAGGATGGTCGTATGGTCGGGATTGTTCCCGTTGAAAGACTCAAACTCTGTACCGCGGGCAGACTCCTGCGCAATCCAGTTAGGATAGGTGCGGCACATACCCGTGGGGCGGACAGCCTCGTGCGAGTTCACCATAATCTTGTAGTCGGCAGCAGTCTTGGCCACATAATTATAATGATTCACCATCCACTGTCCGTCATGGTGCTCGCTGCGTGGAATGATAGGACCTACATAGCCTGTCTTGACGGCATCGTATCCGTATTTTTTCATGAAACGGAAAGCATCGTGCAACTGGCGTTCATAATCGGCCACCGAAGAGGTTGTTTCATGGTGCATAATGATTTTTACGCCCTTCGATGCTGCATAACGCTGCAATTCTTCCACATCAAAATCGGGATAAGGTTTGGTGAAACTGTATATATACTCCTTGATATAAGCAAAGTTAGCCTCCCAGCCTTCGTTCCATCCTTCTACCAAAACAGCATCCATACCGTTTTCGGCAGCAAAATCAATATACTCTTTCACGTGAGCCGTATTGGCACCATGATGTCCGTGCGGTTTCAGCTTCGTATAGTCGGTCTGTCCAATGACAATATCCTGGTAATCGGTGTACGACCAAGTAGAGCCACCTCCTACAAAATACTCCCACCACACACCTACATATTTAGTAGGTTTAATCCAAGAAGTATCCTCCAGCTTGCAAGGCTCATTCAGGTTCAGAATGAGGCTAGAGGCCAAGATGTCGCGTGCGTCATCACTCACCACCAGTGTCCTCCAGGGGGTAACGCTGCCCGTCTGGATAAAGCCCTTGTTTCCATTTTTATCAGGAGTAAGGTGAGAACTCATCACAAAATTCTTGTCATCCAGATTCAGACACATAGCCGGATAATTCACCAATGCGGCCTCGTGGATATTGATATATAAACCATCGTCCGACTTCAACATCAAAGGAGTCTGCACGGCAAGTCCCGATGTGGGCGCCTTGGCAGCCAAAGGTTCTTCGCGGACCTTATCAATCAGTCCGGCCACTTCCGACAATTTGGAAGTCGTAATAGGAAACTCATTGGTGTCATAGTCGGCAGGTATCCAGAAAGCCTTGTGGTCACCGGCCAGACAGAATTCCGTCAACTCTTCGACCAACGTAAAATTCCGTAAATTTCCCTGCACGGGGAATTCATAACGGAAACCCAGTCCATCATCGAACAAACGGAAACGGATGTTCAGCAGCCATCCGGTTTTTTCCTGCTTCAGCTCGACCAGCATCTCTTTATGGTTGTCTTCTATCTCACGATACTGTCCAAACACCGGATTCCAGGTCGATGTAGATTCGGAGAACTCCGTATCGACAACCGAAAAATTCTTGCTGAAATCCAAGGCCGGTTTCAATACAAAGCCCATCTTACTCTCTTTCACCACCTGCTTATCCTTATATTCCAGCGAATAAACAGGGGTTTTCTCTGCCGACAGTCCGAAAGTCAGCTTCAGATTCCCGTCGGGAGAGTTCAGTGTCTGCGCCCATGCCGCAACCGACATACCCAATACGCCCAATAATGTCAATAGTTTTTTCATGTTATAGTTATTAAATTAATGAATGATTATATCCTTCTTCTCCATACCTACCCCCTTTATGGTAAGCGATTTCCAAGCCTTCGGCAAAACAGGAGTACGCTGCTCCACACCGTTGTCGGTCAGTTCCAGTCCGCCAAACCCATACAGCACTGCCTGCAACATGCCTCCGGCTCCTGTTGCAAAATAAGGATTGTTCGAAGCCGGCGATTCAGACAAAACGCCAAAAGGAGGACGCCTGTTGGGTATATAGCTTTTCTTGAATAAACGATAGGCTTCTTCGGCATCCCCCAAACGGGCATGCAAAACCGAAAGAATCGCACTTCCCATGGCGGGGCCGTTCACTTTGTCAATCTTTTCTTCGTAGTAGGCCAAATCGCGTTTAACGGCTTCCGGCTCTGTGACGATGCCCAACGGATATGCCAGCAGATTCACATCTGCCTGCTTAATCATTTCACCCTGATAGCGGGAGTGCTCCATCGTCGTGCCGTCTTCCATATAGTGAAACCGTATGCCGTCGGCTATCTTTTCCCAGCGTTCATCTGGCTGTACCTGCAGTACCCGTGCAGCCTTGACCGCATTTGTCAGAGCTACCTTGGCCGCTCCGTTTGTAAAAGCATTGTCATCTACATTCGGTGCATACTCATCTGCCCCTACTACATTCTTTATGGAGTAAGAATCGTCTTCATTGCGGGATACACGCGACACCCAGAAATCGGCAACACGGCGGATAACCGGATAACCCTCTTCACGCAACCACTCCTTATCACGCGTCACCCGATAATAGTTCCAGAAGGCAATGCCGATATCGGCGGTAATATGATGTTCGAAAGTTCCGGTCAGACACCAGGTGGGAGTGGACTCATCTCCATAATCATCACTTTCCCACGGATACATGGCACCCCGGTAGCCGAACATTTCTGCACGCTGCACCGCTTTGGCAAGCCGGTCGGAGCGATAATCAATATGTGCCTTGGCCAAATCCTGATTCAAGAGCAGAACCGGCGGATACATCCACAATTCGGCATCCCAAAAGACATGGCCGTTATAACCTTTTACGGTAGACAAGCCCATGGGAGGTATGCTTAAACGCGAACCTTTCCGCTGAAACGAATACAAATGATACAATGCCAGCCGGACATCCTGCTGGTCTTCGGGACAACCCTCGATCACGATATCGCTTTTCCATAAATCATCCCAATGTACATTATGCCCCTCAATCAAATAAGCAGCAGACTGGCGCAACGCAAACACCACCATGCGCTCTGCTTCTCCTTTCGGGTCGGCAAAATCACGCGAGGAACAGGCTGCGCCCACCAAGGCACACCGGAAAGTTTCGCCTTTTTTCAGTCTTTTCGAAAAAGAGGCATTTCCTTCCTCACCCTTCACCTTTCGGGTATCGGCCTCGCCTGCCGTTCCGGGCTCGAACAAAAAGGCACTACAGGTAGCCAGTTGCTGCATGCCGGTAAGACTTTCTGCTTCGGCAACCAAAACCGGCATATAGGCTTCGGCATCGCGCATCATTTTAAAATGCGACTTTCCGTCGCGCAGTTCTTCGGGAAAAGAGACTTTATTTACCAGTTCAATGTCTACGTCTTTGTCGGGCGTAATCGCAATTTCGCCCAGACTCATGAAAGGCAAATTCCGCAAAGCCCGCAAAGTATACTCAATCCGGACACCATGATATTGCACCGAAGTGGTCAGACTGGCATGCCTCATATCCAAAGACTGTTTCCAGTGCGAAACGGCTGCATGATCTACCGGCTGCCCCTCTATCTTTAATTGTAATCCGGTATAAAGAGGAGCGCGTACCAGACGGCTTACTCCACCGGCATATTCCCTGTCGTACACTCCATTCAGAACGATTTCTGAAACAGCGAACAAATCGGCACCACTCACCAGACCGATACGCCCATTGGCCAAGGTCACCCCATTATAGTTTTCACGCGACTGGATTTCTATACACCAGCCATCCGGAACATGATTCGCCGCCGATGCCGGGAATAAAAGAAGTAGAAAAGTAATAAATACTGCCAATGATTTTATGTCCTTCATAATACGAAATTTAGTCATTTATTTCATATCACACTATAGCAAATGCTGTTCTGCAAAGTATTTCCACAAGGGTGCAGCCATCAATGCTTGTCTGATTTCATTACCGACAAGCAAGTTTCGAACTTCATCTACCGTCAGTAAGTGCACAGAAATATCTTCTGTTGCTTCCAAATGTTGTTCCGAAATCCGTTCTACACCTGTTGCCACAAAACAATGGCACAAATTTGTCATGGTACTTGTGTTGGCCGAAATTGTCATTTGCAACTTCCACTCTCCTCCTCCAAAACCGGTTTCTTCCCACAGTTCTCGCTTCGCTGCTTCCAGAGGATTCTCCCCAGACTCACATACACCAGCACATATTTCATACCCCGTCCATTGTAATCCGTGCCTGTACTGACGTTCCATCACGAATTTTCCATCGACCGTAATTGCAATGACATTAACCCAATCCGGATACTCAAGTACATAATATTCCTTGTTTTCCACACCATCAGGTAAACGTACGTGGTCTCTTCGGGCAGTAAGCCACGGACGACGAATCAAATACTCACTTTCTAATATTTCCCATTTTTTATCATCATGTTCCATCTTCTTAACACTTTAGTTAATCTAGTTAGCCATAAAAATAAGAAAAAGTTTGATACATTCCGAATATTCGTTAAAAAATTCTTATGGATACTTCAAGCTATATTTTCTCAATAAAGAAATTTTATTAGATATCAGAGAACAACCTATAACATCTTTCTATACTTTTGCGTTTAATAAGGAGTATGCTTCCATTTTAAAATCAAAATATAAATACTAAAAAGCACAATAATCATGAAAGTAGGTCTATTTATACCTTGCTACATCAATGCTGTTTACCCCCAAGTAGGAGTAGCCTCCTACAAATTACTGAAAAGCCTGGGAGTTGATGTAGACTATCCGCTGGATCAAACCTGTTGCGGACAACCGATGGCTAACGCAGGATTTGAAGATAAAGCTACCCAGTTGGCTCATCATTTCGACGAACAATTCAAAGATTACGACTATATCGTAGGTCCCTCTGCCAGTTGCGTGGTTTTCGTACGCGACCATTACGGAAACCTTCTGAAACAGGAAAAACACCGCTGTGCCAGCGAAGGAAAAATATACGAGATTTGCGAATTTATTCACGATATAGTACAACCTACTTCTCTCCCGGCACGTTTTCCACACAAAGTTTCTCTACAAAACAGTTGCCACGGTGTACGACTGTTGCACCTCTCTGCTCCCAGCGAGTTGAACATTCCACATTATAACAAGCTGTATAACCTGCTGTCGCTGGTTAAAGACATCGAAATCGTAGAACCGGAACGCAAAGACGAATGCTGCGGATTTGGAGGAATGTTCTCTGTAGAAGAAAATGCAGTATCCATCCAGATGGGACACGACAAAGTGCACCGGCATCTGGCTACCGGAGCCGAATACATTGCAGGAGCAGATTGTTCGTGCCTGATGCACCAGAACGGTATCATCGAAAAAGAAAAATTACCCATCAAAACATTACATATTGTTGAAATATTGGCTGCAGGATTATGAGTACGAAACATTCAAAGGCAGCCGGCAAGTTTCTGCAGAATAAGAAACAGGCTGCATGGCATGATGAAACACTCTGGCTAGTCAGAGCAAAAAGAGATAAGTTGAGCAAAAGTGTTCCCGAATGGGAAGAACTGCGGGAAGCTGCATGTGCTACCAAACTATACAGCAACAGCCACCTGGACGAATTATTGCTGGAATTTGAGAGCAATGCCCGTGCTAATGGCGCCCATGTATACTGGGCTAAAGATGCAGAAGAGTATTGCAATATCATCTATACCATCCTAAGCCAGCACGGCGTAAAACATTTTATAAAGAGCAAATCTATGCTGGCTGAAGAATGCGAACTAAATCCGTTCCTCGAAAGTAAAGGCATAGAAGTCGTAGAAAGCGATTTGGGAGAACGGATTCTGCAGTTGATGCATCTGAAACCCAGTCATATCGTATTGCCCGCCATCCACATTAAACGTGAACAGGTAGGTGAACTGTTTGAAAAAGAAATGGGCACTGAAAAAGGAAATTCTGACCCGAC
Source organism: uncultured Bacteroides sp. (assembly GCA_905198575.1). Lineage (GTDB taxonomy): Bacteria > Bacteroidota > Bacteroidia > Bacteroidales > Bacteroidaceae > Phocaeicola. The sequence goes on along the minus strand of CAJKDC010000055.1, from coordinate 7,737 downwards.
TTACCTGACCCATGCTGCCCGAAAAAATTTACGCGAAAAATTCATTCATGCGGAAGCGGCCATGACAGGAGCCAATTTTGCCGTAGCCTCAACAGGAGAAGTCGTGGTATGTACTAACGAAGGAAATGCTGACATGGGAACTTCACAACCTAAGTTACAGATTGCAGCCTTCGGTATGGAAAAGATTGTACCCGACCGTCGCTCACTAGGTATATTCACTCGTCTGCTGGCACGTTCTGCTACCGGACAGCCCATCACTACCTATACCACCCATTATCGTAAACCTCGCGAAGGAGGTGAATTACACATTATCATTGTTGACAACGGACGCAGCAATATCCTGGCAGACCGCGAGCACGTAAAAACTCTGAACTGCATCCGCTGTGGTGCATGCATGAATACATGTCCTGTTTACCGTCGCAGCGGTGGATATTCTTATACCTATTTCATCCCGGGCCCTATAGGTATCAATCTGGGTATGCTGAAAGCACCGTTACATTATTACGATAACGTATCGGCTTGCTCTCTGTGTCATTCGTGTTCGAACGTTTGTCCGGCAAAAGTAGACTTGGCCGAACAGATTTACTTATGGAGACAAAAATTAGGACAACTGGGAAAAGCAGATGAAAAGAAAAAAATCATGTCAGGCGGTATGGCTGCTATGATGAACCGTCCATGGGCTTTCAATACAGCTATGCACATGGCACCCTGGGGAATGCAACTCTTAAAAGCAGCAGGACTTACCTGGGGAGGAGACCGCAATATGCCCGACTTTGCCAAAGAGAGCTTTAATGACATGTGGAAAAAAGGAAATGTAAAATAAATCGGTTATGAGCAGCAGAGAAGATATATTACAAAGCATCCGGCGTGCCACTGTGGTGAAATATGACAAGCCAGACCTTACAGCGCTGGAAGCACACGCACTGACGTTTCAGGATTTGACAGAGCAATTCTGTAACATCATGAAACAAGTTGGCGGAGAAGCCATCCTGTTAGAAAAAGGAGGAGATATAAATCAACTTATCCGTACCCTCTATCCCGAAAACAAACGAATCGCCTCCAATATACCAGGGATTACTTGCGCCACCTTTAATCCTGATGAGATTGACAATCCGGTCGACCTGAACGGGACAGATGTCGCAATTGTCCAAGCTAAAGTAGGAGTTGCAGAAAATGGTGCAGTCTGGATTGAACAAGATGTTAAACATCGTGCTCTTTATTTCATTTCAGAAGAACTGGTTATCTTACTGGACCGCAACAATATCGTCAACAATATGCATGAAGCATACCGGTTAATTGATACCGGCAGTTATGGTTTCGGAGCTTTTATCTCAGGACCATCCAAAACGGCCGACATCGAACAGGCGTTGGTTATGGGTGCACATGGTGCCCGTGTCGTAAAAGTCATTTTATTATAATACACGCCTTATTTCAACATTCCATAAAAGACTGCTTCATTCCAAAGCAGTCTTTTATCTTTTTATCCTGAAGTTTTCAAAATAGTTTCCTCAAGCCTATATATGTTCCAAAAATTGATTACTTTTACTGGAAAATGTCCTATTTGATGTAACTTTTTACCTGAATCCTAATAATATTTTTACCATGATTAAACCAAGCATCTTATTACTGACATTCTGTTTCTTCTTTCACGGATGGATAATAGGAAAAACAACTCCATCTTATTATTTTGACGGCCAAGGTATTCAAAAGGAAGTACTTGAAAACTATCTGGACCGCTCTATTACAGTAACCAATCTGCTGGTTCCCCGCAAAGGAAAAGCACAACTGAAAGATGATATCCGCATGATAAAAAACATTGGAGCCAAATTTCTGGGTCGTGCTATTCTGCTTTGGGAAAACGAACAAGTACTGAAGGATACCCTGTTTTGGAGCAATGCCCAAACTATTATAGAAGAGCTGCATGCCTATGATGCTGCTCTGGTTTTCCAAGCCTGCCTGTTTGAAGCGGTATCAGACAAGGTTGATTTGATAGAAATACCCGAATGGGTGTTCAAGGAATATGGATTAAAACCCGAAAAGAGACATTTTCAATACAAGGACATGTTGAATCTGGAAGGGAAATACGTTGACCACTGGCATCCGGGAGGAAGTGTACCCGATATTAGCAGACAAGAAACCCAATTATGGTTCTATTATCTGGCCTGTTCCTATATACGTATCGGATGTGAAGCTTTTCACTTAGGACAAATAGAACTGATGGGCATGAATGATCCGGACAGAACCTGGTGGATTAAACTGATTGACAAGATACGTGACTTTGCTGCACAGCATTCTCGCCGGAAATGGGTCATACTGGATGCTCATACTCCGAAAGGAGGTATGGTAAAAGACGGTAAAAGCCTGATAGACTTCAACTCTTTCCCTATGCGTATCTGTGCAATACCGACCGAAACTCCTTGGAAAGAAGGCAATGTACAGCCGGCTGAGTTGCAGGTTAACCATCTGGATGCCATCTATCTGAAAAGTAAGGGCTGTATTACTCCTTCGGGTTGGGCTTGCGAACATCTGCCCTATCTGGTGGAAATAGACAATTATGGAAAAGAAGAACCGGTCAATGTAGCCGATACGACCTCTTACTTTCCCTGGGGATGGGATGAGATTTCCTGGTTTGCCAAACAGCCGGAAAGCTATCGCAACGAATGGTTGCGCTATGCATGGGAATGGATGAAGAAAACCGACCCTGCCGGCCATGTAGAAATGCCGGGCATAAGAGATATCTGCTGTCCTAACCAAACTCAGAATCTGTATAGAGCCAATACACGCAGCAAAAATTCTCCTTTTGGATATAGCCAAGAGGAAACCATAAAGGCTATCTGGAATGCCCAATAAGCTTAACTAAGTTATTCCTTTATAAAAGCTGCTTCATGAATCAGACAAAAACAATGAAATGGATTAGAATTTTATTGATTTGGTTTTGCTTTATTCCACTGGCAATACTAAATGGAGGACTTCGTGAATACATTTGGAACAAATATTTACCCGATAATCTGGCTTTGCTACTGAGCGGAGTTTTACTTGCCGGAATAATATATATAGTTACGCGTCTATCCCTACCGCATATTACAAATCTTCCAAGGAAAGATTGTGTGCTTACAGGCAGTGTATGGATGTTACTTACTATTTGTTTTGAATTTAGCTTTGGACTTTCTTCCAGTTCTTCCTGGTATGAATTATTTCAAGCATATAATCCAGTAACAGGAAATATGTGGATACTGGTTTTATTAAGTACATTATGCTCCCCCATTTTTGTGTATAAGTATCATAAAAAATAAGTATATGGCCAGCAATATCAATTTTTTAGAGTTTGTCTGCTCCCAATTGGAAGGAATAGGAACTATCCGTCACCGGAAAATGTTCGGCGAATATATGATTTATATCAATGAAAAGCCTATAGTCTTGATATGTGATAATATTGCCTATATCAAAAAGCATCCGGCCATAGCAGAAATGATGCAAGAAGCCGAAACTGGATTTCCTTATGATGGAGCCAAAGAACATTATATTCTGGATGTAGAACACAAACATCCTTTAATAGAAGCTATAAGTGCATTGGAAAAACTACTGCCTTATCCTAAAATGAAGGGTAAGAAAAGTAATTCTAGAAATAATATTCACCCATTCCGGGAATTGCCCAATGTAGGGACACAAACAAAGAAAGATCTTCTAGCCTTAGGGTATACTTCAATAGAATCTTTGCAAGGAAAAAAAGCAGATGATTTATATCAAGAAGAATGTCGTTTACGAGGTTGCATAATCGACCGCTGCCAACTTTACCTGTATCGAGCATTAGAATATTATATTAATACAGAAAATCCAGATAAAGATAAAAGTAAATGGTGGTATTGGAAAGATGATTACTTTTATCCTTCTCCTTGTGGAGCAAGGTGTGTAGAATGCACAGCATTTCCTAAGAGCTGCAAAGGTTGCCGAAAAATAAAAGGAAAAGTATTTTGGATCCAATATACAGGTGATGATCAATGTCCTATTTGGAAATGTTGCAAAGAAAACAAACGCATCAACTGCGGAGGATGTAAGGAATTACCCTGCAGTCGCTTTATGAAAGACCCGACTATTTCTGAAGAAGAAAACGAAAGGAATTTAATGAAGATGATAGACAATCTTAGAAAAACAGAAAAAGAATTTATTATGGCAAAAGAAATTATAAATGACAAAACAAATCCAAGTAAAAGATTAACTCCCCAATATAAAATTCATCCACTCAAAGAAAAAGATATCCCAGAAATGCAGAATTTATTCCGCACTACTGTATTGAATATCAATATTCAACATTACACTAAAGAAGAAGTCGAAGACTGGGCTTCGTGTGGTGATGACCCAGCACGATGGAAGGAGCTCCTCTCCCATAATCAATATATAGGAGCTTTCGATGAAAATGATTGTCTGGTTGGCTTTTCATCTATGAATAAAGAAGGGTACCTGCACTCTATGTTTGTACATAAAGACTGGCAAGGCAAAGGGGTGGCTACGCAACTCCTTTTTGAAATCGAAACCCTAGCTCAACAATTCAATGTTACAGACATCACATCGGAAGTTAGTCTGACAGCACGTCCTTTTTTCGAGAAAAAAGGATATAAAGTTATCAAGAGTCAGAAAGCCAAAGCAAATAAACTAAAGCTGACAAATTTTGTCATGCACAAATCATTGAGAAAAGAATAAAACAATCAATAATTTTTTATGAACAGACTTAACGAGCGAATTTCCAAAGCTGAAGTTCTTTTCTTTGTAAAAGAGTTACGCCATAATGAAGAGGGTATTGCCCAATTCTGTAATGTCCTATTGAATTCGGAGCAGGAACGGGTCGCATATAATGCTGCCTGGATACTATCACATCTTTCCAAAGAGGATAAGGAAATATACCTGATGCCATTCTACGATAAAATAGTGGATATGGCTATTTCTCCTTGTCTGAAAATTCGCCGCGGACTGATATTGTCTATCCTGGCAGACCTGCCCATAAATACCAACTTTAGAACCGACTTACTCGATTTCTGCTTGAGCAACATGAGCAACTTCAAAGAAAGCGACAGCAGCCGTTCCGTTATGATTAAACTTGCTGCCAAAATGTGCAAGCCTTTTCCCGAGTTAAAGAGCGAATTGGCTGTATGCCTTGAATATCTATCGGAAGAAGTAAAACCAAGTATTTCTGCAGCAAGCAAAAATGCGTTGAAGGATTTAAGAAAAGTATTTTAATATACATACAAAAAACTGACCATACTCAGTGGTAAATTTCATGAGTATGGCCAGAAATAATCATCTTAACTATTTATTCGGAGTTTCCCAAACTTTGGTTTCAGAACAAACAATGTCAGTCCATTGCGTACCACATTTTATTTTGAAATCGCCTTTTTCGAGTCTCCATTTTCCATCGTAACCGACAAAAGCAAGATCACTTCCTTTCAACTTCATGGTTACGGTTTTAGTTTCACCCGGGTTCAAAGAAATCTTTTCAAATCCACGCAAGCGAATATTGTCGGGAGTACTGCTGGCCACCATATCTTTCGAGAAAAGCAAAACTGCTTCTTTTCCCGGCATCTTTCCGGTATTGGTAACATCCACAGAAATAGCCAGTTCGTCATCGGCCGTAAATACAGATTTGTCTATTTTCAGATTACTATAACTATAAGTAGTATAGCTTAATCCATAACCAAACGGCCACTGTACATCCATTACCGAATCATAATTGTAATTACCTCCCATCTGGCCCATATTTTCGCAGGATTTATAATCGTACGTTGCCAAGGCATTGATATACTTAGGATAAGTAAAAGGCATTTTGGCACTGAAGTTGGCATCACCAGCCATAAGGTTAGCCAAAGCATCACCTCCATAATTTCCCGGAAGCATAACATTGATGACAGCCTTTGCTAAAGGTTCAATATCGTTAATGATACGGGGTCTGCCCTGATTCAGTATCAGTACGATGGGCTTTCCCGTAGCCGCCAATGCCTTTACCAGATTGCGCTGGTTTACCGATAAGGTCAAATCTGTAAGATTGCCCGGAGTTTCACAATAAGAATTTTCTCCGATACAAGCGACAATTACATCGGCAGAAGCTGCTGCAGAAACTGCTTTTTCAATATCCAGGTTAACTTCTTCATACCAGTTGTCGTTCTTATAAGGTGCATAAGTAAGCCCCGGCTCGTAAATTATATTTTCCTTGCCGAACTTCTGACACATGGATTCGTAAATGGTATTATAAGCACCGGCACATTCATCTGCAAGATGTCCCTGCCAACTGTACGACCATCCACCATTAAGAGTACGCATTGAATTGGCATTCGGTCCGGTCAGAAGAATCTTCTTACCTTTAGAAACAGGAAGAACATTGTCTTCGTTTTTGAGCAGAACTTCCGATTCTTCTGCAGCCTGAAGCGCTGCCGCAGCAAACTCTGTTGAGCCAAACTTATCGTATTCATCGATATCCCAATAAGGGTTGTCAAACAATCCTAAACGATATTTCAGACGAAGAACACGTGCAACTGCATCATCAATTCTACTCATCGGCACTTCACCTTCCTCTACCAATTCTTTCAAATAAGTACAGAAGCTCAACTCGTATGGAACCATCGACATATCAATACCTGCATTAATAGCTATCTTGATAGCCTCCTTCTTCGTTGCGGCAATATGATCGCGTGTACACAAATTGTTGATATCGGCCCAGTCGGTTACAATCATACCATCCCAGTTCAGGCCTTCCTTAAGCCATTCTGTAAGCAGCTCACGATTGGCATGAAACGGCAGGCCATTGTCTACGCCCGAATTGACCATCACACTGAGTGCCCCGTTGCGCACAGCTTCTAAAAACGGAGCAAAATGCTTTTCGCGCATGTCACTTCGCGAGATGGAAGACGGAGTTCGGTCTTTACCCGATACCGGCACACCATAGCCCATATAATGCTTCAGACAGGCTGCCACATGATACTTTCCAATATGATTCGGGTCTTCTCCCTGGAAACCGACCACGGCAGCCTTGCCCATTTCGGCATTTACATAGCAATCTTCGCCGTAGTTTTCCCACATACGGGACCACCGCGGGTCACGCCCCAGGTCAACAACCGGAGCATAAGTCCATGGAATACATCCGGCCTTTGTTTCATAAGCCGAGATCTCAGCACCTTCTTTTACCAAATCCCGGTTAAAAGAGGCTCCCATATTGATACCCTGTGGAAACAGTGTACCATCAAGCGTATAGGTAGTACCATGAATCTGGTCGACGCCGTATATACAGGGAATACCTATTTCTTTCATTGAAACTTCCTGTATCTGCCTGATAGCCTGTGCCCACACTTCCTTTTTCTGAGCGACACTTAATGGAACGTTAAGCAGTGAACCTACCTTATATTTGCCAATGACAGTATCAAGCTTTGCCGAACTTAGTGTAAAACCTTTCTTCCTGCTTTCCTCGAAATCGGTAACCACATCAATGGTTATTTCACACATCTGTCCGATTTTCTCTTCGAGTGTCATTTTTTTAAGCCACTGCTGAATATTGGCTTCTATCTGAGGGTCTGGAGTAATGGCAGGCTGCACACTTTGAGCATACCCTGCTGTCAAAGAACCAGCACTTACAATTGATGCCAAAAATAAGTTTCTTATTAGTTTCATAATATTAATTATTAAGTAACTGTATTTAATTTCAATAGTTCGTTAAAAATTAGCCCAGCCTAAACGGCTCTGGCAGTAAATAAAATG
>CAJKDC010000054.1 GCA_905198575.1 uncultured Bacteroides sp. | reverse complement strand
CATTGAGGGCAAGTTCTTAGCAGAGCTCTGCAAGACTGTAATTGAGCTTCCCAAGGATGGATATCCAGAGTTAGATGAAAAGAAAACAATGATTTTCAAGGTTCTCACAGAGGAAGAGGACAAGTTCAATAAGACCATCGACCAGAACAGCCGGATAAAAACGTTGCGCAGCCAGAAAATCCGGATTCACAGAGAGCATGAAGGAGTGTTTCATTTCGACGGTGACCCGGCCATGGGTGGCAAGACGCTGGAGGTAGAGATGTTCCCCAAGGGACTGAATGTCATGATTTCGAAGAATGCACCGAAAGACCAGCCGCTATTCAGCAACCTGCTGCAACAGGTTACGGAATTTATAGACCCGCCCAGCCCGAACGCCATTACGAAGAATATCATCCATAAGCATAAACAGCTGCTGGTGCTCAACAAGCACCTGCTGCGAAGACTGTCAAAGAAAAGGCCGGAATAAACATCCGGTCTTTCTTTTTCTATAAATACAGATAAAAATCTTTTACTAATTCTGTGAACTCTGGAGTGTACTTGTGATGTTCTGTTTCTATCGTCAAGACGGATTCCTGACAGGTTTCATTCACCCTGGAGAATTCCAGAAGGGTTCTTTTAGGTTCTACTCCCGATTTGGTGCAAACCTGTGTGCGCCTGGAAAGATACAGGTTGCGCTGCAATGCCTGATATACAAAATCTGCAACAGCCACAGACGGGAGCACCACCGAGAAATACCCAGTATCCGAAAGCAAAGCCCCTGCCCGTTCCAGCAGTGAAGCAAAGGTCAGTCCTGCCGTATGGCGGGCCATGTTGCGTTGCTTATCCGGACAATGTACGTCCTCTACAAAATAAGGAGGGTTAGACACGATACAGTCGAACAAAACGTCGGAACGATAATTGCAAAAATCCGCCGGAACCACCTCTATCCGTGCAGCCCACGGAGAAGCAGCGCAATTTTCGCGGGCCTGCTCCACTGCCGCTGCATCAATGTCCAATGCGGTTATACTGGCCTCACTGCGCTGAGCTGCCATCAGTGCTATCAGTCCCGTCCCGGTACCTACATCCAGTATGCGGCGTGCTCCATTGACAGCACACCAGGCCCCCAGCAGCACACCATCCGTACCCACTTTCATGGCACATTTGTCGTGATAGACCGTAAATTGTTTAAACTTAAAATAAGGGTTGGGCATAATTGAATCTTTTTCACTTTCTTTTGATTTGCGAAAATACACAAAGCTTTGTTTATCTGCCAAGTAAACCGGATATTTTTCGCCAAGGCATAGCTATTTTATCGTTTATAGGCATATTTTAAAGCTAATCTCTTTTTATATTAGGAGTAGAATGATTAAATTTGTACCCGTTTTGGATTTTTCCAAGCCTATTTTTTTGAATACAACACATTAGACGGAAGAATTTATGGTGAAAAAGAATAAGAAAGAAAGTGTTTTTTTGAATACAGAGAATGAAGATATTTCCATGATGGCCGAGATTGACGCGACTCCGGAAGAAATTGATCCGGATGAACTGGGGAAAGACATTCCCATCATGACGCTGCGAAACATGGTCATGTTTCCATCTGTAGTTATGCCGGTGACCGTAGGACGCAAGTCTACCCTGAAGCTGGTAAACAATGCCCTGAAAAAGAAATCGTCCATCGTGATTGCCTGTCAAACGAACAGCGACGTGGAAGAACCGGGGTTGAACGACCTGTATCAGGTAGCTGTAGTGGGTAAAGTTCTCCGCATTTTCGAAGTACCCGGCGGAAGCACAACCGTCATTCTTCAATCCAATGGTCCGAAAGTGAAGCTGGAATCAATCACAGCCACCCGTCCGTATCTGCGTGGAACTATCGAATTGTGCAATGAAGTAATGGCAGTGGAAGACACTGACGAATTCAAGGCGCTGATAGACACCTGCCGCGAACTTGCACAGAAATACATCGAGACATCCGACCGCATGAGTCCGGATACTTCGTTTGCGCTCAAGAATCTGGACAGCAACGAAATTCTGGTCAACTTCATCTGCTCGAACTTCCCGTTCAGCGTAGAAGATAAAATCAGCCTGCTCGAAATCGATACCCTGAAAGAGCGTATCTACAAGCTGATACAGGTGTTCAATAAGGAAATCAAGCTGGCTACCCTGAAACAGAGCATCCAGATGAGAACCCGCGAAGACCTGGACAAGCAGCAGCGCGACTATTTCCTGCAGCAGCAAATCAAGCATATTCAGGATGAGTTGGGCAACGGCGAAGATGATGAGATAGAAGAATTGCGCCAGAGTGGCGAACAGAAGAAGTGGCCTGCTGAAGTTGCCAATATTTTCGAAAAAGAAGTTTCGAAACTGGAACGAATCAATCCGCAGTCGCCCGACTATAACGTCCAGCTTACTTACCTGCAGACGCTGTTGTCACTGCCATGGGGTGTTTATTCGGAAGATTCGCTCAACATCAAGAATGCCGAGAAGATTTTGAACAAAGACCACTACGGACTCGAAAAGGTTAAGGAGCGTATCCTGGAACATCTGGCTGTATTGAAGTTAAAAGGCAACATGAAGTCGCCGATTATCTGTCTGTATGGCCCTCCGGGTGTAGGTAAGACTTCATTGGGACGCTCCATCGCTACAGCCTTGAAACGCAAGTATATCCGTATGTCGCTGGGTGGTGTGCATGATGAAGCTGAAATCCGTGGTCACCGCAAAACGTATATCGGAGCGATGCCGGGCCGTATCATCAAGAGTCTGATAAAGGCTGAAACATCTAACCCGGTCATCATTCTGGACGAGATCGACAAACTGGGAAGCGACCATCGTGGAGACCCAAGCTCGGCTATGCTGGAAGTGTTGGACCCGGAACAGAACAATGCGTTCCACGACAACTACCTGGACTTGGACTACGACTTGTCTAAAATCATGTTCATCGCTACGGCCAACAACCTGGGTACAATCCCGACTCCGCTGCTCGACCGTATGGAGCTGATAGAGGTAAGCGGATACATCACCGAAGAAAAGGTTGAAATAGCACGCCGCCACCTCATTCCGAAGGAGCTGGACAACAACGGTCTGTCTAAAGATCATATTAAGTTCAGCAAACCGGCAATCGAGTATATCATAGAAAACTATACCCGTGAAAGTGGTGTACGCGAGCTGGAGAAGAAGATAAGCAAGATTATGCGTAAGATAGCCCTCATCGCAGCCCGCGACGGCATGGACGAGGAGCAGGTTTACGAAATCAAGCCTGCCGATGTAAAAAAATATCTGGGACAGCCGGAGTACTCGCGCGACAAATATCAGGGCAACGAGTATGCCGGAGTGGTAACCGGACTGGCATGGACTGCTGTCGGTGGTGAAATCTTATTTGTTGAAACCAGCTTGAGCAAAGGCAAGGGAAGCCGTCTTACACTGACCGGAAACCTGGGTGATGTGATGAAGGAATCGGCAATGCTGGCCTTAGAATACCTCAAGGCTCACTGCATGCTGCTGAATATTTCGGAAGAAATCTTCGACAACTGGAATATCCATATCCATGTGCCCGAAGGGGCTATTCCAAAGGATGGTCCGTCGGCCGGTATCACGATGGTAACGTCACTGGCTTCGGCACTGACCCAGCGCAAGGTGAAAGCCAATCTGGCCATGACGGGCGAGATTACCCTCCGCGGTAAAGTCTTGCCGGTAGGCGGTATCAAGGAAAAGATTCTGGCTGCCAAAAGAGCCGGTATCAAGGAAATCATCCTGTGCGAACAGAACCGCAAGGACATTGAAGAAATTCAGCCGATTTACCTTTCGGGACTAACCTTCCACTATGTAACCGATATCAAGGAAGTGCTGGCACTGGCTTTGACAGACGAGAAAGTGAAGGATGCGATAGACTTCAGTATTACTACCACTAAAGAAGAGAACAAACAATAAATATGAAGCTAAAATTCGAATTGCAACATACCGACCCGCGTTCAAACGCGCGGGCCGGACTGATTACAACCGACCACGGACAGATACAGACTCCTATCTTCATGCCGGTGGGAACACTGGGAAGCGTGAAGGGTGTGCACCTGCACGAAATCAAGGATGATATCAAAGCGCAGATTATCCTGGGCAATACGTATCATCTTTATCTCCGTCCGGGACTTGACGTGATTGAGGGAGCCGGGGGCTTGCATAAGTTCAACGGTTTTGACCGACCGATGCTGACAGACAGTGGCGGTTTCCAGGTTTTCTCCCTTTCGGGCATCCGCAAGATGCGTGAGGAAGGTGTAGAATTCCGCTCGCATATTGATGGTTCGAAACATCTGTTTACTCCGGAAAGAGTAATGGACATCGAACGTACCATCGGTGCTGATATCATGATGGCTTTCGACGAATGTGCGCCGGGAACATCGGATTATGAGTATGCAAAAAAATCAATGGCACTGACTCACAGATGGCTGGACCGTTGCATCACCCGCTTCAATGAGACTGAACCTAAGTATGGCTATCATCAGGCACTCTTCCCCATCGTTCAGGGTTGTGTATACCCCGACTTGCGCCGGCAGTCGGCTGAGTTCATCGCATCGAAAGAAGCCGAAGGTAATGCCATCGGCGGACTGGCAGTGGGCGAACCGACAGAAGTGATGTACGAAATGATTGAGGTAGTGAACGAGATTCTGCCTAAAGACAAGCCGCGCTACCTGATGGGAGTAGGTACTCCGGTGAATATTCTGGAAGGTATCGAACGTGGTGTGGACATGTTCGACTGTGTGATGCCAACCAGAAACGGCCGAAACGGTATGCTCTTTACCAAGGATGGTATCATCAACATGCGCAACAAGAAATGGGAAAAGGATTACTCGCCTATCGAAGTAGACGGTGCATCGTACGTGGACACCATGTACAGCAAGGCTTACTTGCGTCACCTCTTCCATGCGCAGGAGTTGCTGGCCATGCAGATTGCATCCATCCATAATCTGGCATTCTATCTGTGGCTAGTGGGCGAAGCACGGAAACACATCATCGAAGGTGACTTCTCTACCTGGAAGCCAATGATGGTAAAACGCTTATCAACAAGACTATAACCTAGAATAATGAAGGAATTCTTTAAGCACGGCAAATGGTTGAAGAGGCTGGACAGATACATCATCGTCAAGTTTCTGGGAACGTATGTGTTCGCCATTGCGCTGATTATTTCGATCGCCGTTGTATTCGACATCAACGAAAATATCGACAGATTTATCAAGTATAATGCGCCGGTAAAGGCCATTATATTTGATTACTATCTGAATTTCGTACCCTACTATTCCAACTTGTTCAGTCCGCTGTTTGTCTTCATTGCCGTGATTTTCTTTACTTCCAAGCTGGCAGAAAATTCCGAAATCATTGCAATGTTTTCTACGGGAATGAGCTTCAGGCGTCTGATGCGGCCTTATATGATTTCGGCGGCAGTCATTTCAATTGTCACTTACTCGCTGGGATCGTATGTTATCCCGAAAGGAAGTGTCACCCGATTGCGTTTCGAACAATTATATAAAGGAAAGAAAACCACCAACTATGCCCAAAACATCCAGTTGGAGGTAGATACGGGAGTAATAGCCTATATCGACCGTTTCGACAATTACAACAAGACGGCCTACCGTGTTTCGCTGGATAAGTTTGAGGACCACAAGCTGGTGGCACACCTTACTGCCCGCAGCGCGCGATACGACACAACGAAGGTTCACCGCTGGACGTTACGAAACTACATGATTCGTGAAATGGACGGAATGCGTGAGAAAATTACGAAAGGTGACAAACTGGATACCCTTATCGCCATGGAGCCGCAGGACTTCCTGATTACGCGCGGACAACAGGAAACCATGACCAGTGCCGAGCTGAGCGACTATATCGCCAAGCAGAAACAACGCGGTTTTGCCAACATCAAGATTTTCGAAATTGAATACCACAAGCGCATCGCCATGTCGTTTGCCGCATTTATCCTGACGACCATTGGCCTGTCGCTTTCTTCAAAGAAAACCAAAGGTGGAATGGGACTGCATCTGGGTATCGGTCTGGGACTGAGCTTTTCTTATATCCTTTTCCAAACGGTATCCTCTACCTTTGCCATCAACGGAAATGTGCCGCCTATCATAGCGGTTTGGATTCCGAATCTGCTGTACACAGTGATAGCCGTCTACCTGTACAGAAAAGCACCCAAATAGCAAAAAAGGCTTTTCCAAGCCTAACGCTGATACATCGAAAAAGCCGCAGCATCCGATACAGATACTGCGGCTTTCATTTTTGTTGTATTTTTATTAGTTGCTTCTTGAAGATGCCAGAAGCATAAATGGGTTATCAAACTTTCTCAATTCAAAAAAGCAGACAAATCCGACACTGTAACATTTTTGGCGACGATTACACCCTTGTCGTCCAAAAGAAAATTCTTCAGCCCTTTTTCGAGTCTGAAAGAGCGATACAGTTTAGAATCACGACCTTCTTGTTCCCAAAAACAGTTTTCAGAATCAATCTGGTCTTTTCGAACGGTTTCATCAAACACCGACTTGTATTCGTCGAATGAAACCGAAACCATTTTTACATTGCCACATTGTTGAGCTGCATGACTCAGTATGGCATTCTGAGTGCGCGATGCAGCATCATAGCTGGCCCAAAAACTCAGCAGTACATAACTGCCTTTCAATTGTTGCGAGGTGAGCATTTGCTCGTTGTTACGGAGTGTAAATGCAGGAGCCTTATCTCCTACTGTCACCCCCTCCGTCGGGGTGTCTTTTCCTACAAATGAAAAAGAAATCAAGGAACTAAAAACTAATACAACAAAAATCCACTTTACACTTTTTGTCATGTAATTCGATTTTGGTAAATACTATCCGGGACTGCCCTGAAAACAGTAATCTCCTCCCCGGAACATTGTCTGAATGTACTCCTAAAAGTACTATCTGTTTGGAAATCTGCGACAAAGGTACTCTTTTTCTGAGGGACCACCAAGAAAAAACCTCAAAAACTATGTTATATAGCATAAAATAACCCTTTTCATCGTGAAAAAGAAATAATATTTCACAAGGAAAATACAATTAAAATTCATAAATTTGCAAGATAAATCATGCAAGATGGATACGAGTACAGAACTTATTTTGATATGGATTAGTGGGCTTGACCGACCGGGTCTGACCGCAACAATTACAGAAATCCTTTCTGAATACGATGTAACGATACTGGATATCGGCCAGGCTGATATTCACAGTGCTTTGTCGCTGGGTATCTTGTTCAAATGCCAGTCGGATACATCGGGTTTCATCATGAAAGACCTGCTTTTCAAGACTTCCTCCCTCGGTATAAACCTTCGTTTCTATCCCATCGATAAAAACGAATACAATGAATGGGTAGGTATGCAGGGAAAAAACAGATATATCCTTACCCTGCTGGGACGCAAGCTTACGGCCAAACAAATTTCTGGTGCTTCACGCATCCTCACAGAACAAGGGCTGAATATCGATTCCATAAAGCGACTGACAGGACGTATCCCACTGGATGAGCACAAAGCAAACGTGCGTGCATGCATCGAATTGTCAGTAAGAGGTACTCCGCGGAACCGGGAAGAAATGCAAAGACAGCTCATGAAGCTGAGCAGCGACTTATCGATGGACTTCTCGTTCCAGCTGGATAATATGTACCGCCGTATGCGCCGCCTGATCTGTTTTGATATGGATTCTACCTTGATCGAAACAGAAGTGATTGATGAACTGGCTATGCGCGCCGGTGTTGGTAACCAGGTTAAAGCCATTACGGAGCGGGCCATGCGTGGAGAAATCGATTTCATCGAAAGCTTTAAGGAGCGCGTTGCTTTGCTCAAAGGACTGGATGTGAGTGTTATGGAAGACATCGCACACAACTTGCCTATCACCGAAGGAGTAGAGCGACTGATGTATGTACTGAAAAAGTACGGATACAAGATAGCAATCCTTTCGGGTGGATTTACCTACTTTGGCAACTACCTGAAGGATAAGTTCGGCTTGGATTATGTTTATGCCAACGAACTGGAAATAGAAGACGGGAAACTGACAGGACGCCATGTGGGTGAAATCGTAGACGGAAAACGAAAAGCAGAATTGCTGAAGCTCATTGCTCAGGTAGAGAAGGTAGACATTGCACAAACAATTGCTGTAGGCGACGGAGCCAACGACCTCCCCATGCTTTCTGTAGCCGGATTGGGTATAGCCTTCCATGCCAAGCCAAAGGTAGTAGCCAACGCCCAACAATCCATCAATACCATCGGCCTGGACGGTGTACTGTACTTCTTGGGATTTAAAGACTCGTATCTGGAAGAGCGGGGCAAATTATAATAATGTATATTGACTTGAACGAATAATAATGGATTTTTCTGAACTAAACTTAGAAGACTGCGTGCTGGATGCACTGGATGCCATGAATTTCCAAACATGTACTCCAGTGCAAGAGAAAACAATTCCGGTCATTCTGGAAGGGCACGACCTGATAGGTGTAGCACAAACGGGAACCGGCAAGACGGCAGCATATCTGTTGCCAGTTATTAACCAGCTGAGCAAGGGTGGATACCCTGAAGATGCCATCAACTGCATTGTGATGTCACCTACCCGCGAACTGGCACAACAAATTGACCAACAGATGGAAGGCTTTTCTTACTTCATGCCGATTTCAAGCGTAGCTGTATATGGCGGTAACGACGGTGCACGGTTTGAACAAGAGAAAAAAGGACTTACACTGGGAGCTGATATGGTGATCGCCACACCGGGACGATTGATCAGCCACATCAATCTGGGATATGTAGACCTTTCGAAAGTATCTTTCTTCATTCTCGATGAGGCCGACCGTATGCTCGATATGGGATTTGCCGATGACATCATGCAGATTGTAAAACTGCTGCCGAAGGAAAGACAGACCATCATGTTCTCTGCAACCATGCCTGCCAAGATTCAGCAATTGGCCCAAACCATCCTGACCGATCCAGTAGAAGTAAAACTGGCCGTATCTAAGCCGGCAGAAAAAATCATTCAAGCAGCTTACATTTGCTATGAGCAGCAGAAATTAGCCATTATACAATCGCTGTTTGAAACTCAGGTACCCGAAAGAGTGATTCTCTTTGCATCTTCCAAGCTGAAGGTTAAGGAAATTACCAAGGCACTGAAACGTATGCACATGAATGTTGGTGAAATGCACTCAGATCTTGATCAAAGCCAGCGCGAAGAAATCATGCACGAATTCAAGAACGGAAGAATCAACATTCTGATAGCTACCGATATCGTAGCAAGAGGTATTGACATAGACGATATCCGTCTGGTCATCAATTACGATGTACCGCACGACAGCGAAGATTATGTTCACCGAATCGGACGTACCGCACGTGCCAATAATGACGGTTGCGCCATTACATTCGTAAGTGAAGCAGAGCAGACTAAATTTAAATCAATCGAGAATTTCCTAGGCAAAGACATTTATAAGCTCCCAGTACCTGAAGAACTTGGTGAGACACCAGAATATGCGCCTAAAGAGAAAACAAAGAAAAACAAGCGCAGCTCAGGAAACAGTAAGCGTGGCCGTAAAAGCAGCAAGCCGACTTCAAAAGGAAAAACAGAAGAAGCTTCTAAGCAATAACTGAAAAAAAACAGAATTATCCATTAGCACCTAATAAAAATAAAGCAGTGAACCCATCCTGAGTTCACTGCTTTATTTTATAATCGATATTTCCATCATTATCTACCAACAAATCCACATAATAGCATGCCGTACCTTCTGGGTCACCAACGGTAGCTCTATATTTATATCCGTCCTCATTGACACCCATAAAATCCATATCTTCCAAAATAGATACTTTCAGGAAGTTTTCCGGTATCACACTACTGAACATCGGCTTGGATATATCTTTCGAAAACAACCGCTGCTTTCCTTTGTACACACAAATATGAATGATATTGTCGTAATAAATATTATCCACACTCATACCTTCCTGCGAAATGCCTGAGCGAATAACCTTTATCTGCGAAGGATTGATATAGACATATCCACGGAAGCGCGTGCCCTCGAACATTACAACCGAGTCCTTTTCAATAACCTGCGGTTCTTCCGGTTCTATATCCGCATCAGAAGGAGTAAATGCCAGACTGTCGTAGCTATCATTATCCGATTTATACAAAGAGATTAAATCTCCTCCGGATGAACGCAACGTCAAATAGCCATCTGACAAGCGTTCCATATAATAAGCCGTAACCTGTCCGCCATACGTAGTAAACGTATCTCCTTTCACTTCAAAATACGAAGCTGCCCGTAATGCATCAGGATAATAAACCGTATCACCTTCAATACGGAAGACAGGAACTTCGGTCGTATTATCTACCCAGACACCTTGCAAATAAGCATGCGACTGCCTGTCTGCCTCCTGCATTTCCTGCTGCTCTCTAACTGCCTGCTGTCCACAGCCAGCCAAGACAACCGGCAACAGTAAAAATCCTATCTTTCCAGTTAATAACTTCATGCCTATACCTCACTCCCTTTTTATTTACCGATACAATAATACTCAAATCCCTGCGCGTGCAAATCCTCGCTGTCGTAGATGTTACGTCCATCGAATATTACCGGACAGTTCATCGTTTTCTTGATTACGCCCCAAGCTGGCAGACGGAATTCCTTCCACTCCGTGAGTAACAACAAAGCATCGGCATCCAATAACGCATCGTACATATCGCATGCATAATATACCACATCCCCCATTCTACGCTTACACTCACTCATAGCTGCCGGATCGTACACACGTACGTGGCAACCTGCTTCGAGAAGTTTCTGAATCAGAACAAGCGAAGGAGCTTCACGCATATCATCAGTCTCCGGCTTGAAAGCCAGTCCCCATACGGCAATTATCTTACCTTGAAGCTCTCCTTTAAAGTATTTGCTTAACTTATTAAATAACAGTATCTTCTGATTTTCATTCACTTCTTCTACAGCTTTCAATACCCGCATGTTATAACCATTCTGTTCGGCCGTTTTTATCAGTGCCTTTACATCCTTCGGGAAGCAAGAGCCACCGTATCCACAACCCGGATACAAAAATTTACGGCCGATACGACTGTCTGAACCGATACCTGCCCGCACCATATTCACATCCGCACCTACCAGTTCGCACAAGTTGGCAATATCGTTCATAAAACTGATGCGTGTAGCCAGCATAGAGTTGGCTGCATATTTTGTCATTTCTGCCGAAGGAATATCCATAAAAATAACACGGAAATTGACCAGCATGAAAGGTTTATACAAGCGCGTCATCAACTGCTTGGCACGCTCCGACTCCACTCCGACTACCACACGGTCCGGACTCATAAAGTCATCAATGGCATTTCCTTCCTTCAGAAATTCCGGGTTAGATGCCACATCAAAATCGACGTCAACTCCCCGCTTGTCCAATTCTTCGCGGATAGCCTGTTTAACTTTCTGGGCTGTACCTACCGGCACCGTACTCTTTGTAACAACGAGCACATACTTCTTCATGTTCCGTCCGATGGTACGGGCTACCTCCAATACATACGACAAGTCCGCACTGCCATCTTCATCGGGTGGAGTTCCCACAGCACTGAATACAATACTTACATCATCCAGACACTCTTCAAGAGATGTAGAAAAGCGCAGGCGTCCAGCCTTCACGTTACGGGCCACCATACTTTCCAGTCCTGGCTCATAAATGGGAATGATTCCCTTTTGCAGATCTGCTATTTTCTGCGCATTCGTATCAATACAAACTACATTTGCTCCTGTTTCGGCAAAACATGTACCCGAAACAAGACCCACGTATCCCGTTCCTACAATCGCTATATTCATATTATCTTCTGTTTTTATGTAAAGATTGTCGTTAATGACGGTGCAAATGTACACAAAAAAAATTACTGCATAAATAATTTTACCCCAACATATCGTCTTCGAATAGCAGAAAAATATTAAATTTGCAATATGAAAAAACTCGCAAAACACATAGAAGTACTTTTACTGGAGAATAACTGTGTTATTGTTCCGGGCTTGGGTGGATTCATCGCCCATTATCAGCCGGCTCATTTCGACGAAACACGAAACGAGTGGGTACCGCCCATGCGTACATTCGGTTTTAACCCCCAGCTTGTCATCAACGATGGTGTGCTGGCGCAATCCTACATGCAAGCCTGCAACACAGACTTTCCGGATGCTACCCGTATGATAGAAAAGGCGGTAGCCGAGCTGAAAGAGCAACTGTATGCCGAAAGTGTTGTAGCGTTGAACGGCGTAGGTAAACTTTATTATACGATAGACAACCGATATGGATTCGAGCCTGAAGTATCCTCTACTCCAGCTCTGTACGGATTGGAAAGTGTAAAATTAAGTCCGTTGCCATCTTTGGTAGAGCAACCCGTAGCGAAGGTTCGTACACTTCCGAAAGCCACACAGCAAGCTACCGATGAGAAAACGCATAGCATCTCTGGAGAGACATTGCGCAAATGGTGGGGAAACATGGTTGCAGCTGCAGCCGCAGTCCTGCTGTTCTTTGCCTTATCGTCTCCTGTACAGAACACCTACATAGACGAGACCAGCTACGCTTCACTTGGAAGTAGCGGACTATTTGAAGCAATTCGTAACCAGTCTTTTGCTACAACAGTACAACACAGTAATACTTCAGCACAGCAGCAAGTACGTGTAAAAAACAACATCAACACGCTAAAACCTGTGGCTGTGAAAGTAGAAAAAGTGGAAAAGAAAGCTGAAAAAGCAGAGCCAAAAACTGATAAACCTGCCAAAGCACAACCTGCTGCACAGACTGCTTCCAACAATGCTGCCGAAAAGAAAAGTGAAAAGGCTGAAAACCGCGCAGCAAAAGAAACTCCGGCACAGAAAAGCGAACAGCCTAAAAACAGCAAGACCTCTGCTGCGTACTATGTAATCGTATCCAGTGTTTCCACACGTGAAGACGCTGAAAACGGTGCCAAGAAACTGCAAAGCAAAGGATTCGCTCAGGCTCAGGCCGTACATCTGAACAACAAACACCGTATTGCCCTGTACACTTATTCAAGCCGTGAAGCAGCACAGCAAAAGGTAAACGAACTGCGAAAAGGAAAAGAATATTCGAGTGCATGGGTTCTTTCAGCACAGAAATAATCATTATACATATACTTATATATAAGCAATTTTATAGATGAAAAGAGTTAGATGCCCCAAATGCGACCATTATATTCTGTTCGATGAAACAAAATACAGCGAAGGCCAGTCACTGGTTTTTGTGTGTGACGAATGCAAGAAACAGTTTGGCATACGCATCGGAAAATCCAAACTGAATGCACCGCGTAAAGAAGAAGTCATCGACGAAAATGAAGGAAAGGAAGAATTTGGAAACATCGTTGTGGTAGAAAACGTATTCGGCTACAAGCAGGTACTTCCCCTCAAGGAAGGCGACAATGTAATAGGCCGCCGCTGTAAAGGTACAGAAGTAGACATTGCCATTGAGACCAACGACCCCAGCATGGACCGCCGTCATTGCATCATCAACGTAAAGCGCAACAAGCAAGGCAACCTTGTCTATACCCTGCGCGATAACGACAGCGTAACCGGTACATTCTATATGAACGAGATACTGGGTGCCAAAGACCGCATCCGCATAGAAGAAGGCGCCATCATTACACTGGGAGCCACTTCACTCATCCTACGCACTGCAAACGAAGAATAACTTCACATCAGCAATATGAAAGTATACCTCATCAGACATACATCGGTAAACGTAATTCCCGGAACCTGCTACGGACAAAGTGATGTCCCTCTGAATGCAAGTTTTCCGGAAGAAGCAGAGCAAACCCGCAAACAGTTGGAAGGACTGGTATTCGACCACGTATACACCAGTCCGCTAAGTCGTGCTGTCAAGCTGGCTACATATTGTGGCTATCCGGACGCTACTCGTGACGACCGTCTGATGGAAATTAATTTCGGCGACTGGGAAATGCAGCGCTTTGACGAGATTACCGACCCGCTCATCAACGAGTGGTATGAGAATTACTACTACGTACGCCCCCGAAACGGAGAGTCGTTCCAGGATCAGTACGAGCGTGTGGCCGCATTCCTCGATGAACTGAAAGCCGACAAAGACAATCAGGTCGCTATTTTCGCACACGGAGGTGTGTTGCTTTGCGCCCAGCTTTATGCCGGAATCTATACCAAAGAAGAAGCCTGGGACCATCTGACTCCCTACGGCGGTATTGTCAGCATCGAAATATAAGGAAGACTTCTTGTAATTTGCCCAAGATTTTCTATCTTTGGGAATCAAGCAAAAATAACTAACAGATTACTAATATAACTACGTAACAAGTATGGCTTTTACTAATAATGTAATGATTGTCCGGCACAGACTGCTGGAGAATCTGGTAGCACTTTGGAAAGAAAACGAGTTGATAGAAAAAGTAGACCGTATACCTATTGAATTCAGTCCGCGCCGCTCTCATCCAGTCGGCCGTTGCTGTATTCACAAGGAACGTGCCGTAAACAAATATAAAATCCTCCCGTTGCTGGGTTGCGATATGAGCGATGAAACAGACGAGCTTACTCCCCTGTCAGAATATGCCAGAAAGGCATTGAAACGCGGTGGTAAAATCAAGGAAAACATTCTCTGCGTTATCGACGAGGCATGCTCTTCCTGTGTACAGGTAAACTACGAAGTAAGTAACCTCTGCCGCGGATGTGTGGCACGCAGCTGCTACATGAACTGCCCTAAAGGAGCCATCAACTTCAACCGCAAGACCGGACAGGCATCTATCGACCACGATAAATGTATCAGCTGCGGACTCTGCCACAAGAGCTGTCCGTACCACGCTATCGTATACATCCCCGTACCTTGCGAAGAAGCATGTCCAGTAAAAGCCATCAGCAAAGATGAAAACAACATCGAGCATATCGACGAGACCAAGTGTATCTACTGCGGCAAGTGTCTTAACGCTTGTCCTTTCGGAGCCATCTTCGAAATCTCGCAGGTATTCGACATTATGGAAGCTATCCGCAGCGGCGAACAGGTAATTGCCATCCCTGCACCTTCTATTCTGGGACAGTTCAACGCTCCTATCGAAAAAGTATATGGAGCACTGAAGCAGATGGGATTTGCCGATGTAGTGGAAGTTGCCGAAGGAGCCATGCAGACTACCAGCCACGAAGCACACGAATTGCTCGAAAAGATTGCAGAAGGCCAGAAGTTCATGACTACCTCTTGCTGTCCATCGTACATCGAACTGGCCAACAAGCATATCCCTGCCATTAAACCATATATCTCAACCACCGGTTCTCCGATGTATTACGCTGCACACATTGCACGCGAGAAATACCCGAACGCAAAAATCGCCTTCATCGGCCCGTGTATTGCGAAACGCAAGGAAGCACAGCGCGACGAATGCGTAGACTTCGTGATGACTTTCGAAGAGTTGCATCCGGTACTGAACGGACTGGGTATCGAGCTTGACAAGGCTGATCCGTACAAAGTAGCCTACGAATCTGTTTGCGAAGCACACGGATTTGCACAGGCAGGCGGTGTAGCAGGTGCCGTTAAGGCTTACCTGGGTTCGAAGGCCGAAGGCATCAAGATGATGCAGATTTCTGACTTCAACAAGAAGAACATCGGTGTGCTGCGTGCATACGCTAAAACCGGAAAGGTAGATGCACAGTTCATCGAGATGATGGCTTGCGAAGGTGGATGTGTAACCGGTCCGAGCGCACACAACGACCCTGTTGCAGGACGCCGTCAGCTCAACCAGGACTTGCTGAAACGTACCCTCAAATACGAAGAACCGGAAAACAAATAAGCATCTCATGAGAGATCTTGTTATCCGGCAATACATAGAACGACTTCATCGGGAACGGACACTCGCTCCCGATGAATTTCGTATTCTCCTCACCGAATACCACACTGGCACTCTGGCCTATATCAACGAGCTGGCCCGCTCAGTAGCCCGCGAGCATTTTGGAAATCGCGTATATCTGCGCGGCCTTATTGAAATAACCAACAGTTGCCACAACGATTGCTATTACTGTGGTATCCGCCGGGGAAATAAATGCATAGAGCGCTACAGCCTCAGTGCCGAACAGATTCTGGCCTGCTGCGAAGAAGGATACCGGCTGGGATTCCGCACTTTCGTACTGCAAGGAGGCGAAACAGGCGGTCACACCGACGAATTCATCATCGATACTGTAGCCCGTATCCGTTCCCGTTTTCCTGATGCAGCCATCACCCTTTCGCTGGGCGAAAAGAGTACAGTAACCTACCGGCAATATTTTCTGGCCGGCGCAAACCGCTACCTGCTCCGACACGAAACCCACAATGCCGCACACTACCGCCAGTTGCATCCCGAAAGCATGTCGCTGGACAACCGTCTGCGCTGCCTGAAGGATTTGAAGGAAATTGGTTTCCAGACTGGAACCGGCATCATGGTAGGCAGTCCGGGACAGACCGTCGAGCATCTCATCGAAGACCTGCTCTACATCCAGCAGCTACAGCCGCAGATGATTGGCATCGGTCCTTTCCTCCCGCACAAGGATACACCTTTCGGCAATTGCCCGCCAGGTTCACTGGAGCTTACCCTGCTCCTGCTGTCCATCTTCCGACTGATGCACCCGCAGGCACTGATTCCATCGACTACAGCACTGGCTACCCTCTCGCCCGACGGACGCGAAAGAGGAATACTGGCCGGAGCCAACGTCGTAATGCCCAACCTCTCGCCTGCCGACCTGCGCAGTCAGTATGCGCTCTACAACAACAAAGCATCCATGGGTGCCGAAGCCGCCGAAGGAATCCGCCTGCTGTCGCAGCGACTGGAAGCGATAGGCTATACCATCGACATGAGCCGCGGAGACTATCCGGGTACTCCCGCCTGAGCCCGACCGCAGCGATGCCCCTCTTATATATGACCCTTTTAGACAGAAGATACAATGATGTACAAAACAGATTCAACGAAAGCAGAAGAGTTTATCCACCACGGAGAAATACTCGACACACTGGAGTATGCCAGTAAAAATAAAGATAACCATGAGCTCATTCGCTCTATCATCGATAAAGCACGCAACTGCAAAGGTTTGAATCACCGCGAAGCCGCCGTACTGCTGGAATGTACAGACCCCGCTCTGATTGAAGAAATTTATGCGCTGGCACGCGAGATCAAGCAACGGTTCTACGGCAACCGCATCGTGATGTTTGCGCCACTCTACCTGTCAAACTATTGTGTCAACAGTTGCGTATACTGCCCGTATCACGTTAAGAACAAAACCATTGCCCGCAAGAAGCTCACGCAGGAGGAAATCCGCAAGGAAGTGATTGCGCTGCAGGATATGGGACACAAGCGACTGGCACTCGAAGCCGGCGAAGACCCGCTTCACAACCCTATCGAATACATCCTCGAATCCATTCAGACCATCTACAGCATCAAGCATAAAAACGGAGCCATCCGCCGTGTCAACGTGAATATCGCTGCCACTACGGTAGAGAACTACAAGCGACTGCACGATGCCGGCATCGGTACTTACATCCTGTTTCAGGAGACTTACCACAAGGAGAACTACGAGAAACTGCATCCGCGAGGACCGAAGAGTAATTATGCCTACCACACGGAAGCTATGGACCGCGCCATGCAGGGCGGCATCGATGATGTAGGTATCGGCGTACTGTTCGGTCTAAATACCTACCGATACGATTTTGTAGGCCTGCTCATGCATGCCGAACACCTGGAAGCTACCTACGGAGTAGGTCCGCACACCATCAGCGTACCGCGCATCTGCTCGGCCGACGATATCAACGCCGCCGATTTCGAGAATGCCATTTCCGACGAGATTTTCCAGAAGATAGTAGCCGTAATCCGCATCAGTGTGCCCTACACCGGCATGATTATCTCCACCCGCGAATCACAACGCTCGCGCGAGAAAGTGCTGGCCCTGGGTGTATCGCAAATCAGCGGCGGTTCACGCACCAGCGTAGGCGGATATGCAGAGCACGAGCCGGACGAAGAAAACTCGGCCCAGTTTGATGTAAGCGACACGCGCACGCTGGACGAGATTGTGGCCTGGCTGCTCAAGTTGGGTTACGTGCCCAGTTTCTGCACGGCCTGCTACCGTGAAGGACGTACAGGCGACCGCTTCATGTCACTCGTCAAAACGGGACAGATAGCCAACTGCTGTGCGCCGAATGCCCTGATGACGCTACAGGAATATCTGGAGGATTATGCCTCTCCGGAAACCCGTGAACTGGGAGTACAGATGATACGCGAACAGATGGAACAGATTCCCAATCCGGCCATCCGTCGCCGTGCACTGGAGAACCTGGAGCGCATTGCCGAAGGAAAAAGAGATTTCAGATTTTAAGGGGCAAGGTGCCCCTGCCAAGTTTCCATGCGGATAATTAACGTTACAACAATTGCTTGATTTATGAATTTAGTCCACACCCCCAATGCCAACCGGCTCCACATCGCCCTCTTCGGAAAGCGTAACAGCGGAAAATCCTCCCTGATCAATGCACTGACCGGACAGGATACCGCTCTTGTTTCCGATACTCCCGGAACAACGACCGACTCCGTGCAGAAAGCAATGGAAATTCACGGTATCGGTCCTTGCCTGTTCATTGATACTCCGGGATTTGACGATGAAGGTGAACTAGGAAACAGGCGTATCGAACGCACATGGAAAGCCGTAGAGAAAACCGATATCGCCCTTCTGCTTTGTGCAGGTGGTGGCTCTGCCGAGGAAACCGGAGAACCGGACTTTACCGAAGAACTTCATTGGCTGGAACAACTCAAGGCAAAAAACATCCCGACCATTCTGCTCATCAACAAGGCAGATATACGGAAGAACACCGCATCCCTTGCCATCCGGATAAAGGAGACTTTTGGAAGCCAGCCGATTCCTGTCAGTGCCAAAGAGAAGACAGGCGTCGAACTGATACGACAAGCCATTCTGGAAAAGTTGCCGGAAGATTTCGATCAGCAAAGTATCACAGGCAGCCTGGTAACGGAAGGAGATCTTGTCTTGCTGGTCATGCCACAAGATATTCAAGCCCCCAAAGGGAGGCTTATTTTGCCACAAGTACAGACAATGCGGGAATTGCTCGACAAGAAATGTCTGATCATGAGCTGCACCACAGATAAGTTACAGGAAACGTTGCAAGCCCTCTCCCGCCCTCCTAAACTGATTATTACAGACTCACAAGTCTTTAAAACAGTCTACGAGCAAAAGCCTGAAGAAAGCAGACTGACCTCTTTTTCTGTTCTTTTTGCAGGTTATAAAGGAGATATCCGGTACTATGTGAAAAGTGCCTCAGCCATCGGAAGTCTGACAGAATCTTCCCGTGTACTGATAGCCGAAGCCTGCACACACGCCCCTCTATCCGAAGACATCGGGAGAGTAAAACTCCCGCATCTGTTAAGAAAGCGGATTGGAGAAAAGTTATCGATAGATATC
>CAJKDC010000053.1 GCA_905198575.1 uncultured Bacteroides sp. | reverse complement strand
AAAGCTACAACCAAACCTCAAAGTGTAAAAGGTGCATTTCTTCGAATGCTTACACACAGCGGACATTCTGTAACACCAGTAACAGTTTCTTGCCTTGTATACACCTTGTTATCTACAAATCCGCATCCTCTACATCTTCCTTCCATTACATAATCTACGTCCAGCGTACAAATCTTCTTCGGCACTTTTATACCTCTTTCAGTTCTGCCTCCAACCCAGTCGTATACAGTTTTTGTATGCGTACGCCTTATTACTCTTTCTTGAGGTGCATACACTCCGTTATTCCCACACGACGGACATTTATATATACTCTTTGCAGCATTCTCCGTACCAATTTCGAATGTCATGGTTATAACACTGAATATATAAACCAATACTATTATCCACCAGCTGTGATAAAAATCCAGAAGCGCAATGGAGTAAATATACACAAACGGTGCACACACCACCCATATCAAGACTTTTACAGACGTTTTCACACCAAAATTTCTTTCTCCCATCCAATGTGAAATAACACTGGCTGTCCGGGCTATCATCATTACAACAAAACCCAGCAGGAAGAAGTTAACCCCTACTGCAAATAATCTCTCCCAAAAGTTATTGTCACCCGTAATGCTTATGGAAACATACATGTTCTTGCATGCGATTGTCTCATAAAATGGAAGCTTACTAAA
This sequence comes from uncultured Bacteroides sp., assembly GCA_905198575.1. Classification (GTDB taxonomy): domain Bacteria; phylum Bacteroidota; class Bacteroidia; order Bacteroidales; family Bacteroidaceae; genus Phocaeicola. Next base: position 19,071 of record CAJKDC010000053.1, on the reverse strand, counting down.
AATATTTGATGATTTTTCCTTATCATTATACTGAATATCCTGAATCACCCCCATCACATTGGTAACAATCTTCAATCCTCTGATTCTCTCTCCATTCTCTATTGCAATCAGATAAGGAAAATCATACACCAGTCCAAATCCAGTAACATAATCCCCCACTTCATCCACAAACTGCCATATTTCCTTACCCATGTAAGAGTCCAGTTTCTTTTTGCTTACATTATACGTAAACTCTTCATTAAAATCATCAAGTCTTTCTATTTTAGCCTCCAGACCACCCAAAGGCACTACAAACTGAAGCCCGTTCACATCTCTTACCAGAAAATCGTACTTATTATATCCGCACAGCACATCCACCTTTGAGATCCATTTCGGCAGCATCCATTCCTTCGAATCTTTCTATTTTCACCACTGTATCAAAGGGCATCACCCCTATGCTGTCTACACCAGATACAAAAACAGAATTATGCACCATTGCTCCATTCTCGTTAATCACTCTGTAGTAACCACTCTGATCTAAGAAAAACATTCCGTATATCCAAAATGCCAAAGTCATTACTACAAAAAAAATTGCTGTTTTGCTTTTCATAATATCTCTTATTTTAGTTTTAGTTATATTCCCTATAGAAAAGATTATGTGAGAATCTTCCAGATTAGAATAAGGTTTGCAATCTTTTAACAAAGATATAAAAAAATAATTAAAACAACAAACTCTGGTTAAGAAAGTATTGTCACTCCCTCGTGTGCATGTACAGGTGCCTCTATGGCAGAACAGCCACACCTTGCGGCACTTGTTCTTCGGAAGATGACTCTGTAACTATCTGTTTAAAACTGATAGAAGCCAACTCTTGTTTGAGAATGCTTACCTTATAGCAGCTAACAAAAAAACATGCAAAAAGAATACTGTATAATCAAAAATGTTATATTTGAGCAATTTTAAATTTTAAGATGATATGAAAAAGTTTTCTTTTAATGAGTTGTTATCTGCTTTAATGGTGCTACTGATGACCACCGTCAACGTGGCCTGTTCTTCGGAGGAGGACGGACCGGATGAGCCTCAATCGCTGGATGTATCGCAAGTGGTAGGCTGCTGGAAAGTGCCGATATCGGATACCGTAACCGAATATTGGCAATTCTCGACTGCCGTAGATTCCGAAACTGAAGAGAAAGCACAATCTCGGACGATTTCCATTGATACACCAAGCGGAACCTATATCAATACGCGTGTAACAGAAACGCCGGAGAATCACACCCGGGTGATGGAATTGCTGGCTTATGGGGCTTATAAGGTAATGCACTCAGACATGAAATTGTGATGACGCAAGGTAACTTATCGGACTATGATGTGAATTTTAAAGTTACACTTATCGATGATCAGCTGACACTGGACTCGGATACACTGTCAGGAAAGCCACTGGTGCTGGTCAATGTGAACAGGGAGGACAGTAACAACGATACAGGCTATGCGAACCCTTTGTCGAATGCTGAATTCTCATTCGAAGGTTTTAAGCTGGTAATCAATGGTGAATGGTGCACTTTCCTGGAACATCCGAAGTACAAGGGATTTGATTCGGAATTGATTTATTCGGACTATGAGACTGGAAATAACCCTAACATGGGCAGGGTATCTTTTAAGAAAACAGGTAAAAATACTGCAACGCTATCTATACGTACTTCGGAATGGACGGAGATAGTCAATGACGAGGGGTATGGATTTGATGGAGTAATCATTGAACTGAACTTGCAATTCTGGGGTAATGAATACGGCATCGTAAAGAGTGGGAAAATCAGCCGTGGCGGAAAGCATTATGTAAGTATGGATCACACTGAGTATATAGAGAATGAAACCGTAACTTTCGGCAGCAGTGTCTTTGGCGCTTTCCCGTATTAACTAACCATAAGACTGCTTTATCCTGCTGCTTACTCCGGATGCTCTTACGCCATGTGCAGACAATGAGAATGACTGGGTAAGAAAAGATTTTCCCGGAAAGACTTGAAATGCTGTCGAAAAACACGCCGGCGGAAAATCAATGATTTTAAAGAATACATCGGTACGCTGAAAGCTCAGGGCAAATCGGCAAAGGTTGCGGATCTGGTCCTGTTTGTCAGTTCCAGAATGGATGATAAATTTTATGAGGCATACGGCCAGATTAAAGATTTACTGGCCGAGGACAATGAATAAACGATGAAGTAAAACAAATTATAAAATCCATTTTGCTCCGAACAAGCAAAATGGATTTTGTTTTTCCTGCCGAAAAACGTATCTTTGTGGGAAAAGAAACAGAAAAGGAGAAATCTGTAGTAAGTACAGGTTATTTTTCTAGTATATCAACTATTTGTCAAATTCAAAAGTATTTTATAGCTTTGTAGTGAATATCTAAAAATGCATGAATTCTGACAAAGACAAATTATAATACACAAGTAGAATGTTTGATGAAAAAACGATAGAACAAGTTTGGGAACTTGCACGTACGGTAGAAGGATTCAATCCGGACATGATACGTAAAGATGCCTGCGGAGCATGGATTATGAAAAACCAATACGGCAACAGGGATTCTATCTATGGCTGGGAAATTGACCATGTCTATCCTCTCTCAATGGGAGGTACAGACGATGTAATCAATCTACGTGCCATGCAATGGGACAATAACCTGTCAAAAGGTGATGACTATCCGATCTACAAATCTAAGGTTCAGGCTGAAGGAAATAAAAACATCTACATAGAAGCACAATATACAGTAAATGACAGCCTTCAGGAAAAGTTGGAGCAATTATACAATTATTAACACGGTCTTTTACGCTTTACAATAATCATGCAGTTCAAATACATCCGCATAAAGAGTCTTTTTGGCCTTTATAACTATAATATTGATTTTTTCCATAAAGAAGAGGATAAACTGACAATTCTTACAGGTCCTAACGGATATGGAAAAACAACCGTATTGACAATCCTGGACAACCTGTCGCCTGAATCATTATATTATTTCTATCTGCTGAAATATGAAACAATTGAAATAGGACTGAGTGACGAGACATATCTGCTTATTGACCAGAGCTTTTCTGAAAAAAAAGACGAGGAAAAAGATAAGACAAGCGACACAAAGCAGGCATCAGTGAAGGAAGTGAGATTTAGCTGGCTGGACAAAGACAACGTGCTGTTGAGTTATTTTCTGTATAATGACAATGTCATACGAAAAGCCAAAAGAAATGCAGGGTTCTATCACCGTTTCATGATTGAAAGTCTGGAAAAAAACGTAAATAATACGGATAACGGGCTTCTGAAAAACAAACGATTCAATGAATATATAGCTCATGACATAGGGCAGGATATCTTCCTGATGCAGCTTGAGAGTTTGCGAACCAAGTTCATCCATGCCAACCGCATCTACAATGAAGCCAACGAGGAAAATGATGTCCTCCCAATTCAAAAAATACGCCAGACTTTACAGAAGGAACTGAGCATGGCTTATCAAAATTACTTGCAACAGTCGCAACGGATTGACAGCCAGTTCATCAAAAGAGTTATTTCGAAAGAAAAAACGACCATCTCAGAGCAAGAGTATAACCAACTGGCTGAAAAGGTGATACAAAAACGCGATGAACTGTTTTATTTCAGACTGACCGACAACATCTCCATTCCACCGTATGATAAGGATGACAGTTTTATCTTATATAATTATATCAAAGGTCTGGGAGAAAAATATGCCAATTATGGAAACTGGACAGAGAAGTTGAATTTGTTTAACAAACTCCTTAAAACAAAAAGATTTGCCCAAAAAAGTATTACATTTTCTCCACAACATGGATTCCAGATTATTTCGGTCAATGGAGATATTCTGAATGAAAGCCTTTTATCAAGCGGAGAACAGAACGAAATTATCTTGCTCTTTCGGCTTATATTCGAGGTTTCGGACAACTCAGTACTCCTGATTGACGAACCGGAAAACTCATTGCATGTAGTCTGGCAGCAGAAATTTCTTGATGACATTCAGGAAATCGCAAAAACAAAGAATCTGCAAGTAATTGTTTCCACTCACTCTATCAGCATAGTGGCAAGAGGACAAGACTATGCAATCGATTTATATTATCTTCAAAAAAAATAATTATGAGGGGAAATACAGTCTTAGAAGCAACCACATTACAAGACAAAAAAACGGAGATAATAGAGATGGGATACCATGAGGATAGCGAAGGGAAAGTCTTTATCCTTATAGAAGGAACCGATGATGAAAAAATATACCGGCATTTTTTGAATGAACAGAAAGTTATATTTTATGTAACAAAGAATTGCTTGTATGTGGTGGAACTTTTAAGAATATTTAAAACTAATCCTCTTCATAAAAACAAGATAATCGGGATTAAAGATGCAGACTTTGACCATATGCTTCATAGAAGTTATCCGGACCTGGAAAACTTATTCCTTACCGATTTTCATGATATTGAAATGACCATCCTTTCTGTTTCAGAAGAATTTGAAAGTTCTTTAAAAGCTGAATGCTGTCTACAGACCACCACACCACTTGTAGAGAAAGTGGCAAAAGACCTCAAAAGTCTTTCCTACTTAAGGCTATACAATGAAGTGACGGTAGCAGATAAAGAATTGGAAGGAGTAAAATTGGACGGGATAAATTTTAATGGTATCACTTATTCTGCATTTTATGACGGAGAAAACGCAATAACATGGGAACAATGCCTCGAACATGTGAAATCGACATGCAATAACAGCAGACTCGAACACTACCCTACCACTGAAATGATCAAGCTTTTTGCAGATAGCTACATTGACCCTGATTTAAAACAATTGACAAGAGGACATGACTTGGTCTTTGCCTTGCAAGTACGCCTGCAAAAACTAAACAGAAAAAACTCATTGGGGTACAAAGAGTTATGTTTAATCTTAAGAACTACATGCTCAAGAGAAAGATTTGAAAGAACTGATTTGTACCATCAGTTAAATGAATGGATGGGCCAGCAAGGCCTCTATTTATGGCATAACAAAGGAGCATAAAGTTACATGTAAGTTTCCAAAATTGGCGTATTGCTAGCATGGCTCTTTTCTATACCTTCGTGCTAAACTTAAAACTCGAAAGATTATGTTTAGCGAAAAAGATTTTGAAAGGTTGTGGTTCTTCTACAAGACAGAGGACGATCCCAAAGGAGTTACCATCAACTCGTTCTGCATTAGTAGATTCAGGCAGGTAATGAAGAACAGGATGTTGCTAAAGACAAGCCCCAATTATCTACCCGAACTTCACGATATGAGATGTAAGGCTCAGCATATATGTGAGATAATCCGCGGTTGATACCACCGCAACCCGTCAAACGGCAATGTGTACATGTTTATGTCGGGAGGGTAGAGAAATCCACAAAAGAAGCCATACAAAGTTTACGCTGTCACCCGAACAACCAGAAAGCACCGGGATTGCGGCTATGTCCTCAAGGTTCCATATATGCTTCGAATGAGTATTGCATGTATGCCATTCGCAAGTAAATGTAAGTAAGGAGCTATTTGACAGAAGTGCATGCTCTATTACTGAAACTTCATAATTGGGTAGAATGAAAAGTGTCTGGCATTCCCTAAAATTTAGAGAAGCCGACACTTTTTCTTGTTTAAATCAGTATCTTTGCAACTTGTAACGCTATTATCGGTTAGAAATGATTAAATTATTGACAATCGCCTCGCTGGCTTTGCTCCTTCAGGGGGCTGCAAGCATGGAGGCACAGACTCCAGAAAAGGGAACACTGGACTATAAGGTGGAAATGAGCGGTAACGCCGCTACAGGAACATATGCCCCACTCTGGCTGACGGCAAACCGCTACGGACTTGCCAGCCAGGAGGCAAACAGCGGATACCTGCGGGCAGGAATCGCCTACCGGCGAAACCTGAAGCAGGGCTGGCGGCTGGAAACGGGACTGGATTTGGCCGGGGCTGTGAACCAGACCGCGCCGTTTGTAGTGCAGCAGGCTTATGCGGATATCTCGTGGCGGATGCTGACGCTGAGCGTGGGCAGTAAGGAACGGCCCGGTTTTCCGCTGGAAAAGAATGCGGCACTGAGCAGTGGCATGATGGTGGAAGGTCCGAATGCACGACCCGTACCGCAAATCCGCGGAGAAATAAAGGAATATCTGCCAATCGGTTTTACAGGGAACTGGGTAGCTCTGAAAGGACATCTGGCATACGGAGCATTTACGGACGGAAACTGGCAGCAGGACTTTGTGGCTGCCAATAAAACTTTCACCAAAAAGGTGCTGTACCATAGCAAGTCGCTGATGTTCCGCCTGGGTAATCGGGAAAAACTGCCGCTGGAGTTTGAATTCGGTATCCTGATGGCGACACAGTTCGGAGGCGACCAATACCGGAAGAACAGCGACGGCAGCATAAAACAGACGCTGGACATGCCGGACAACCTGAAGGCATACTGGAAGGCGTTCTTACCGCAGGCGGGCGGCAGCGATACACCGGCGGGTGAGCAGGTGAACATAGAGGGGAACATGCTGGGCAGCTGGAACTTTGCCCTTGCCTATTACCTGAACGGATGGAAGTTCCGGGCATACCTGGAGCACTACTTCGAGGATCACTCGCAGATGTTCTGGGAGTACGGGCGCTGGAAAGACGGACAGCTAGGCATTGAGATTACTTTCCCGAAAAACCGGTGGATAAGCTCGCTGGTGTGGGAAGGGCTTTCGACATGGCACTCGTCGGGGCCTTTGCTGTACGACGGTTTCTGGGGAAGTTTCCCGGAATATCAGGTGAGCGGAGGCGATTCTTACTACAACCACTATATATACGGTGCGTGGCAACACTGGGGCATGGGGATGGGCAATCCGCTGCTGCCGGGTCCGCTGTATAACGAGAAGGGGGAGATTACTTTCCGAAGCAACCGCATGAAGGGACAGCACATTGGTATAGCGGGAAATCCCTCGGAAGCATGGAGCTACCGGATGCTGCTCTCGTACAGCCGTTACTGGGGTACGTATGAAAAGCCACTGGACAAGGTGCGGAGGCAAGTAAACGCACTAGCCGAGCTAACTTACCGCCCGCAATGGGCCAAGGGCTGGAGCGCAAGCGCGGCTCTGGGAATTGACCGGGGAAACTACCTGGACGACAGTGTGGGAGGTAGCCTGACCCTAAGAAAGACAGGACGGATTTTTTAAAATGAGAAACAAATGAGAGAAAACAGTTTACTACGGATAGCAATGGGGCTGGCACTGGCCGGTGTATTTGCCCTACTGATGGGAGGCTGCAAAAAGGCACCCATCAACAATGATTTTGAAGGGATGTGGATACTGGAGCGTTTCACTACCCAGGCCGATGATGAAGTGCATGCCTGCCAGCGGATGTATGTAAGCATCCAGCTATGGGTGATGGAAGTTTCGGAAAAACAAGGTCCGCACGGATACGGGACTTTCATCGGTCGCTGCATCTACGACGGAAAGGGGGAAAGCATAACCGTGAAAGAATTCTACCAGCGGGCATCGACCGGTGACAACGGTATCCCGGCAACTGCGGAACAGCTGAAGCCCTGGGGGATGAATGCTACAGAAACAACCTTCCGGGTACTGAAAGCCGACGGGAAACAGCTGGTGTTGGAATCGGACTACGCAATACTGGAATTAAAGCGGTTTTGATGCAAAATATTCGACAAATTAATTTGGCAAATAGAGAGTTATTTCGTTTTTTTGTAAACAAAATCTAAATCAAGAACAAAATGAAAGATTACTCGGAAACCTACAACAAACTGGTAAATGCTATCGTTATAGCAGGGGATATGATGATATGCGGTGCTGTTTTTCTGGTCACTGTCTGGCTGAAAGAAGGCTATACGGAAATCCTGACCAAACAGAATATGCAGATTGTAATGACCCTGATGCTGTGCTACGGCTTTTGTGCCGCACATACGGGGGTTATCTTATACCGGCGTAAAGCCTATGCTTACGAGGTGGTGACCCGTGTAGTGAAAAATGTGGTGTTCTTCGGCATCATCGGGGGGCTAATCCTGACCCTGGGACACTACATCAACGCCCTGACTTTCATGTTTATAGGGTATCTGCTGACAGTACTGGTACTGATTTCGGGCTACCGCTTGTTATTGCGCTATGCTATCAAACGGTATCGTACGAAAGGCGGTAACCTACGGTTTGTTGTACTGGTGGGCAGCGGTAGCAACATGCGCGAGCTGTTTCATGAAATGACGGATTATAAATGGGTCGGATACCGGGTATTGGGGTATTTTGACTTTCTGGAAAATGTGGAATTCAGCAAGGAATGTACGTATCTGGGGAAACCGGAAGAGGTGATTCCGTTTCTGAAGGACAAACGGAATGCGCATTTCCTGTACTGCAGCCTGCCGTCGAAAGAGGAGGAAACCATTGTGCCGATTATCCACTATTGCGAAAACAACCTGGTGCATTTCTTCAGCGTGCCAAACGTGCATAACTATCTGCATAACCGCATGTATTTCAACATGCTGGGCAATGTGCCGTACCTGAGCCTGCACCGCAACCCACTGAGCCAGACGGAAAATCGGTTTCTGAAACGGACATTCGACATCGTGTTTTCACTGACGTTCCTGTGTACGCTCTTCCCGATTATCTTTATCATTGTAGCGATTATCACAAAGACAACCATGCCGGGCCCTATCTTCTTCAAGCAGAAACGGAACGGACTGAACGACAAGGAGTTTTACTGCTACAAGTTCCGCAGCATGAAGGTGAATGTGGATGCCGACCGGGTGCAGGCCACAAAGGATGACCCGCGCAAGACAAAATGGGGAAACATTATGCGCAAGACAAGCATCGATGAGTTGCCGCAGTTTATCAATGTACTGCTGGGTGACATGAGTGTAGTAGGACCACGTCCGCATATGGTGAAGCATACGGAGGAATACTCCAAACTGATTAACAAGTATATGGTGCGTCACTTTGTGAAACCGGGTATTACGGGCTGGAGCCAGGTTACGGGATACCGCGGTGAAACCAAGGAGCTGAAAGATATGGAAGGACGTATTCGCGGGGATATCTGGTATATAGAACACTGGAGTTTCTGGCTGGATATATATATTATTTATAAGACCGTAGCTAACGCGATAGGCGGTGAAAAGAATGCTTATTAAAACCCTGATACAAAAGATACGGGCAACAGCACGGGTCAGTGTAGCGCTGAGGTTAACGTATTCGGACATTTCACTAACTTCCAGTGAAGCAGTCATAGGATATGCATCTACCCCGTCACGACCTGCGGTCAGTAATGATTTGTTTCTTAAATTTCATACGTTTTTAATGAATTAAATGTTACTAATTATTATTTGATTTATTGTTTTTTGCTTGAGTTGTTACGACTATAATAACAAGGCGAAACGTTTTTTGTTCGGGAATATAAATCTAAAAGAGTATTAACAGAAGGTAGTCGGCTCATTGTCAGAAGTGTATGAGCGTAAAAAAATATTTTTTTGCAGTTTTACGAAAAAAGAAATAAGTTTGTATTATGGGAAATAACCCAAACTGAAAACTAATATACATATAATATGAACACGCATGTAGTAATTATGGCAGGGGGAATAGGCAGCCGCTTCTGGCCGATGAGTACCCCGGACTTTCCCAAACAGTTTATTGACGTAATGGGCATAGGAAAATCGCTGATACAGCTCACAGTGGAACGCTTCCGCCAAATCTGTCCGCCGGAGAACTGCTGGATTGTAACGGCAGAACGGTATGTGGACATCGTAAAGGAGCAGTTGCCGCAGGTGCCCGAAGGCAATATTCTGGCGGAACCGGCTGCCCGCAACACGGCGCCGTGCATTGCATACGCGTGCTGGAAGATTAAGGAACGGGATGCGGATGCGCACATCGTGGTGACACCGTCGGATGCGCTGGTGATTGATACTGCTGAGTTCAGAAGCCAGATAACGCATGCCTTGGCTTTTGTGGAAGAGAACCGGGAGGCGATTGTGACGCTGGGAATTACGCCGAGCCGTCCGGAAACGGGGTATGGATACATCTGTGCGGCAGGGCCTTCGGACACGGACAGGGAGGTGCTGAAAGTGGAGGCGTTCAAGGAGAAACCGAATCTGGAAACGGCAGAAGCTTATCTGGCTCAGGGGAATTACTTCTGGAATGCGGGTATCTTTGTGTGGAACACGGCTACCATCGTGAAGGAGCTGAGGATGCATGCACCACAGATTGCCGGGGTAATGGACCGCATGGCGGCTCACTTCGGACAGGCAGACGAAAAGGAAACGGTACAGCAGTTGTTCCCGACCTGCGAGAAAATCTCGATAGACTATGCGGTGATGGAAAAGGCGCAGGAGATTTTTGTATTGCCCAGTGAATTCGGATGGAGTGACCTGGGCAGCTGGGGCTCGCTGCAGACGCTGTTGCCGCAGGATGAGCTGGGTAATGCCGGCGTGGGAGGCCGCATCAAGATGATTAACTGCAAGAACTGCGTGGTGCATACGGCCGAAGAGAAGAGTGTGATTCTGGAGGGACTGAACGGTTACATCGTGGCCGAGAAGAACAATACGCTGCTGGTGTGCCGCCTGAGCGAGGAACAGCGCATCAAGGACTTTGCACAGGACTGACGCTACAATAATTTATTGAAAGGAGGATATATGAACAGACCGGATTTTTCTTGCGGACATTTTGTGAATCCGTTTACAGACATCGGATTCAAGATTATCTTTGGCCAACCCGCCAGCAAGGAATTGCTCATCACGCTGCTGAATGAACTGCTGGCCGGGGAACATTGCATCGAGAACCTGATTTTTCTGGATAAGGAAAATCACTCTGACAATACGGAGGACGCAGGAATTATCTACGACCTTTACTGTCTGACGACCACAGGAGAGTATATCATTGTGGAAATGCAGAACCGTTTTCACAGTAATTTTTTGAACCGTACGTTATTTTATATGTGCAGGGCTATTGGCAGACAGGTAGAAAATATACGCGAGAAGAAGAAAAAAGAAAAAGAGTTGTGTGCCGAAAAGGAAGGTCTGAAAGAATCCGAAACAGAAAACGAGGACTTTATCTTGAGCGAACAGATAGCCGAAAATTATGGCTCCAAGTATAAACTTTCGACTGTATACGGCATTTTCCTGATGAACTTTAAGGAGCCGGAACTTGAAAGCAAATTCCGCACAGATACTGTTATAGCAGACCGAGAAAATGGAAAAGTGATTAATTCACACTTCAGACAAATTTTTCTTCAGTTTCCTTATTTCGACAAAGAACTTAAGGACTGCGTTACACTTTATGATAAACTAATTTATACGCTAAAGAATATGCAACATTGGAACAGAATGCCTGACGCATTAAAGGAACAGGTTTTTAATCGGCTGGAAGAACTGGCTTCCGTAGCTAATCTTTCTTTGGAAGACCGTATCGCATACGACAAGGCACTGGACCGCTATCGGGTAAGCCGAATTGTAGAAGAGGATGCCCGTGAAGCCGGCTGGAAACAGGGACTTGAGGAAGGCAGGGCTGAAGGCAAAATAGAAGGCAGGGCTGAAGGCAGAATCGAAGGCAGAATCGAAGGTAGAGCTGAAGGCAGGATCGAAGGTAGAGCTGAAGGTAGAGTTGAAGGTAGAGCAGCAGAAAAAAAGGCCATTGCCCGTAACCTTAAGACCCTAGGCCTAACCTTAGAACAAATCCAGGAAGCGACCGGATTAACAGCTAATGAAATTAATGAGCTGATTGAGAATTGAGGAGGAGAATCTTTAATTAATAAATAGTTTCTGCATAATTATAATAAGAAACTGTATTTTTTAGCGCTTTTATGCAATTTATGCTTGTTTTGTGTGCGTAAAATGGAATTTTATTCTATTTTTGTCACCGCAAATGAATAAAACAAGACGAGATTGTATAAAAGCGTATTTTTATGTGGAAAAAATTATATAGCGAGCTGACTGCGGATGAAGCGGCAGCCCTGATTGAGAACGGGGATACAGTAGGTATTGGTGGTTTTTCGTCGGTAGGTACACCGAAGGCGGTTCCGGCTGCACTGGCCGAACGGGCGGCTGCATTGCACCGCGCCGGCAAGGAGTTTAAGGTGGGACTGATTTCGGGCGGAGCCACGGGGGAACAGACAGATTTCCGGCTGGCAGAGGCCGGAGCGGTATCATTCCGCACGCCGTTCCAGTCTAATGGCCGCATGCGTGAGGCTATCAACGGAGGGGATGTGGCGTATTTCGACGTGCATCTGTCGCAGATTGGTCAGGACGTGCGCTACGGTTTCCTGGGAAAGGTGCATGTGGCGATTGTAGAGGCATCGGACATTACGGACGAAGGGGAACTGGTGCTGAGTACCTCGGTGGGGATCACTCCTACCCTGGTGGCTGCTGCAGACAAAGTGATTGTGGAGCTGAACGAAGCGCACACGGGACGGCTGACGGGGATGCACGACCTGTATGTGCCGGATATGCCGCCATACCGCAGGGAGATTCCTATATATAAGGTAAACGACCGGATAGGCAGCAGTACGATGCGGGTGGATCCGAAAAAAGTAATGGGTGTGGTCCGTACGCACGACAGGGATCATATTGCCGCCTTCAAGGCTCCGGACGAAACGACTCAGCGGATTGGCCGCCATGTAGCGGATTTCCTGCTGGGGGAATGGAAACGGGGCGGCATCCCGAAGGAGTTTCTGCCGCTGCAATCGGGTGTGGGCAATATTGCCAATGCGGTACTGGGGGCTATGGGAGCCGAACGGGAGTTGCCGGCATTCAATATGTACACGGAGGTGATTCAGAACTCAGTGGTGGACCTGATGCTGGAGGGACGCATCGGCTTTGCAACGGGCAGCTCGCTGACGCTGTCGGAAGAGAAGCTGGATGCGGTGTATGACCACATGGATGTGCTGGGCAAGCGTCTGCTGCTGCGCCCGCAGGAGATTACGAACCATCCGGAGCTGATTCGCCGTCTGGGTGTGATTGCCATCAATACGGCGCTGGAAGCGGACATCTGCGGCAATGTGAACAGTACGCATGTACTGGGCAACCGGATGATGAACGGTATCGGGGGCTCGGCGGACTTCTCGCGCAACGCATTCCTGAGTATTTTTACAACCCCGTCGACGGCGAAGGGCGGACTGATTTCGGCCATCGTGCCGCAGGTGACGCATGTGGACAGTACGGAACACGACGTGCGTATCCTGGTGACGGAACAGGGAGTGGCCGACCTGCGGGGCAAATCGCCGCTGCAACGGGCTCGCTGCATCATCGAGAACTGTGCGCATCCGGATTATAAGGAACTGCTATGGGATTATCTGAAACGGGCAACGGGCTGCCATACGCCTTTCCTGCTGGACGAGGCCTTTGCGCTGCACCGGGCTTTCCGGCAGAACGGGGATATGCGTACGGCGACATTTGGATAAGCGGTTTTTTTGTCTTACATTTGTAGGTATAACTTACAAAAGATAAATAGCAATGGAACATTGGTATGCAATGTATGTGATGATGCACCACGAGAAACGGGTGGCTGAACACTTGAAGGCAAAGCAAATAGAATGCTTTGTACCGATACAAGAGGTGGTAAAGCAATGGAGTGACCGCAAGAAGAAGGTAAAGCAGGTGGTTATACCGATGATGGTGTTTGTGCGTACCAATGAGAAACAACGGCTGGAGATTCTGCAGACGGAAGCATCGGCCCGGGGATTTCTGATAGACCGCACGACACACCGACCGGCCATTATCCGTGACAAGGAGATGGAGGCGTTCCGCTTCATGCTGGACTTCTCGGACGAGGCGGTTCATTTTTGCAGCGACAGTTTCTGTCCGGGCGAAAAGGTGCGGGTGCTGAAGGGACCGCTGAAAGACCTGGAAGGGGAACTGGTGAGCGTGGACGGCAAGCATGAGCTACGGGTACGGATTGAGCAGCTGGGATGTGCCGTGGTGGATATTCCGGCGGGATATGTGGAAAAGATTACAACATAAAAAAATGGGAGCGGGTTGTGAAGGTAACCCGCTCTCATTTTTTTTATTCTACATACAGTACCAGTCCCTTGAGGTACTCGCCTTCCGGATGGTAAATATTGACCGGATGGTCGCCCGGCTGGGTGAGCTGGTGCAGGATACGCACGCTGCGTCCGCTCTGGGCTGCTGCCGTGAAGACGGCGTTACGGAAATTCACCTTGTCGACTACCTGCGAGCAGGAGAAGGTGAAGAGGATACCGCCCGGCTGGATTTTCTCGAATGCCTTGGCGTTGAGCTTGGTGTAGCCGCGCAGGGCATTGCGCAAGGCATCCTTATGCTTGGCAAAAGCAGGCGGGTCTAGGATAATCAGATCGTACTGGTCGCCCATGCGGTCGAGGTACTTGAAAGCATCTTCGGCATAGGCCTGGTGACGGGCATCGCCGGGGAAGTTAAGCTCGACGTTCTGGTTGGTGAGGTCGATGGCTTTGGCAGAGCTGTCTACCGAATGCACCAGACGGGCACCGCCGCGCATGGCATAGAACGAAAAGCCGCCGGTGTAGCAGAACATGTTGAGCACGCTACGACCGCGTGAATAGCGTTCGAGCAGGTGACGGTTTTCGCGCTGGTCGACGAAGAAGCCGGTCTTCTGACCTTTCAGCCAGTCTACGTGGAACTTCAGGCCGTTTTCGAGGGCTACATTCTCATCGCTTCCGCCCTTGATGAATCCGTTTTCCGAACCAACCAGGTCGGCCTTGAAGGGCAAGGTGGTTTCGGACTTATAATAAATGTTCTGCACGATGTCGCCCATCACTTCGGTAAGGGCTTCGGCAATCTCCATGCGGTAGACGTGCATACCTACGGAGTGTGCCTGCATAACGGCGGTATGGCCGTAGACATCGATAATCAGACCCGGCAGGTTGTCGCCTTCACCGTGTACCAGACGGAAGGTGTTGTTCTGCGGATTATCGACAAGATTGAGGCAACGGCGCAGGTCGAGCGCTACAGCCAGCTTGCGCACCCAGAAATCATGGTTGATGGGTTCCTGACGGAAACTGAGTACACGCACGGCAATGCTGCCCACCTGGTAATGACCACAGGCAATGAATTCCTTGTCGGATGTATAGACATCGACTATCTCTCCCTCCTGGGGAGTGCCCTCGATGCGGGCAATGGCGCCGGAGAATACCCACGGGTGAAAACGGCGCAGGGATTCGGCTTTTCCGGACTTGAGAAATACTTTTCTGTATGACATGTGTAAAACTAAATAAATCAGTGGGTGGATGCCGCCTCACTATCCCCGGCGGACTGGGGTTGGGGTACCTGCTCGATGGTGTAGAGGCCGGTGGCCTTGAGCTCTTCTACATAATTATAAATGCGTACGCAAGCCCAGGCATCGGTAGCGGCATAGTACTGCTGCGCCTCGGTGAGGACATCGGCCTCCCAGTTGGTGAGCCGCTGGCTCTTCGAAATCTTCTCGTGAAAGAGCAGGGCGTAGATTTTCTGGAGGCTGCGCTCCTCGAGCCCGAAGCGGGGGATGTAGTCCTGAAGGTCTATCCAGCGCCCCTTGCGCGGGTCCTGCGAATTGTCGCGCTTGCGCAGCATCATGAAATCGTCCTTGAGCGAGAGTCCTACCTTGAGGACATCGCCCTGCAGAAAACCGATGAGGAAATCGGGCAGTCCCAGGCGGTTGAGCCGGAAAAGAAAGCAGGTATCGGCCGTAGAAATCTGCAGAAGCGCTACCTTGTGGGTCTGACCACGCTTGAAGGAGGGACGGGTCTCCGTATCGACCCCCACCAGCGACTGGCTCTGCAGGTAGCTGACGGCCTTCTGTGCCTCGGACTCGGTGTTGATGACAAACACACGGCCGGGGAACACAACCTTGGGCAAGGCTGCCACTTCCTGTTTGGATATTTTGTTCTTAATTACGGTCATTGATTCTATATAGTTCGGATTCGGGTTATACTTCGCGGGAATCGGTTTCGTCACCGGCTGCAGCCTCATCGTCGGCAGATGCGGCATAGCGTACGGCATGCAGGGCACGCAGCACGTTGAGCAAACGCTGGCCCCAGTACTCGGCAAACTGTTCGCGGCAGATAACGAGGGCATCGTTCATGGTGTACTCCAGACCCAGGCGGTAGACTTCGAGGAAGTCGCGCAACGGCTGGTAGATATCGGCCAGCCCTTCGGAGATGGTCTGACGGATGGGCGTATCACTATAGGCCATATCGTCGAGGAAGACTTCGAGGTAGTCGTCCTTATCGGCCATGACGGCAGCTACGGCACCGCGTACAATCTCGTAGTCGGTCTCGGTAACGAAGGTTTCAGGGTCGATTTCCTCCATACGGCTGCAGGGAGGCAACAGGCACGCCTTGAGGTACAAGAGCGGCAACAGCTTGAGTGAAGTGTCGACAAACGTACGGCGGGGCTGCTCGGAAGCACGTTCCAAGAAAGCGCAGACCTGAGCGGCAACCGTTACAAACTCGACCACATTCTTATCGAAAATAATTTGCTTATCTGTATCCATAAAATATATTTAACGCCCGCAAAGGTACAAAAAAAATTTCGCAGTTCTACTTTATATTTGTACATTTGCGCTGAATACAATTATACATTTGCACTATGTTCAAGAAAAAAAACGATAAAAAAAGAACAGAAGAAAAAGAACCGCTGATAAACGGAAAGAAGGTGATGACTGTGATGAGAGGAGAAACTCCTGTTTTTGTAATGGGTCTGCTCTGTCTGATTTTTGCCGTGTATATGACACTGGCGTTCATTTCGTTTTTCGTAACGGGAGCCGCCGACCAGAGTCTGCTGGCACATCCGGAAAACGGTGAACTGCTGAATCCGGGAACCGCCTACCAGAACTATGCCGGAGCTTTGGGAGCCCGAATGGCCGAATTTTTAATCAACAAGTGTTTTGGCGTGGCTGCCTTCTTCATCGTTATCTTCCTGATAGCGGCGGGTATGAAGATGATGAAAGCCTACGAGGTACGCCTGAAACGCTGGTTCATGGTGTGTGCAATCCTGATGATATGGTTCTCGATAGCCTTGGGATTTCTGTCAGTGCTGATGCCGGAAACAATGGGAAGCTCATTCCTGTATGCGGGTGGCGTACACGGACAGAATATCTGCCTGTGGCTGGGTTCGCAGCTGGGATTGACGGGCGTGGGCCTGTTGCTGCTGGTTACGGCGGTACTGATTGCCATTTACCTGCGCCGCAGTACGATGAACTTGGTGCGCAGGGTGCTACATCCGGACTTGAAACGCCATCAGCAGGAAGAAAATGCGGCTGAAGCTACCGAAACAACAACTGCCGAAGCTGCCGGATATGCAGCGGCGACTGCTGCAACTGCCGCCACAACGGTGGTAGCGGAAGAGGCTGTGAAACCTGCCGAAGCAAAACAGGAACCAGCCGAGCCTGAAAAACCGGTGATACCGAAGCAGGAGCCGGAATCAGAAATGCCGCTGACCGTAGACGAGGAACCGGAAGAGCCCCAGGAGGTTTATGAGGAACCGGAACAGCCGGAAACAGAAATGGAGGCGGAGCTGGAAGAGGAAGAGAAAGTGGAAGAACCGGTAAAACCGGCTGCTGAAACTCCGCGGAGCGAGCGCCCTTTTGACAGCAAGCCGTCGGAAGTACGGGTAGAAGAACAACCGGCTGCGGCGGCGAAAAAGGAAGAAGAGCCTGTGTTTGAAATCAGCGAGGAAACTGCAGAAGAGACTGCTACGGAGGAAGCGGACAGCCGCGGCGACCTGAACACGCCGTACAACCCGCGCCTGGATTTGGAGAATTACCACTTCCCTACCCTGGACTTGCTGAACAACTATACGGACAACTCACCGTCTATCGATATGATTGAGCAGAATGCCAACAAGGACCGCATCATCAAGGTGTTGCGCAACTTCGGTATCGAAATCAGCTCGATTAAGGCGAGTGTGGGACCGACCATCACGCTGTATGAGATTACACCGGCCGAAGGGGTGCGTATCTCGAAAATCCGTAACCTGGAAGACGATATCGCCCTGAGTCTGGCGGCGCTGGGTATCCGTATCATCGCACCGATACCGGGCAAGGGTACCATCGGTATCGAGGTGCCGAATGCCAATCCACGCATCGTGCCGATGCAGTCGATTCTGAGCAGCAAGAAATTTCAGGAAACGACATTCGACCTGCCGGTGGCACTGGGTAAGACCATTACGAACGAGGTATTCATGGTGGATCTGGCCAAGGCGCCGCATATGCTGGTAGCGGGTGCTACAGGTCAGGGTAAGTCCGTAGGACTGAATGCCATCGTGACCTCCTTATTATATAAGAAGCATCCGAGCGAGCTGAAGTTTGTGATTATCGACCCGAAGAAGGTGGAATTTGCCATCTATGCGCCGATAGAAAAGCACTTCCTGGCGAAATTGCCGGACGGCGGAGATGCCATCATTACGGATGTAACGAAGGTGGTGCAGACACTGAACTCGCTGTGTGTGGAAATGGACCAGCGCTACGACTTGCTGAAGATGGCAGGTTGCCGTACGGTGAAAGAGTATAACGCGAAATTCATTGCCCGACAGCTGAACCCGAACAACGGACACCGCTATCTGCCGTACATCGTGATTATCATCGACGAGTTCGGCGACCTGATTATGACGGCAGGCAAGGAAGTGGAACTGCCGATCTGCCGTATTGCGCAGCTGGCGCGTGCGGTGGGTATCCATGCGATTATCGCGACACAGCGTCCGACGACGAACATCATTACGGGTACCATCAAGGCGAACTTCCCGGCACGTGTGGCGTTCCGTGTGGCTTCGATGATGGACTCGCGTACGATTCTAGACCGCTCGGGCGCACAGCAGCTGGTGGGAAAAGGCGACATGCTGTATCTGCAGGGCAACGACCCGGTGCGTGTGCAGTGTGCTTTCGTGGATACACCGGAGGTGGAACGCATTGCCAACTTCATCAGCAAGCAGCAGGGGTATCCGATGGCCTTCATGCTGCCTGAGTATGTGGACGAGAATGCGGACCTGGGCGGTGCTGCCGACGTGGACATGAACCGGCTGGACCCGCTGTTTGAGGAAGCTGCCCGACTGGTGATTTACAACCAGCAGGGATCGACTTCACTGATTCAGCGTAAATTCTCCATCGGCTACAACCGTGCAGGACGTATCATGGACC
>CAJKDC010000052.1 GCA_905198575.1 uncultured Bacteroides sp. | reverse complement strand
TTTGTTCAGCGGTTTTCCTTTTTAGGAAACTATCACTCGAAATGTCGGATGAACCGAATACAAGCCTAAATGCCCATTCACAAACAGATTGTCTATGAGCTTATAAGAAAGAGACATTCTGGGTGAAAGCTGTTCCTCGAGTTTATTGGTCGCCGAAGAAAAACTGCATATATCTGTACGAACGCCCAATGATGCAGAAAATTTTTCATCAGACGATGTATAATCCGCAGAAGCATAAAGGCCGCCTCTCCACAGGTTCAAATCGGCACGATAATCATAGCGTTCCTCTTCTTGAACAAAGCGCTTCTGGAAAAAAGTATTATCATATTGCGAGTAGACTAACTCTACCCCACCCTTCACTTTCCAATTTCCTAAAGCCGAACTGTTCTCCAAGCGCAGCCTGCTTTCCTGTTCTATTGATTTCAATCTCAACATCAGATTGCTTTCGCTACTTTCATCGTTATCCTGATATTTCAAATTACGATTATTCAAGTAACTATGGCTTATGGAAACACTCTGAATATGGTTCCCGGCATAATGCTTATATATTGCGCCTAAGGTAAAAGTTTCCTGCTCAATTTTAGGCAAATAGCTCAACAGATAATCGGCATCTTCACCTTCTACATCCATATTCAGTTTCATACGGTCTACCCCTCCAATTCCCAGAACAGTCAATTCATTCGTACTATTGAAACGGGTTTTTATTTTAAACTGTGCATCAGTATAGGCCGGCAGGAAAGGAAACCCTAATACTTTAAACAGCAATTGCAGGTAAGATTGTCTGACTGAAACCAGATATGAGGTTTTAGAGGACAAATGCCCAGTCGATGTCAGCGAGAACTCCGAAGCTCCTAAAGTTGCCTTAAAAGAGTTACGGTCCATATCACCATCTCTTAACCTGAAATCAAGAACTGAGCTTAAGGCATTGCCTTTCGAGGCAGGAAAAGCTCCTGTATAGAAGTTAACCTCACGCACAAGGTCGGCATTAATGATACCAACAGGACCGCCCGAAGCGCCTTGTGTACTAAAATGATTAATGTTGGGAATCTCTATACCGTCCAGATAAAACCGATTTTCAGAAGGTCCTCCTCCTCTTACCATCAGGTCGTTTCTATAACCTGCCGGCGAAAAGGCTACACCAGGATAGCTTTGCACAATACGCGAAATATCCCGATTCGCTCCCGGAGCTTTTTCTATTTCCTGCAATCCAATCACCCGCAAGCTTACAGGACTCTCGGGCAGCTTTTTAAACATAGGTGCAACTACACTGATTCCTTCCAGTTGGGCACTTTCTTCTTCCATCTCCACATTTACAAAGGGGGTAAGATGATTTACCTTATATTCTGGTGTAACTACCGTTTTATACCCTAAAGCAGATACCTGTAACTTGTAGATTCCGGGAGGAACTTTATCAATAACAAATGCTCCTTCTGCATCAGTAGCGGCTCCTACACTCAAACCGGCAATCCAGACATTCGCATAAGGCACAGGCAAACGCGAAATTGTTTCTATTACCTTACCTTTTATCTGGAAGGTCTGTGCCTGTATAAATAAGGGAGTACAAACACAGAAAACAAACAGCCAAATTCTTTTATTCATGGGGATAGTATTTGAAAAATAAAAAAAGCATCTTATACCTAATGCAGTACAAGATGCTTCAAATATAATAAAAAAGAAACTATTATTAACGATTTACCCATGCATTATGAATAGCCTGAGCTATGGCTTCAAACTCTTCGGCAGTCAATTTAAGTTTGGGATTTGAAAAAAGCATATCCGATTCTTTCTGAATAGGAATAAGATGAATGTGTGCATGAGGCACTTCCAACCCGATAACCGCCTGTCCTACTTTACGACAAGGGAAAGCAGTCTGAATAGCCAATGCTACACTTTTAGCAAAAACCTGCATAGCAGCCAGCTCCTCATCGCTCAAGTCAAATATATAATCAACTTCACGTTTAGGCACCACGAGGGTATGTCCTTTTACCAACGGATTAATGTCGAGAAAAGCATAAAACTGATCATTTTCTGCTACTTTATAGCTAGGAATCTCACCCGCTATAATCTTACTAAAAATTGTTGCCATACTCTATTAGGAATTATAAAAGGGGCAAAACCTGCAAAACAGGCTGCCCCTTTCAGTTAAAATGATATACTCATAATTTCAAGCGTAATCTTTCCCTGCGGAATTGTAATCTCTGCTACATCACCTACTTTCTTACCCAACAAACCTTTGGCAATAGGTGTATTAACAGAAATCTTACCCTCTTTCAGGTTAGCTTCGCTTTCAGATACAATTGTATAAGCCATCTTCATGCCTGTCTTTACATTCTTCAACTCTACACGAGTCAGAATCTGTACAGTATCAGCATTCAGCTTAGATGTATCAATAATCTTAGCATCACCAATTGTTGCTTTCAACTGATTAATTTTCATTTCCAGCAAGCCCTGAGCTTCTTTTGCTGCATCGTATTCTGCATTTTCAGACAAATCACCTTTATCACGCGCCTCTGCAATTGCAGCAACAATTCTAGGACGCTCAACAGCCTCCAGATACTTCAACTCGGCTACCAGTTTCTGATAGCCTTCTTCTGACATATACGCCATACTAGTTTCCTCCTTTTTATCTTGTTAATTATTTACTATCTATAAAACAAAAAAGAATTCCGACATCACTTAATGCCGGAACCCTCTTCCTTTTTCTTTTACCGTTGGCAAAGATAATCTTTTCTTTGATATCAGTCAAGTTTACTTCACTTCTATTTTATCATGCTGTGTAACATAATATATTAGAGCAATTTATTTATTGCCGCCTCAAGGTCTGTTTGAGGTGTTGCACGCAAACTCAATTCATTTGAACGGTTAATCAAGAAAATAGTGGGTAACTGAGTTACACCATATAAATTGGCATAAGTAGAATACACTCCTTTGGCATCTCTTACACAAATCCATGGCAGGTTGTCAGAAGCAACTTTCCAGAAATGTTCGTCTCCATCCAACGATATTTGATAAATTTCCAGTCCTTTTGCCGAGTACTTATTATATAGCTCACGCAATGCAAGGTTATAAGTTCCAGACATCTTGTCCTGATAAGTTGTAAAATTCAACAATACAACCTTTCCTTTCAGCTCTGACAACGTACGGATATTACCATTTACATCACGCAACTGAATATCAATCAATGATGCTTCCTTCACAACATCAGGATTAACCTCCAATGCTTTTTCTTTAACGACACGGGTATTTTTCATTCCCTTAATCACCGTATTATATAAATTACGCGAACGGTCGGCGTGTGGATAAGCGTTATTAAGGCTTGTCGCTACTGCTGCAAAACATTTTACGTCATTACGGTCTGTCAACGGATCAAAAATCATAGTTCCGTTTACTTCCTGAAACAAAGCAAAATATGCATAGGGCTTATTAGGTGCAGCAAAAATATAATTCCGCTTTACCTGATCTTTGTATCTTGCTATTGTCTGCTGAAGACTGTCCTGCAAAATACCAATAGGCATAGAAGCTGCACTAAGCTCGTTCACGCGTTTCTGCAAATCGGCCTGAAGCAAGACCAGTTCCTTAATTTTGTCGTTATTTTCCGAACCTTCGACTTTATAGCCAGTAGCAAACGTCGCAAAGTCGGCATGAATACCAATGGTTTCAGTAGAATCTACAGAAAAGTTAATTACTTTATCATCAACCCGCAAACGGTAATATTCGGGCGATTCCGGACGATTTCCACTAAAACAATAACTTCCAGACGCATCCAACTTAACCGAGTCAAGCGTTTCGATTCCCGAAAGTCCGGAATGCTCAAAATACAAGACTTTATCTGCCGCATCTGTAATATTTCCTTCTACGGTAAACGAAGGCTTATGCTCACAAGCTGTAACCATACCAAGTAATGCCAGCAATAAATATCCTTTTCCTTTCATATACATCTTACGAATTAAAAAAATTTGCCTGCAAAGATACGGCTTTTCACGATTTGACAAAGATTTTTGCATCTATCTTATTTTCAGGACACAAAAAAGCACTAAAAAAATGATTTTTATTTCATTATACTCCCCTATACTACAAGAAATTCCCTATCTTTGTACGAATTTTGAAAAGAATATCTATTAATACATTTTTTATGATCAATCCTATTGTTAAGACGATCGAGCTTGGTGATGGAAGAACCATCACACTCGAAACGGGAAAGCTGGCAAAACAGGCAGATGGTGCTGTTATGCTACGCATGGGTAATACCATGTTGCTGGCTACTGTTTGTGCAGCAAAAGATGCAGTTCCCGGTACAGATTTTATGCCTCTCCAGGTAGAGTACAGAGAAAAATATTCCGCATTCGGACGTTTTCCAGGTGGCTTTACCAAACGTGAAGGAAAGGCTTCAGATTACGAAATTCTCACTTGCCGTCTGGTAGACCGCGCATTGCGTCCACTTTTCCCAGACAATTACCATGCTGAAGTTTACGTAAATATCATACTTTATTCTGCCGATGGTGTTGACATGCCAGACGCACTGGCCGGTTTGGCTGCTTCTGCCGCACTGGCTGTTTCAGACATTCCATTCGGAGGTCCGATTTCTGAAGTACGTGTTGCACGTATCGACGGACAATTTGTTATCAACCCAACATTCGAAGCTCTTGAACGTGCCGACATGGACATCATGGTAGCCGCTACTTATGAAAATATCATGATGGTAGAAGGTGAAATGAAAGAAGTGTCTGAACAAGACTTGTTGGAAGCTATGAAATTTGCCCACGATGCTATCAAAGTTCATTGCAAAGCGCAGATGGAACTGATGGAAGAAGTTGGCAAAACTGTAAAACGCGAATATTGTCACGAAGAAAACGACGAAGACTTGCGTAAGGCAGTTCACGATGCTTGCTACGAAAAAGCATATGCTATCGCTGCTTCAGGCAATAGAAACAAACATGAACGTCAGGATGCTTTCGACAGCATTTGCGAAGAATTCAAAGCACAGTTCACTGAAGAAGAGCTGGAAGAAAAAGAAGGTATGATTGACCGCTACTACCACGATGTGGAAAAAGAAGCTATGCGTCGTTGTATCTTGGATGAAGGCAAACGTCTGGATGGTCGTACAACTACAGAAATCCGTCCTATCTGGTGCGAGGTTAGTCCGCTGCCAGGCCCTCACGGTTCTTCTATCTTCACACGTGGAGAAACTCAGTCGCTCAGTACTGTTACATTGGGAACCAAACTGGACGAGAAAATTGTGGACGATGTTCTTGACCAGCATAAAGAACGTTTCTTGTTGCACTACAACTTCCCTCCATTCTCTACTGGTGAAGCAAAAGCACAGCGCGGTGTAGGCCGTCGTGAAATCGGTCACGGTCACTTGGCATGGCGTGCTTTGAAAGGACAAATTCCAGAAGATTATCCATACTGTGTACGTGTCGTTTCAGATATCCTTGAATCAAACGGTTCTTCATCAATGGCTACAGTTTGTGCCGGAACACTTGCTCTGATGGACGCTGGTGTACCTATCAAGAATCCGGTATCTGGTATTGCAATGGGATTGATCAAAAATGCCGGTGAAGATAAGTATGCTGTCCTTTCAGATATCCTTGGTGATGAAGACCACTTGGGAGATATGGACTTCAAAGTTACAGGAACATGCAAGGGTATCACTGCTACTCAGATGGATATCAAATGTGACGGACTTACATACGATATTTTGGAAAAAGCATTGCTTCAGGCAAAACAGGGTCGTGAATACATTTTAGGAAAGATTACTGAATGTATCGCTCAGCCAAACCCAGACTTGAAGCCTCATGCTCCACGTATCGAGACAATGACTATTCCAAAAGAATTTATTGGAGCAGTAATTGGCCCGGGCGGTAAAATTATTCAGGGAATGCAGGAAGAAACTGGTGCTACTATCACAATCGAAGAAGTAGACGGTGTAGGCCGAATCGAAATTGCAGGTACAAACAAAAAATGCATCGACGATGCTGTACGCATGATCAAAGGTATTGTTGCTGTTCCTGAAATCGGTGAAGTTTATATCGGTAAGGTTCGTTCTATCATGCCTTATGGTGCATTCGTAGAATTCCTGCCAGGAAAAGATGGCTTGCTGCACATCTCTGAAATGGATTGGAAACGTCTGGAAACTATCGAAGAGGCTGGATTGAAAGAAGGCGATGAAATCCAAGTTAAGCTGTTGGATATCGACCCGAAAACAGGCAAATTCAAACTTTCACACAAAGTTCTGCTGCCAAAACCGAAAGGTTTGCAAAACGGTAACGGAGCAAAACGCGAAAGAAAGCCTCACAACAATGAGCAGAAATAATGCTACATACTAAAATTGAAAAAGGTCCTCAAAATGAAGACCTTTTTTTATAAACTAAAAGAGGATTGCTCATCACAATCCTCTCTTTATATCCAACGGTAAAAATCAATCTTCTACTACCTGAAAATCTTCTTTACCTACACCGCAAACCGGGCAAACCCAATCTTCAGGAATATCTTCAAAAGCTGTTCCTGCTGCAATACCGTTATCTGGATCACCTACTTCAGGATCATATACCCAGTCACATACTGTGCAAATGTACTTTTTCATGCTTCAATACGTTTTTAATGTTAGTTATTATGGTTAATATATACAGAACAAATATAAATAGATTTTGTTTAATCCTATTTATTCAATAACATTTTTTTCAATTCTTCCATACCTTCCGAAGCTCCTTTTTGTATCACGGTAACTTCACGTCCATACGGGACTCTAACCGTCTTGGGATCAATAAGGTATACTGGTACGCCGGTACGCACATAATTCAGCAATCCTGCAGCCGGATAAACATTTAGGGAGGTCCCTATAATCAGAAAGATATCAGCTTCCATCACCTGCTCAATTGCCAATTCAACCATCGGAACACTCTCACCAAACCATACAATAAACGGACGTAGCTGAGAACCGTCAGCGGCCAAATCGCCTATCTTGACTTCGTAATTCTCGGGAGACAATTCCCGAATACAAGACAAATCATTGGGATTTTTACTAGAAGTAACTTTGGTAAGCTCACCGTGCAAATGAATAACTTTACTACTGCCAACCCTTTCATGCAAATTATCTACATTCTGAGTAATAACCGTAACATCAAAATCATCTTCCAGCGAAGCCAACAATTCATGTCCTCTATTAGGACGCACTTGCAACAATTGTTTTCTACGCTCATTATAAAAATTAATCACAAGCTCCGGATTCGCTGCATATCCCTCCGGAGTAGCTACCTGTTCTACCGGATACTGGTCCCACAATCCACCCGCATCACGAAATGTACTGATACCACTTTCCGCACTCATTCCGGCACCTGTCAATACTACTAATTTCTTCATATAAAATCCTCCCATGTTATTGGTATTCACAAAAATAAGAAAATTTAATCACCGGAAGCGCTTCCGATTCAAAGAAAAAGAATACATTTGCAACTCGTAAAATAATCTTATAAATAATTCAGTTTTTTATGGATAAATTTAGCTACGCCATTGGCCTGGGTATTGGCCAGAATTTGTTGAGTATGGGGGCTCGCAACATTGAAGTAAACGATTTCGCTCAGGCAATCAAGGACGTATTAGAAGGTAACCAAACAGCAATTTCTCATAATGAAGCACGCGAAATTGTAAACAAATACTTTACCGAACTGGAAGAAAAAATCAATGCAGAAAACATTGCAAAAGGTAAAGCATTCCTCGAAGAAAATAAGAAAAATCCAAAAATCGTAACACTCCCTAGTGGATTGCAGTACGAAGTTATCACAGAAGGCAATGGCAAAAAGCCTAAAGCTACCGATCGCGTTCGTTGCCATTATGAAGGAACTCTTATCGACGGAACATTATTCGACAGTTCAATCAAACGCGGTGAGCCAGCTGTTTTTGGAGTAAATCAGGTTATCAAAGGATGGGTAGAAGCTTTACAGTTAATGTCTGAAGGTGCAAAATGGAAACTTTATATTCCTTCTGATTTGGCCTATGGAGCTAATGGTGCCGGTGAAATGATTCCTCCTCACAGCACACTTATTTTCGAAGTAGAATTAATTGAAGTTTTGTAATATTTAAAAGATAAAAAGACAAATGAAAAAAAGCACAATTTTCATGATGTTTGCAGCTGCAGCCAGCTTGGCATCGTGTACAGCACAAGGACCTAAAGCAAACATCAAATCGGACGTTGACTCATTATCATATATGATTGGTATGACCAACACACAAGGTCTGAAAGACTATGTTATCAGCCGCATGGGTGTAGATACTGCATACATGGCTGATTTCATCAGAGGTATCGAACAGGGAACAAAAGAAACAGATGCTAAACAGAAAGCTTACATGGCTGGTATGCAGATTGGACAGCAAATCAGCGGCGATATGTTCGATGCAATCAACAGACAGCTGTTTGGTAATGACTCTGTAAACAGCTTGAGCAAAGAAAACTTCTTGGCTGGTTTCATTGCTGCCGTACAGGAAAAAGGTATGGTTGACATGAATACTGCTAATGACTTTGTACGCACAAAAGCTGATGCAATCAAAGCAAAAGCTACAGAAGAAAAATATGCTGAATACAAAGCTGAAAACGAAAAATTCCTTGCAGAAAACAAAACTAAAGAAGGTGTTAAAACAACTCCTAGCGGTTTGCAATATAAAATTATCAAAGCAGGAAACGGAGCTATTCCTACTGACTCTTCAACTGTAAAAGTTAACTATAAAGGTACTTTGATTGACGGAACTCAGTTCGACAGCTCTTACGACCGTAACGAGCCTACTACTTTCCGCGCAGACCAGGTTATCAAAGGATGGACTGAAGCTTTGACTATGATGCCTGTTGGTTCTAAATGGGAACTTTATATTCCACAGGAACTGGCATACGGAGCAAGAGAAGCTGGTCCGAAAATCAAACCTTTCTCAACTCTGATTTTCGAAGTAGAATTGGTTAGCATCGAAAAATAATTCGTAAACTCCAATTAAAACTATATAAAAAGAGCTATTCACCAAGGCGAATAGCTCTTTTTTATTGCTTACAATACGAACTAAATTATTTCCTGTCACGAAGCATACTGCTGGCTTCCACTACATTCACCACATAATCTCCCAGCTTTTCGCATTCATTTACCATATCCATATAGTAGATACCTGTCTGATAATCGTACTCTTTATTATTCACCGACTGCAGGTTTAAATCTCTAAGCTGTTTTCTGTAATTATTGATTTCATTTTCCAGATTAAATGCCTTATTGATTTCAGAAACACGTTGGGTTTCCGCATGTTCTACAACCTCTCTCATATTCAATAAAGCCTGTTCCACCAAATCAAACATCTGAAAAAGGTTTTGTTCTTGTTTCTCTGTAAAAGGCTCATTACTGTTTACCTTACGGGTAATGGTGCGCGATAAGTTGTAGCAACTGTCTCCAATGCTTTCTATTTCATCCACTTCACGCTGCATTCCTTGCACTGCTACCTTTCCTTCAGAACTTAACCGGCCATCAAGTACATTATTCAAATAACGTGCTATCTCAAGCTCCATCCGGTCACTGATATTCTCGTATTTCTCTATTCTGCTGAAAAGTTTATTAAAATCAGCCCCGTTTTTCATGGTAAACAATTGTTTTACCATACCAAACATACGGTGTGTACGGTCGATATAAACCAGTATTTCCTTTCTTGCCTGAAGAATAGAAAGCTCTGAAGTGGACAGAAGCCCTCCTGCTATATACTTCAAATGATATTCTTCATCCTCTGCTTTTTGTGGAATAATCATGCAGACAGTCTTTTCAATTGGTTTCACAAACCAAATCAACAAGAGCACATTACAAACATTAAATGCAGTATGGAAAGCCGATAATTTAAATGAAACAGCAACCGACGGGTCTGGTGTTCCCATCACATTATCTACAAACCATGAAACACCTTCTATAAATGGATGGAATACGCACAAAACCCAGCAAACACCAAAAATATTAAAAACCAGATGGGCTAAAGCCGCTCTTCGGGATTGGGTATTTCCAGTAAGGGCAGCCAGATTGGCCGTAATAGTCGTTCCGATATTTTCGCCCAATACCAATGCAGCTCCAAGTTCAAAGCTTATCCACCCATTAGCACACATAATCAGGGTAATAGCCATTGTAGCTGCCGAAGCCTGTACCACCATAGTCAGAATAGTTCCAATGATGACAAACAAGAAGATAGAGCCATATCCCATATCCGTATAATTCTGTACAAACGACAGCATTTCCGGATTCCGGCTCAAGTCCGGGGCATTACCTTTCAGCAGTGAAAGGCCCATAAATAAAAAAGAGAAGCCGAAAATAAATTCACCAATTGATTTTCGACTACTCTTTCCACTAAATAACAACGGTATTCCTACAGCCAGCAAAGGCAACGACATAGCTGCCATATCTACTTTAAACCCAAGGGTAGAAATAATCCATGCAGTAACCGTAGTACCGATATTGGCACCCATAATTACCCCAATAGACTGAGTTAAAGTAAGAAGGCCCGCATTTACAAAGCTAACCACCATAACAGTAGTAGCCGAAGAAGATTGTATCAGCGCCGTAATCAGCACTCCAGTCAGTACCCCGGTTACCCGGTTTGTTGTCATTGCCGTAAGAATGTTACGCAACCTGTCACCTGCAAACTTCTGCAATCCCTCACTCATAATCTTCATTCCGTAAAGGAAAAGCGCAAGCGAACCTACCAGCTTTAAAAAATCATAAAAAGAATACTCCATTTGTAATTAGTTTAACAGGAATTGGATTGTAAATTTTTATTTGATAACTTACGAAACAATTCCATCATGTTTAGAAATAGATATTACATTTATGTTACAAATATATTGCAAAAACAACAATCAGACAAAAAATTTCCCGAAAGGAAGTTCTTTAATTGATATTTATAATGGTTTTAATTTGGAAATGCCCTACGGCCCAATAAGCGCCAAAGTAAACAACAAAGTTGAAAGCCTCGATTTCCAGGTGTACTACAATAAAGACGTTGAGTTTCTCGATATCACCAGCCAGTCGGGAAAGCGAACTTACGTACGCTCATTGTTCTTCGTTTTGGTAAAAGCTGTTGAAGACCTCTACCCCAACGGACAAATCATTCTTGAGCATCCGGCTTCTAAAGGATATTTCTGTAATCTGAAAATCGACCGGGACATTGAACTCAGTGATGTCCAGAAAATCAAAGCCAAAATGAAGGAAATCATCCAATGTGATATTCCTTTCGAGCGAGTAGAATCACATACCGAAGATGTTGTACGCCTCTTCAGAGAGCGGGGTATGAACGACAAGGCCTTACTGTTGGAAACCAGCGGACAGCTATATTCAAGCTACTACAGACTGGGCGATACGGTAGACTATTTCTATGGAAGTCTGGCCCCCAGCACAGGATACATCCGTCTGTTCGACCTCATAAAATACTATGATGGCCTGCTGTTGCGTATCCCAAGCTATGAGAATCCCGAGAAACTGGAAGATGTCATCAAACAGGAAAAAATGCTCGAAGTCTTTCAGGAATCACATCACTGGAACCAGATTTTAGGAGTAAGTACAGTCGGCGAACTGAATGTTGCCTGCAACGAGGGACATGCCACCGAACTTATCAACATTTCCGAAGCCTTACAAGAAAAAAAGATAGCACACATTGCCGATGAGATTGTCAACCGGGCCAATACCGATAGAGAAGTGAAGCTCATTCTTATTTCGGGCCCTTCTTCATCCGGAAAAACTACTTTCAGCAAGCGTCTGAGTATCCAGTTGCTTGCCAGTGGCATGCGCCCCTATCCGGTATCTCTCGACGATTATTTCGTAAACAGAGAAGATACCCCCAAAGACAGTAACGGAAACTATGACTATGAATCCCTGTATGCATTAGACTTGGACTTTTTCGAATCGCAGCTTCAAGACCTTCTGGCTGGAAAAGAGATAGAACTGCCCCGTTTCAATTTTACAACCGGATTGCGCGAAGCCAGCGGAAAGAAGCTGCGCCTTCGGGACAACATGATACTGATACTGGAAGGTATACATGCTTTGAATCCGATGCTGACAGCCCATATTCCCGAAGCCCACAAGTTCAAAATTTATGTATCAGCCCTGACAACCATCATGCTCGACAATCATAACTATATCCCTACCACCGACAACCGACTGCTCCGAAGAATCATACGCGACTTCAAATACAGAGGATACTCGGCCGAAGAGACCATAGCCAGATGGCCAAGCGTACGTGCAGGCGAAGACAAATGGATATTCCCGTATCAGGAAAATGCCGACGCCATGTTCAACTCAGCACTTCTGTTCGAGCTGGCAGTACTGAAAGACAATGTCGAACCCATTCTTCGCAAAGTCAAAAACAACTGTCCGGAATACTCTGAAGCATATAGGCTGCGCCGGTTTCTAGAGTACTTTACATCCGTACAAGACCGGGAACTTCCTCCAACGTCACTTCTTAGGGAATTCCTGGGAGGAAGCAGTTTCCAGTATTAAAAAATCCCAAGAACAAGGTATATTCACCAACAAATAACTACTTTTGTGTAAAATACAAAAACAACAGCAAAATGGTACAAGGTTCACGTCAGGTGCAGACACAGGCACAGCAACAGGTACAGACTCTTTCTCCCCAACAAATTTTGGCAGTAAGACTTTTAGAACTGCCAACCATGGAACTGGAGGAACGTATTCACGCAGAACTGCTGGACAATCCAGCCCTGGAGGAAGGTAAAGAAGCACCCGACAATGACACTGAAAACGATTATAACGTAGACGAGAACGGAGATCCTAACCCCGAAAGCAGTGAAGACTTGTCATTGGGAGATTACCGTACCGAAGATGATATACCCGATTATAAGCTTCAGGAAAACAACCGTTCCAAAGGAGAAATAGCCGAAGAAATTCCATTTTCGGATACAACGTCTTTCTACGAAACACTGAAAGAGCAGTTAAGCATGCAGGATTTGGATGCACATCAAAAAGAACTGGCAGAGTATATCATCGGTTCTTTGGATGATGACGGACTGCTCCGTAAGAGTAACGACACACTGATTGACGAACTGACTATCTATCACGGGATTTCCACTACACCAGAGGAATTAGAACATATTATCAACATTATTCAGGACTTCGACCCGGCAGGAATCGGTGCACGCAGTCTGCAGGAATGTCTGCTGCTTCAGATAAAAAGGAAAGAAAATTCTCCGCTGAAACAGATTGAATATGACATTATCGATAAATACTGCGATGATTTTACCCGCAAAAACAAGGAGAAAATCATCCAGCGTCTCGGCATATCCGAAGAACAATACGATGCAGCCGTAGCCGAACTGGTCAAACTCAATCCACGCCCGGGAAGCTCGCTGGGAGAAGCTATCGGAAAGAATTTCCAGCAAATTATACCCGATTTCATTGTCGAAACGGAAGATGACGGAACCATATTGCTGAGCCTCAACAACCACAACATTCCCGAGCTACGCCTCAGCAGAGAATTTACCGAAATGCTGGACGAACATACACGCAACAAGAACAACCAGAGCAAAGAGTCGAAAGATGCCATGCTGTTCCTGAAGCAGAAAGTAGATGCAGCCCAAGGATTCATCAATGCCGTAAAGCAGCGTCAGCAAACCCTCATGTCTACCATGCAGGCCATTATAGACCTGCAGCGTCCGTTTTTCCAGGAAGGCGATGAGTCACTTCTCAAGCCCATGATTCTGAAAGATGTAGCCGAACGTGCCAAGCTCGACATCTCTACCGTTTCCAGAGTCAGCAACAGCAAGTATGTGCAAACCAATTTCGGCATCTATGCCTTGAAGTTCTTTTTCAGCGACGGTTATACCACCGAAGACGGCGAAGAGCTTTCCATCCGCGAAATAAAGCGCATCCTCAAAGAATTAGTCAACGGTGAAGACAAAAACAAGCCCTACACCGACGACGAACTGGCCGACTGCCTTAAAGAAAAAGGATATCCCATTGCACGAAGAACGGTAGCCAAATACCGGCAACAACTTAATATACCTGTAGCAAGATTAAGACGATAACAACATGGAAACAAATATTCCTGACCAGCTCACCTTCCACAATCCGGAAGAAAGAACAGAAGACACAACGATACAGAAAGACAAGCTATACCTTGTAGCCAGAGTAATTTCGGCCATCTTTACTCCCTTCATGGTTCCACTGGTAGCTTTTCTGCTATTGTTCTTCTGCACCTATTTACACATCATGCCTCTGCAATACAAGCTCATTATACTGTCCATGGTATATTGCTTCACCATATTGCTGCCCATGCTGGCTATCTATCTGCATCAGAAAATAAACGGATTAGGCATCAAAGGACTTACCCACCGGAAAAACCGTTTCATTCCTTACGGACTGACCATCATCAGTTATCTAGGCTGTCTGGGCACCATGTACAAACTGCATCTTCCCCGCTACATGTCGGGCATTGTCATTGCCACGCTGATTTGCATGATCATATGTACACTGGTAAACCTGAAAATCAAGATAAGCACCCACGTAGCCAGCAGCGGCCTGCTGGTAGGCGGCTTGTTGTCCTACAGTTTCATCTTCCACTTCAATCCCGTCTTCTGGCTAAGCGTCAGCATTCTGCTTGCGGGGATGCTTGGTTCGGCCCGTATCATCGTCAAGCAGCATACACTTACCGAGGTACTGGGCGGATTTATTGTAGGTTTATTTTGTGGAATCACCGGAATTTTGTTTATTTGAATCAAGATATAAACCCTTAAAATCGAAACATTATGAATTTTCCAAACAATGTAAAGTACACCAACGAACATGAATGGATTCGTTTGGAAGGCGATATTGCCTACGTAGGAATCACCGACTATGCACAGGAACAACTGGGAGATATTGTTTTCGTAGATGTCCCTACGGCAGGTGAAACACTGGAACAAAACGAAGTTTTCGGCAGCATAGAAGTCGTAAAAACAGTTTCCGACCTTTTCCTCCCTGTAGCAGGCGAAGTACTGGAAGTAAACAGTGCTCTGGAAGAAAACCCGGAACTGGTCAACCAAGACCCGTATGGCGAAGGCTGGATTATCCAACTCAAACCCAGCGACCTCTCTCAGATGGATACGCTGCTGGATGCCGAAGCATACAAGAATATCATTAATGAATAAATAAAACAAATTATGAAACCAATTGTAAGTATCATCATGGGCAGCACATCCGATCTTCCCGTAATGGAAAAAGCGGCCAAACTGCTCGATGAAATGCAAGTTCCTTTTGAAATGAATGCCCTTTCGGCTCACCGTACTCCGGCCGAGGTAGAAGCGTTTGCAAAAGGAGCAGCCGACCGCGGTCTTAAAGTAATTATTGCCGCAGCAGGCATGGCAGCAGCACTGCCGGGAGTAATTGCAGCCAACACTACTCTTCCCGTCATCGGCGTTCCCGTAAAAGGTTCTGTTCTGGACGGAGTAGACGCACTTTACTCCATCATTCAGATGCCTCCCGGCATCCCAGTAGCTACCGTAGCCATCAACGGTGCCATGAATGCAGCTATTCTGGCCGTACAGATGCTGGCTCTGAGTGATGCTGCATTGGCCGAAAAATTTGCAGCCTACAAGGAAGGCTTGAAAAACAAGATTGTGAAAGCCAACGAAGAGCTGAAAGAAGTTAAATACACATACAAGACAAATTAATGGATTACTTCAATTATTCTCGCCGACAGGCAAATGAAGTATATGTAGGCGCCACTCCTTTGGGTGGCGCTTATCCTATACGCATACAGAGTATGACCAACACGGTCACCATGGATACCGAAGCCTGTGTAGAACAGGCCAAACGCATCATTCAGGCTGGTGGAGAATACGTCCGTCTCACTACCCAGGGAGTACGCGAAGCAGAGAACCTGAAAAACATCAACATGAGTCTCCGCTCGCAGGGATACGACACTCCACTTGTGGCAGATGTCCACTTCAACCCGAACGTAGCAGATGTGGCAGCCCTCTATGCCGAAAAGGTACGTATCAACCCGGGCAACTATGTAGATGCCGCACGCACTTTCAAAAAGCTGGAATATACCGACGAAGAGTATGCCCAGGAAATCCAGAAAATACGCGAACGCCTTGTTCCTTTTCTCAACATCTGCAAGGAGAACCATACAGCCATCCGTATCGGCGTAAACCACGGCTCCCTGTCCGACCGCATCATGTCGCGCTACGGTGATACCCCCGAAGGAATGGTCGAGTCCTGCATGGAGTTCCTGCGCATCTGTGTAGCAGAGAATTTCACCAATGTGGTTATCTCCATCAAAGCTTCGAACACCGTCATCATGGTACAGACCGTACGTCTGCTGGCCCAGCAAATGGAAGCAGAGAATATGGCATTCCCACTCCACTTGGGAGTAACCGAAGCCGGAGATGGTGAAGACGGCCGTATCAAGTCTGCTTTGGGTATCGGAGCACTGTTATGCGACGGACTGGGCGATACCATCCGCGTTTCACTGAGCGAGGCTCCCGAAGCAGAAATCCCGGTTGCCCGCAAACTGGTAGACTATGTAACGAAGCGTGCCGGACATCCGTACATTCCAGGTATGGAAGCACCCGACTTCAATTACATCCACCCTACCCGCAGAAAGACACAGCCCGTAGGAAACATCGGCGGAGACAATCTCCCGGTAGTTATTTCCGCACGACTGGAAGGAAACCTGGATACGAATCCTCAATTCAAGCCCGATTACATCTACTGCGGACAGCAATTGCCCGAAAAAGCCGATGCAAACACCGGGTATATCGTCGATGCCAA
This sequence comes from uncultured Bacteroides sp., assembly GCA_905198575.1. Classification (GTDB taxonomy): domain Bacteria; phylum Bacteroidota; class Bacteroidia; order Bacteroidales; family Bacteroidaceae; genus Phocaeicola. Next base: position 3,768 of record CAJKDC010000052.1, on the reverse strand, counting down.
CGTATGGGACGGCACAGAAGGCACTTATCCGGCATTCAATTTCAAGCAGATGGTCGAACTGCACCACCATCCGGCCAAACAGAAATTCCTGTTCATGACCTATATGGCCCTTACCGAAGAGGTAGTAGCAGGCTTGCGTCTGCACCCCGAAGTGGTCATCGTAGCACAGAGCAACCATCCCAACCGTTTGGGAGAATTCCGCGGACTGGTACATCAGCTCACCTGTCAGGGATTACAGAATCCGGTAGTATTCTTCCAGCACTATAGCGAAACCAATCTGGAAGACCTTCAGATTAAAGCTGCTGCCGACATGGGTGCCCTCATCATCGACGGTTTATGCGACGGTATTTTACTTTTCAACCAAGGAAATGATATTCCGGTACAGAAAGTAGACGAAACAGCATTCGGTATCCTGCAGGCAGGAAGAGTGCGCACTTCCAAAACCGAATATATCTCCTGTCCGGGTTGCGGACGTACCCTTTATGACCTTGAAGCAACGATAGCCCGCATAAAAGCAGCCACTTCACACCTGAAAGGCTTGAAAATAGGAATCATGGGATGCATCGTAAACGGTCCGGGCGAAATGGCCGATGCCGATTACGGCTATGTAGGAGCCGGACGAGGCAAAGTCAGTCTGTACAAACGGAAGGAATGTATCGAAAAGAATATTTCGGAAGAACAAGCTGTTGAAAAGCTGATTGAACTGATAAAGGCAAACGGCGACTATCACGAAAACTGTTAAACACCTATTAAAAAAGCGGAACTGCATAAAGAAAAAACTCTTTTGCAGCCCCGCTTTATTTATATACAAGTAAATCCAGACTTTCTATTTCTTGGCAACCGTTGTTTCCGTTTTTTCCGGCACAGTCAGTATTCCCGCATATTTTGTTTGGTCGGCCAAAGTTTCCAGCGCCTTCTTCAAATCCGCATCATCCTTCAGTCTTTCCATACAAGCCCCCTTCTGATAAAAATAACGCTTGATAATTTCCTGTGCAATCATCTCCTGAATCGGCTTCCTGAAATGGTCCAGATCACGGTCCAGATTATGCGTCAGCTTCTTTTCGAGCGCTTCAAACTCCGCCTTTGCATTATCCATATAGCCCTCGAATTCGGCCACTTCTTTCAGGTTTTTCAGCACTTTCTCGCTCTGGCGGTCGTACGTAAATTTCTTTTCTTTCACCAGTGCCTTAAAGTCCTCGTAATCCTTGTCGGTCAGCTTGAAATCAGCCACCGAAGCCAGCTGAGGATGATTCAGCACATACTGCGTACCATAGTCGAAAATCACATCCTCATTCATCAGATAGAACAAGATATTCGGATACTTTTCGCCTTTCACCTCTATATCCGGCCGGATACCACCTCCGTCACGCACCTCTCTGCCGGCAGCCGTATGAAATACGTGCGTCAGACTGTCGGGCGTACGGGCTACCGAACCATCGGCATTTCGTTTGGCATAATCAATGGCCTGTATACAACGTCCGCTTGGAATGTAATATTTGGCCGTTGTCACCTTCAGACTACCATTATAAGGCAACGGACGAGGCACCTGCACCAATCCTTTTCCAAAAGTACGCTTACCCACAATCACGGCACGGTCCAAATCCTGCAAGGAACCGCTTACAATCTCTGCAGCCGAAGCCGTACTGCCGTCTACCAGTACTACCAGCGGGATTTCGGTATCTACCGGCTCACTTTCGGTCTTATAACCCTCTTCACTCTGTTTCACCTTTCCCTTGAGCGTAACGATTTCCTTGCCCTTAGGAACAAACAGATTGACGATATCCACAGCTTCCGACAAAGAACCACCTCCGTTTCCACGCAGGTCGATAACCAGCGAAGACGCTCCTTTCTGCTTCAGCTCAATAAAAGCCTTCTTAAAGTCCTTGGCACAGTTCTCGGTAAACTCCGACAATGCCAGATAACCTACCGAGTCGGCCACCATTCCATAATAAGGTATCGGATTCTGACGGATACTGCGTCGGGTAATCTTGAACTCCAGTACTTGCGGCTTGTCCTTTCCCGGTCTCTCCACCTTCAATAAGAAAGAAGTACCCGGTTCGCCCCGCAACTCCTGACTGACATGATCCGTCAGCTCGTTTTTCTCCATATCGCCACGCACCATGTCCTTTCCGCCTACAGAAAGAATCACGTCACCCGCCTTCAGACCTGCCTCCTGAGCAGGAGTACCTTCCAGCGGTTCCGTAATCACCACACGGTCCTTCGCATCGTAATAACGGATAGTAGCTCCGATACCGGCATATTTTCCGGTAATCATCTGTTTCAGGCTACCCATCTCCTCCTCCGGATAATACTCTGTATACGGGTCAGTCAGTGCCAGCATACCGTTAATGCCGTTCTGAATCATTTTTTCGGCATCAATCGTATCTACATAGAACATATCCAGCTCCTTAAAGACCGAGTTGAACACATCCAGGTTCTTCACAATCTGGAAATTACGGTCATCTTCCTTGAAACCCAGCAAACCGGCTCCAAGCAGTGTCACCATACCTCCCAGCAACAAAAATCTTGAATTTATCTTCATGATAATGCAATAATCTAAAATTCAGACACAAATAAAAACATTATTCTGCAACCTACGGCAGAAAATCCTGCATATTTAACTTAATTTGCCGCTCATGCAGTTGCCCGCTGCCTTATGGCTGTACCAGCGCGGCAATCTCCTCACGGATATGCTCCCAGCGGCGCTTGCTCAGATTGGTTCCCACAATCTGTATTACCTGTCCGGCCAGAATATTACTCAGCGTAGCACACTTCTCCAGCGAATAACCGCAAATCAATCCATACATAAAACCGGCAGCAAAAAAGTCGCCTGCCCCTGTCGTATCCACCACCTTTTTCACATCAGCCGCCTCTATACGTATCAGCTCGGTACCTTTTTTGATAATGGCACCCTCGCCTCCCAGTTTCAGGACAACCACGCTACACTTGGCCGCTATTTCATGCACAGCCTCATCCGGTTGCTTGCCTGTAAAAGCCAAAGCTTCACTCTCATTAGCAAAAACAATGTCCACATACTTCGTAATCAGCTGGTCGAAGAAATCTACCTGCCCTGCTACAATATTATAACTAGCCAAGTCCAGACAAACCTGCAACCCGGCCTCCTTTGCCAGTTGCATAGCCCGTATAATCAATTTTTTATCCTGCAGCAAATAACCTTCCACATAGAAATAGGCATACCCCTTGAACATGTCCACCGACAAATCTTCGGGATGCAAGGTAGCCGCCGCCCCCAAAAAAGTGGCAAACGTACGCTGTCCGTCCTGCGAAATAAATGTAGAAGCAATCCCGGTAGGAAGTGAAAAACGCAATAATTTCAGGTCCACATTATTTTTTTTCATGTTCTTCGCAAAAAAATCTCCCAGTTCGTCTTCACCGGCCTTTCCGATGAAACCTGTGGCCGCTCCAAGATTAGCCAGTGCGTAAATCGTATTGGCAGCCGAGCCACCGGTAGCCTTGTGCACCTTTTCACCAGCATACATCTCCCTAATTTTCAGCATCATAGCCTCATCCACCAACTGCATGCTTCCCTTCGGAAGTCCCATATCCTGTAGCATCTCATCCCGGTCTACAGCAAACAAGACATCTACCAGTGCATTACCTATACCTATAATTTTTTCCATTTTTGCGTATTTTTTTTTGCAAAGATATTGCATATTTCAAAATATCCTACTACCTTTGCATCGCAATTGAGAAAAAACCTTCTTCAGTAGCTCAGTCGGTTAGAGCATCTGACTGTTAATCAGAGGG
>CAJKDC010000051.1 GCA_905198575.1 uncultured Bacteroides sp. | reverse complement strand
GGTTTATCACACGGTGTATAGCCGATAACCAGCACATCAGTATCCGGATTAACAGCAGCAGAAGAGTCCAGTTTATATTGAACTGTAAGTGTATCTTTACCTGCCTTCAATAAAGTAGGGACATTCATCACCTTTTTAAAAGTGTCCAATGCAGTTTTCCGAAACGACCGGTTGCTGCAAGAAATGATTTTCGGTTGCACAATATATCCGTTACTGTCCACTGCATATTCAATGCGAAGCAGACACTCTTTTCCCTTGGTCAGCAACTTTACCGGATACTTGCTTTCCTTATATAAAGTCTTGATAAACCATTTATAGTCACGAAATTCATCTAAAGATTTATCCAGACCAAATATCCCTTTCAGAGCTTCCTTGCGCCATGATGTACCAAATTTCTTATCCAGATAATCAAAACCCATTCTTCTCCTTCCAAACGGATTATATCGCCAGATTGTCCCGTAGCCTTTACAGACGGAACGACAAGCCCCAACAGAATAATAATGACCAAAAGCTTTTTCATACGCATTAGTTTATTTGCTTATGAAGCAATGTGACGCTTCAAAATACAAAAAATACGTAGAAAAACAAAGCTTTATTCACTATAAAATAGAAATTACAATTAACAACAAAAGCCTGATACACAGAGAATATCATTAAAAAAACGACTCCTGTTTTTGCGGATATTCCACAAAACAGGAGTCAAATTCAGAAAATTCGCTCAAATAAAATGAAACCGTCAATCCAATTGTTTTGTTTTAGCTATGACAATTTTTCCCGATACTTTATAAACGTTTCTTCTCCATATTACCTGCACCTGTCCCCCGATAACGGTCACGTGTTACATTGAAATTGTACTGTAATGTAAGCATGAAATAACGCATATCACTGAAACTCCTTTGGTTGAGAGTAACAGCATTATTGTATAAAGTGAGATTTTGACGAGAGTCATTAAAGATATCATGCACCTCAAATGTCATACTGAGTTTCCTCTTGCAAAACTCTCTGTATAATTTGGCATTTACGCAAGAAGAGCTGGTTGCATAGATATTTCTGTCGTTTCCTGCAGTTGTGAACTGACCATCGACATTCAGCCAGATATCCAGAGGCAAATGTATCGCGTTTTGCCATTGCATAATACCTATCGGCTTATTCATACTTCTGCTATTGCCGTTGACTTCAATATCAAACCACTGTGTAAATATTCCTACATTTATTCGTGGTTGCCATATTCCCAACTTAAATTGTCCCCCCATAAAAGCTTGCAGGAAATGTCTTTTGTCGAAATTTTCATAAGTAAGAATCGTTATTTCACCATCATTGCTATACGGTCGGGTAGTATTCACAATAGGATTGTCAAAATAAGTATATGCCACTTGTGCAAAATAGTTTTTCCATACCATCCTGTATTCCAAGTTATGCAGTTTCGTCGGCTGAAGACGTGGATTACCCGACTCGTATGTCATTCGGTTCAGATAAGCCACATTGGCATTCAGTGCAGAATAACCGGGTCTTTCTACCCTATTACTGTACGAAAGTGACATCTGTACTTTTCCCAGACATGTAGCAGCATTAAACGTGGGGAAAACATTATTATAAATACGGCTGAGGCTATTGTCGGCACGGAGTTGCTCCAAATAATCATAGTTCACATGTTCAAACCTCAGTCCTGCACCGATATGGAACTTACCCAACTGCTGCATAAGCTCGACAAAACAGGCTATATTAATTTCTTTTATCGTAGAATTTGTGTTCTCCAGGTCGGTATATTCCGTATTGAAACGGTTATAGGTGTTGGAGTTTGTATATTCCTCTCCCAATCTCAAGACACCTTTCCCGACAGGATAGCTTAAAACCAGCTTTTCGGCGCTCATGCTGCTTTTCTGTTGACTGTATGTCGTTATATAACGGTCTTCCTGTATTTGGCTTGTCTCTTCATTCGTAGTATGCTGTAGTCCTTTGTTCCAGATATAATCGGCATTGAAGTCTATACCAAGTTTATCTATCTGCCCATTGTAATAGATGTTTACTGCATGTCTTGGTACATTCTTTAATATGTTATCAGCATCTGTCTTCCAACTGTCGTAAAATACGCCATCCTCTAATACATCACTTTCAAGAACTGACTTGTTCTCATTCCTTGCGAATTCATTCTGATAAAAGGCACCAATGGAATGTTTGTTGCCGATTATCCATGAAAAGCCCATCTTACCTAAAACTCCATTATAACGCTTAGTGTTGACTGTAGAAAGTTGCTGATTCCACTCCGATTTTGTAAGCGTGGCCATATTCGTCGACTTTTTCTCCCAGCTCCTGCCCGTGTTGTAAGTAAAATTGGAGAATACTTCAAAATCACCGGTCCGGTATTTCAGATTCATCAGATTGGCACTCTGAAAATAATGCTGGAATCCGTTTGTTGACCTGAATGTACCACTCCATCCATCGCCCTGAGGCTTTTTTGTACGGATTCGTATAACGGCCTTTGTATCCGCCGCATAAGAAGAGCCGGGATTGCTTATCACCTCTACATTACGAATATTGTCGGATAGCAAGGTGGATAATTCCTGCAAATCATTAACTTTACGCCCATTGATATAAACGACAGGTTCCCCTTTGCCGAATACCTCCAGATTGCCATTGTTGTCAATAACCATCGGGATTTGTCGGAGTACATCTTTTGCAGTCCCGGCTTTAGCCAGGATACTGTTCTCCACATTCGTAACTAGGGCATTGTCTTTCAGATAAGTCTTAGAGGCATTTCCTTTCACTACCACATTCTCCAGCATGGTACTGCCAGATGCGGTCATCCGGATGTTTCCCAATTCACCTTCCGGAGTAACATCCACGTACTTTGGACTGAAGCCAACGTACGATAGCCTGATTTTCAAACCATCCGTTACATTGCTCGACAAAACAAATTCTCCATTACCATCGGTAATCACTCCGTCAACGAATACTGAATCCTGGAAAAGAACCACATTGACATACTCCAACGGCATTCCTTCCTTATCAAGAACACGCCCTTTTATATCCTTGCCGGATACTGTTAAGGCAAAAGGTAATACAGCTATCACAAAAATCAAATGCTTCATCTTTTTCATTGTTCCTTAATTTCTTTCCACTCTATAACCTTATCTTTATCCCCGTTGCAGACAACATGAGCAATATGCATCTCCTTTGTGCCATTTTCTGAAACCAGATAATACGTTACATGGGCCGAGAAGCGCAACTCACCATTTTCCTTATAGTCTTGACATGAAAATTTATTGCCAAATTCAACCTTTTCGCCTTTGGCTAATGTACGCTGCACATGATTGGTTACCAATTCCTCAAAAAGCCTGTTCTCTCTATTCCCGTATCCGGGCAAATGCAAGTGTCCGGTGGATACCAGCACAAAAAACATAATCAGCAATATGCTGCCTGATGTTTTTATCAATCTGCTATTTCTCTTCATATTTTTATTAATTTGTTAGTATTAGACAATATTGATAGTGACCGTCTTCCTGATTTTATATTCCTCTGTGCTGAAAATCTACAGTCAATGTTTTGAGAGAACTTTTATAGGTTTATTGAACTTCTGATGTTGCAAAGTTACGGCTGATGTACATCTTATCACGACTAAATCATCGAATAAATAGTCTTAATAAAAAAAGCGTAACCATTTGTAATTCAATGGTTACGCTTTTTAAGAATCTAAATTTAGTTCTGTCGGATCTTAATTGCCTCTAATACCGTTGATGTAGGAAACAATATCCTGTCCTTCAGACGTCCCTACCTTCTTACGTATGGAAGTCTTGCGGACATAAATGGTAGCATCCGACTGCTGGGTTATAACCCCTATTTCTTTTGTAGAGAAGCCCGCACATAAAAGGCAAGAAATCTGTATCTCCTTTTCCGTAAGTATATGGCCATATTGTTCCGTCAGTCTGGTATGGAAATTATCATAGAGACGGTCTATCACCTGATAAAGGTCCGACCATACAAGAAGGCTGTTTGTCTGTATCTTGCCTTCACCGATGCCTGCGATGCGCTTCAGCAGAGCCTGGTTTTGACTGGTAGGAGTACTTGCTACCATACGGATAATACCAAGTTGCTGTAAAAGAATTTTCTTAAAGAAAACATCATCCTCTGTCTTGTGTTCCTTTCCGTCCGTCATCTCTTCTGTTACCGACTGAGCCTCTGCCAGCATTCGCGTCAGCGTATCAATCCGGTCTTCAGCTTCTGCCTGTCGCTGAACTCTGTTTCTGTAATAGAAATATCCGGCTGTTATACCAAAGACTAACAATAATATCGCTACCGAAAGCATCCACATCATTTGTTGTCTTTCCAGCTTTAGCTCATGATTGGCCCATTGCAAACGCTCCTTCGTTTCCTGCCTTCTTGCCAAGGTATTCTCCTTTGCGAATATATCGGCTGTTATAGAATCGCAATATCGGGAAAAATCCACATAAGATACATGCTTCCTGTTCTCATAATCCAATATACATCGTTCCAACTCTATCACTACCCTGCGCGCTATATCCGAATAACCTTTCGCTTCCAGTTTAACTTCACTCGCTATGGCTTTTTCATTGCAGATACGGGCAGAATCAAGCATATGCTGATTGATGTAGTTGCCAGCCATCGCCATCTGAATTGCCGACAGTTCCGCAACTTGGGGCATCATCTTACCAATTTGATAATATAGATCGTTAGAACGCTGATATTGCCCGTTATTAGACAGATAATCAGCATAGTTACGCAGAAATTCACATGCCATGGCCGTATCACCATGCTCGGTAGCCAGTCGGACGCTCCGGGCATAAAAGTATTCCGACTGTGGATGGCCCATTAATGAAAGGTTTAATCCAATCTTATAGTTCAATATGGCTTCCTCCCGTTTTGACGAATTATATGCCAAGGCTCTCTTTAGCACCTCGGTAGCACTTTCATATGCTTTTTGACGCTCCAATAAGCCAGCCTGTACAGCCATCAGCTTTACGCGTTTTGCAGAATCGGAAATTTCAGCAATTCCTTTGTCGAGGACATTAATTGCATCAGCTCGCTTACCTGTCCAGTCCAGATACGATGCTTCCAGAAGATAACTGTCTGCTTGTTTGTCCTGATCATTTCTGTAAAATGCAATAGCATGAGGCAACTGTTCATCCTCGGCCAAGGACATTCCTAACACTTTATGTGCCATAGCTCGGTTCCAGACCAGGTGTAACCGTTCTTCCTTATCCAAGCCACCAGCGTTTTCTAACGAGTCCAATATTGTTAAGGCTCTCTCCGGGTTTACCGTAAGCATTTTATCGCTTAACTCCAGAGTCCTTTCTTTCGACGAATGGCATGACGTTAATAGTACCGCTATCAATATCATTATATATTTTAATCTTTTATACATAAATATCTCATTAATACACAGGGGTTATGTTAAAGATGCAAATGTATATAAAAAACAAATTTTTCTCCTTAATATAAACAAGATTCTTCTGCCATCTCATAAATAAGCACCCTAGATTTCTCCTTTATCATTTAAAAGACCAACCCGCACCACTGCAATGCAAAACTCACGTTATTGCAAAGACAAAAGTTTACTATTACTATGATAAACTCAAACCGTAACGACAAAAAACCGCATCAGCAGCCATGCTTCACCTAAGAATTAGGGGAAATTCCCCAAATCCCTATACGATTTAGGGATTTTCCTACCCAAGGATAGGATTTTTCTTTTCTTTATGTAATTTTCCCGTCATACTTTTGTAACGTCCAAGGAAGAGATAAGTCTTCCACTAAATACGGCAAAAATGAAAAAGTACATTTACAACAACGCAATACGGATATGGATGCTGCTGGTTGCAGTGCTGGCACTCTCATCCTGCCACGTGGAAATACACGATGATCCGTACGACCCTACCCACCATTTGTGCAGTTATGTATGGCACGACAGCTGGCGTGAGGACAGATATACCGACGGACATCAGGAACTGCGATTCTTTCCGGACGGAACAGGTATAGACGACCTTTGGTTTGAAGATGAGTGGAGAGATGTGTTTCAGAGTAGCAGTGTACGTTTTTACTGGTCATGGAGAGGCTCAACCATTCGTATGGAATATCCCAACGGGGTTTCTTACCTTGACAATGTACGTCTGGAAGGAGATTGGCTACAGGGTTACCTGAATGATACTTGGGTAGATTTTGAAGGATATTAAGGCTATAAATTTTAAATGAAAAGACTTTTCATATAACTGTCTTCAATAATAGATAATTAATTTTTAGTTTGCGCGTGAGACGCCCTTGGCAATTCAGTTTGCCGAGGGCGTTCTCTTTTTTTACACCATTAATTTTCTACCGCCAGCGACTCTACAAAACAGTCATCCTGCGAAAAAGGATACATCATTCTTTTCAGTTTCACCAGGAAACCGATTGAGGCTGCTTCGTATGCCTCAGGGTCTATCAAATCCTGCAACAGTGCGTCAATTGCCATGTGAGCATTTCGCACGGCATTGTATCTATACAGCCGCATTGCTTGAAAAGCCAGTTTCATCAGCAGCCGGTTCAGAAACATATCTGCAAGCGCCTCGCCCACATCGTTAGTCAGCCGATAGGTCGCAACAAAGTAATTTACACTTGCAACAGCGGCATCAATACACTGCTTCAACGGGTCATCTGTTTCAGATAATAGTATGCTCAAATCGTTATCTCTCATATTCAGGTTGTTTTGTATTTTAACGTATAATATTTATTTCCCGGCTCGTGCCGCTACCCAGATACCAGCCTCGTACAGCAGACACATGGGCAGTGAAACCAGCAGCAGGGTGAAGATATCCGATGTCGGGGTAATGATGGCTGCCAGTGCCAGCAGCACCACAATGGCATGACGGCGGTAATGCCGCATCTGAGAAGCCGTCAGAATACCCATGCGCGACAACAGCCAGCACAGCACCGGCAGCTCGAACACGCATCCCATAAACAGACTCATCAGCAGCAGGGTATCCATGTACGATTGCAGCGAAATCATATTCACTACTGCCTCACTGACCTGATAACTTCCCAGGAAACGGAAGGTGAGCGGAAATATCAGGTAATACGACAGGAGTACGCCCAAGAAAAACAGCACGAAGCCGGATACCACAGAACGTATCACGCAGCGCCGCTCATTGGCATACAGCGCCGGAGCGATGAAGTGAAAGAGCTGGTAGAGCAGGTAGGGCGATACGATGAGAATTCCCATGTAGACAGATGCCTGCATGTGGATAAGGAACTGTGAAGCCAGTCCGGTGTTGATGAGCTGGATATCGGATACCTGAAAGAGGGATGCTCCCGAAGAGAACCACCCTCCTACGGCTTCCAGCCAGCGGTAGGTAATGAAATCGGTGCGCTGGGGACCCAGAATCAGGTCGAAGAGCGGCTCCTTCATACAAAAGGCAGCTACACTGGCTACTACCAGCGCCACTGCCATTCGTATGAGGTAAACACGCAGCACGTCAAGGTGCTCCCAGAAACTCATTGTCTGCTTGTTTTCCTCCTCCATTTATTCTGTCTTTTCCTTTTCTGCTTTCTGTTCTGTCTTTTCAGGTTTGTCGGCCGGTGCAGGGTCTTCTATCCCGTTCATGCCTTCCTTAAAGCTGCGCACTCCCTTGCCTATGCCTTTCATCAGTTCCGGAATTTTCTTTCCGCCGAAGAACAGCAGGACGATGAGTACCAGAAAAATAATTTCCTGCAGCCCCAGGCCGCCTATAAATAAGATTGTATTCATATATAATATGTGTATGATTCCTGTTTGGTTAAGTATTCATGTCAGTCGCAGCAGGCAGACTTACAGCGTCTCCTGCTTGAGTTGTTCTACAAATGCATCAATGCGGTGCAGTTCTTTCGGGATGTCAATGCTCTGCGGACAGTGGGGCGAACACTGGTTGCAGCCGATGCAGTGACTGGCCTGACGCAGTTTGGGTACGCTGCGGTCATAACCTACCAGATAGGCACGGCGTGCTTCGCGGTAGTTCTCATCCTGACTGCTTTTGGGGACGTTTCCTTCGTTCACGCACTTGTTGTAATGCACCAGAATGGCCGGAATATCAATACCATACGGACAAGGCATGCAGTATTTGCAGTCGTTGCACGGAATGGTGGGATACTTCATCATGAGCTGTGCAGTCTCTTCGAGGAAGTCTTTGTCGGCCTCGGTAAGCGGAACAAGCGGTGAGTAGGTACGGATATTGTCCTGCAGATGCTCCATGTAGGTCATACCGCTCAGCACGGTAAGTACCAGCTCGGGGGAACCGGCAAACCGGAAGGCCCACGATGCCACGCTTTCTTCGGGACGCTGCTGCTTGAGGCGTTCCACGATGTGCTGCGGCACTTTCGACAGACGGCCGCCCAACAGGGGTTCCATGATGATGGCCTGTATGTTCCGCTTGGCCAGCTCGCCATACAGATATTCGGCATTTACGTTGCTGCCGGTGGCATGGCGCCAGTCTACGTAGTTAAGCTGTATCTGCACAAAGTCCCAGTGGGCATAGTCGTGCAGTCCCAGTACGTAGTCAAAAACCTCGGTCGTGCCGTGGAAAGAGAAACCCAGGTTACGGATGCGGCCCGCCTTGCGTTCTTCTATCAGGTAGTCCAGCATTCCGTTTTCGATGTAGCGTTCCTTGAAGGTCTGCATACCGCCGTTGCCTACTGAGTGAAGCAGGTAATAGTCGATGTAGTCAGTCTGCAAGTCTTCGAACGAGCGTTTGTACATGGCGATGGAGTTCTCGCGTGTCCAGTTCTTGAAGTTGGACAACTTGGTGGCGATAATCAGTTTTTCGCGCGGATGGCGTTTCAGGGCGATACCGGTTGCCTTTTCCGACCATCCCTGTACGTATACAGGCGACGTATCGAAGTAGTTTACACCGTGGGCAATGGCATAGTCCACCAGTTCGTTCACGGCATCCTGGTCTATCAGGTCTCCCTTGCCGTCGGGCGAAGGTACGGTAGGCCAGCGCATACAGCCGTATCCCAGCAGTGAGACTTTCTGTCCCTTGGATGAGGTCCGGTAAGTCATTTTATCGGTAGGAACGGGCGAAGTAGCTGTTCCCTCTACAGAGATTTCTCCTTTTTTGCCGCCGCAACCCGTCAGTACACCGGCCGATGCAGCAGCTGTGATTCCCACAATCTTAAGAAAATCCCTCCGGTTCATTCCTTTGGGATGCATATCTGTTTTATTGTCATCCATAAGTCAAATCCTCTTTCTTGTCAAATCATTTTATGTCTTTCGTGTCCTTCTACGTAAATGGCGCTGAACGGCCGGGCCGGACACAGGTTCTCGCAGGCTCCGCAGCCGATGCATTTTTCGGTATCTACGACCGGAATCTTGCGTGAATCCGGCTGCTGCGGGTCGGATGCTACCATCGAGATGGCTCCCGTAGGACAGTGGCGGGCGCAGTTTCCGCAGTCTACATTGTCGGTCAGCACTACGCAGTTCTTCTTAATCCATACCGCATGGCCGATTTGTACGGAAGACTTTTCGGCCTTGTCTATCAGTCTGATGGCACCTGCCGGACATACTTCGGAGCATTTGGTACACTCGGGACGGCAGTAGCCTCTTTCGTACGACATTTCGGGCTGCATCCAGCGCGACAAGTCGGACGATGGACGGAGTACCTGATTCGGGCAGACGGAAACGCAGAGCTGACAGGCAGTACAGTGCTGACTGAAGTGACGGATGCCCTGTGCTCCCGGCGGAACAAGGGGTGTCTGTCTTTCAGGCACTTTCTTGTCGGCGATGGCAGCCAGACCGCCGTCTACTTTCTTTTCCTGTGCATACAGCGTGTTGCTGGCTACTGCCAGTGCCGATGCCGACAGGAAGCTGCGGCGGCCGCGGTCTACGTTTTCGGTGTTATCGGATTTTGCAGCGGTATAAGTGCCTCTTTTTACATAGTGGAGGGCGCCTTTCTTACAGGTGTTCAGACAGTCCAGGCATACTACGCAGCGGCTGTAGTCTATCTGATGCGATACGCTGTCGATGCAGGCTGCCTTACAGCGACGGGCACACAGTCCGCAACTGTTGCACTTGGTGGTATCAATTTCGGGACGGAACCACGAGAAGCGGGCAAAGAAGCTCAGTACGGTACCCACGGGACAGATGGTATTGCAGTAGGTACGTCCGTTCCGCCATGCCAGCACGACGATAATAAGCAGAAATACGACTGACATCAGCAGGGCGGGCAGACTCTTCAGCCAGACCTCTGTTTCGTAAAACTGATAACTTTCTGCCTGCTCGGCCCAGTAAGCCAGCAGGTTATTGCCCCAGGCGTATACGGGGGCTGCCAGTGCCGAAACCATTCTGCCGTACGCACTGTATGGGGCCAGCAAAACGACTACCGAACTTACTCCGGCTACCAGTGCCACTACAAAGAGTGCCAGTACGGCATAGCGCAACCACGATTTGGCAGGTGAGTAAGCATAACGGTATTTCTTTTGCCGAAGTCCCAGCCGTGCCACAACATCCTGAAACACGCCCAACGGACAGATTACCGAACAATAGATACGTCCCAGCAGCAGTGTCAGGGCAATCAGTATCACCACTACTCCTACGTTCAGGGCAAGTACAGCCGGCAAGAACTGTATCTTGGCCAGCCAGCCCAGCCATAAATGCAGTGTACCTGTAAAATCAAGGAACAACCCTGTGACCAGCAGTCCGCACAATGCCGCTGCCAGTCGCCTCCATTTACTCAACATAAAGCAAAAAAAATTATTCGTTAGTTAGTTATTATTCTTCCATGCAGACCGGTATCTTCCTGTCTGCTAAATGCTTGCCGCACCACACGTCCTTAGAAAGTCCCGGATTCAGACTTTTTTCTGCCCTGCAGCCGACTTGCGATACAAAAATAGCAGGAATTATTGAAAAAGCGCTCAATGAATTGGAAAATTATCTTGCTTTTTATACTTTTGCCTCCCGTCATTGAATTTTTCAAACATAATCATATCTAAAACAGTAAAATGAATTCATCAAAAGGGCATCCGAAAGGACTTTATTTACTTTTTGTAACAGAAATGTGGGAGCGTTTCAGTTACTACGGCATGCGCGCACTCTTTATGCTTTATATGGTGCAGGCATTGCTGTTCGACAAGGAGATGGCATCGCAAGTGTACGGCAGTTATACCGGACTGGTCTATCTGACTCCGCTGATTGGCGGCTATATAGCCGACCGCTACTGGGGTAACCGGCGTTCGATTGTGATTGGTGCCGTCACGATGGCTATAGGACAGTTCCTGCTGTTCCTGAGTGCCTGCTATTTTCATCACATTGAAATGGCGAAGTACCTGATGTTTTGCGGACTGGGTCTGCTGATTCTGGGTAACGGATTCTTTAAGCCGAATATCTCTACCATGGTGGGACGACTCTATACGGCCGATGACAACCGGAAGGATGCTGCCTTTACCATATTTTATATGGGGGTGAACGTCGGCTCTACGCTGGCTCCGCTGGTGTGTGGTTTGGTGGGAAATACCGGACATCCGGAGGACTTCAAGTGGGGTTTTCTAGCATCCAGCCTCGGTATGCTGTTGGCTGCCACGGTTTTCCAAGTGTTCAAGAACAAATACATCTGTGACCCGGAAGGTAATCCGGTGGGTATGCCGCCTGCCCGACAGGATGCCGCTACCGGAAAAGCTCATGCAACGGCCGGTTCCGGACAGCAGAATCAGAAGCGCACCTTCCTTATGGGAGCAGGAATCGTTTTGCTCACGCTGCTTTTCTCGGTGAACTGGAGTGGCGATGCTGCTCATCTGTTTGCTGATGCCGACTGGATTGGTTCGCTGATTTACGCTACTGTGATTGTCATGCCGCTGGTCATCATCACCGACAAGTCGCTTACCCGCACAGAGCAGGTGCGCATCGGTGTGATTTATATCATTGCTTTCTTTGTAATCTTCTTTTGGGCTGCCTACGAGCAGGCCGGAGCTTCGCTTACTTTCTTTGCCGACGAACAGACCGACCGCACCATTAGCGGATGGGAAATGCCTGCAGCTTATTTCCAGTCGTTCAATCCCATTATGATTGTGACACTGGCTCCTCTGTTTGCTGCTTTCTGGTCGTTTCTGGGCCGTCATGGCATCGAACCCAGTTCACCACGCAAACAGGCCATCGGTCTTTTCCTGCTGTCTATGGGTTATCTGTTCATCGCGTTTGGTGTGAAGAATGTCGAACCGGGAGTAAAGGTGAGCATGATCTGGCTGACAGGACTATACCTTATTCATACTATGGGAGAACTTTGTCTGGCTCCTATCGGTCTGTCGCTGGTGTACAAGCTCTCTCCTGCCCGCTTCTCTTCTCTGCTGATGGGTGTCTGGTATCTCAGCACTTCGGCAGCCAACAAGTTTGCCGGTCTGCTGAGTGGCTTTTATCCTGAAAAGGGTATCAGCAAAAGCTTTATGGGGTATCCTATCGAGAATCTGTACAACTTCTTTATGTTGTTCGTCTTCATGAGTGGTACGGCCGCTGTCATCCTATTCTTGCTTTCAGGGAAGTTACAGAAGATGATGAAGGGTATCGAATAAATAATACGATACAAAAAAATCTCCTCATCTGCTCTTTCCAAGGAGTCGCAGATGAGGAGATTTTTTATAATCCGAAGAAACCGTCAGAAAGACGAGTTTCTCATAACTGCATTATTTTACGGTAAACGAGAATGCCAGAGATTCCGAACGGTTTACACCTTGAGGCAGATACACCTTCACATGCTCACCGTCTACTTCACATTTCACACGTTTACCGGTAGAAAGTAATGTTACTTTTTTCTTTGCCGGAACATTGCCTGTCCACTCGATTACAGCAGGAACTTCAGGGTCTGTTTCCTTCAAGGCATACATGGCATACATTGTTTTTCCATCTTTAGCCTGTGTAAACCAGACATTACCTTCGTTATACTTCTTGGCATTTACAGTACTGTAAATGGCCTTTCCGTTCTTATCCAACCATTTACCAATGGTCAGCACACGGTCTGCAGCTTCATCATCAATAGTACCCTGTGCAGTAGGACCAACACCCAACAGGAAGTTACCGCCTTTCGCTACCACTTCAATCAGGGTGGCCAGAATCAGTTTAGAAGACTTGTAAGTACCCTCTTTACGCCATCCCCATCCATTCATTGAATAGCAAGTTTCCCAGGGAATATCCAACTGCTTGTCGGGCACTTCACCTTCCGGAGTCTGATAATTTTCAAATTCACCTTTCACAGTACGGTCTACTACAATTAGGCCCGGCTGATTCTTTCTGGCCATGGCAGCAATCTTATCCATGTGAATGTCCTGTTTAAACTTCGGAGCGACCTGTCCACCATCCAGCCAAAGAATGTCAATATTACCATAATCGCCGTTAGTCAACTCACCAATCTGGTTATAAGTAAACTGACAGAATTTTTCCCAACGTTCCGGATGACGGTCTACATCGTAATTCACATTACGGTCGCGTGTAGGCCAGAAAGGCCACCAGTAATACTCGCTGTGCCAGTCGGGTTTAGAGAAATAAGCGCCAATCATGAAACCTTTATTGCGGAAAGCATCAAATACATGCTTAGCAACATTGGCACGCGGATCTTTTCCAAACGGACCATTCATGATAGAGAAATCTGTTTCTTTAGTATCAAACATACAGAAACCTTCGTGATGCTTGGTTGTAAATACCATATACTTCATACCACCCTTCTGCATCAGGTCGGCCCACTTAGCAGGATCAAACTGTGTAGGATTCAGTGAGTCTTTTTGACTCCAGTACCAGCGCTTGTAATCTTCATAGTTCAGGTCCTTGCGACGGAAATTTTCAATCCAGTCTAAATCTTCGCCACAGAGTACCCACGACTCCAAGGTTCCAGGAACAGTATACAATCCCCAGTGGAAAATAACGCCATACTTCAAATCTCTCCATTGGTCCAGTTTTTTCAGAACAAGAGAGTCTGTCGGCCACACATAGCCGTCCGAACGTTTGTGACGCATCGTATTACCGTCAAACTGTGCGAAAACCGGGAACGCAAACATCAGGGCCAGTCCCAAGGCCCACCATTTCATTGTGTTTTTCATTGTTTATATGTGATAATTAAATTAGGATGCAGAAAAAAGACCGGCGCTCACAGCATGTGAAAAGCGCCGGCCCTCTATAAAGTAATTATGACAAACAGATTACTTAGCTACGCGCTCCAGCCATTTCAGCATAAAGAGCATGGTAAACATTGAGATGCAGCAAGCTACTACGAATACTGTCCATGTCATCCAGATTGGAATTGATTCGTACAGTACGGCACCGATAAACAGCAACTGGTTACCCAGTGCAGTTGCACCCAGCCAGCCACCTTGCATGATTCCCTGATATTTAGGAGGAGCTACTTTTGATACGAATGAGATACCCAGCGGAGAGATATACAGCTCGGCAATTGTCAGTACCAGATAAGTAAAGATCAGTACCAGCGGAGTTACCTTAACCGGAGATGTACCTGCAGCGATGATATCTTTGTGAAGTGGCAGGTCGCTTACGTATGAACCGATAGCCATAATCACGAAACCTGTAGCTGCGATACCCATACCGATGGCAATCTTCTTCGGTGTAGAAGGCTCTTTGCCGGCAGCACGCTGACGTGCAAATACAGCCATTACCAACGGAGTAAGGAATACTACGAAGAACGGATTCAGCGACTGAAACAGTTCGGCAGTAATAGGCATGCCCATCAGGTTCAGGTCGGTATATTCTTTTGCAAAGAAAGTCAGTGTCAGACCATTCTGGTGGAATGAGAACCAGAAGAAGATAACCACACCAAACACAGCAAACAGGGCCATGATGCGCTGTTTTACTTCCTGTGCGCTCATTTCCACGGTAGCTGCAGCCTTGTTTCCGGCAGCTTTCTGACTTGGGTCTGGGAATTTGCTCTTATTGACTACATAGATAAGCAAAGATATCAGCATGGCTACGATAGCAACACCAAATGCATAGTGAAAACCTGTTGAGAACACATTCAGATAGCTGTTTGCAAAAGCAGTCAGATCGGTTGCAGTGCCGTTGCTCACTTCAGCAGCCAGTTTCTGGAAAGTCTCTGCAGCCTGAGGCTGTAATGTTCCGGCCAAATGTCCGTGGCACAAAGCAGGCAGATCGGCATTGTAAGCATAGCCGTTATGTGCCAGCCACCAGTTACGCACGCCCACAGCAGCCATCGGAGCGAAAATAGCACCAATGTTGATGAACATATAGAACAAAGAGAAACCAGAATCGCGCATGCTTGAATATTTCGGGTCGTCATACATCTGACCTACCAGCGCCTGCAGGTTACCCTTGAACAGACCGTTACCGAAAGCGATGACAAACAGACCTACACAAGTTACTGTCAGCATCAGCGTTTTGTTTGCTACCGGTGTTTCTGACGGGATAGCCAGCATCAGGTAACCCAATGCCATCAGTACGATACCTATCAGAATGGTACCTTTATAATTGCGGGTCTTGTCAGCAATGATACCACCCACCAGTGCAAGAATGTAAATAGAGAAATAGAAAGTAGAATAGATCAGACCTGCTTCCTTGCCACCCAGGGCAAACTTGGCCTGCAAGAAAAGCACCAGAATAGCCATCATGGTGTAGAACCCGAAGCGTTCTCCCAGGTTGGCCAGCGATGCTGCTACTAGTCCTTTAGGATGCTTGTTAAACATAAGTTAATGAAGATTTAAATTAATATTAGATATTTTGGATTGCAAATATAAAATAAATTACCAAATAAAAACAAATGCAAAGTGCAATTTAGCCGATTAAGGTCGGTATTTAACTATTTTGCCCGTTATAGTATTACTTCTGTTACGCATCCCGTATGATTATAAAATACACGGTCACCCCACAGCGCACGGAATACGGCATACTTGTCTACTCCCGAGCAATGGCATACTCCGAGCCGCTCCGGCAGGTCTTCCGACAGATAGGCTGCTATCACCTGATCTTTCTCAGATACAGCATTGTGAATATGAAAACCTCCCAGTAACAGTTTCAATGGAAGTACCGGAAACTGCCTGCGTACCCTGCGCAAGGCATTCGTGATTCCTCGGTGCGAACAGGCACTCAGCACTGCCATTCCTTCCTCGCCTTGTAGCACGACAGCCAGCTCGTCATCAAAGCAGTCGGGCTGCAATGCTCCGTTCCGCTGCACCAAAAACTGTTCGAAGTGAGTGTCCCGTTCATCTTCTACAGGCAAATCGGGAAAGACCCACAAGCCAGATACCAACTCCATGGTCTGCTCCACAAAAAGGAAACGCGACAAATCCAGTCCTTCTGTTCCCTTCATTCCGTTCTCACGCTCTCCCTTGAACTTCCGGTCGAATGCCTCACGCTTGCACACCACACGCGCACGGGTATTTACTTCCAGAAAAGCCTTCAGTCCCCCGCTATGGTCACTGTGCCCGTGTGAAAGTATCAGATAATCTACCCGTTGCAAGTCGGCATGCAGCAAGCGTGCATTCCGGACAAAGAGGTCGGAAGCCCCCGTATCAAACAAAACCACCGCATCGGGCAGTTCTACATAAAGACACAATCCGTGCTCTGCCTGCAACTTGCGGCCGTACACGCAGTTTTCCGTCAGTGTTGTAATCTTACATTTCATATGCTATATGTTATATTTTCATCGTTTCCCGGCATCCTGCCTGTCACAAATGTACGCAAAAGCTCCCGCCCGACAAAATGCAACGCGGCATTCTGTTTGCTGTTTCATAAAAAGAAGTATCTTTGCACCATTATATATAAAGGTACATCTTTTTCAAACAACTAACTAAAAACAATCTATTATGAAGAAACATTTTATTCCGGCTCTTTTTGCCATCCTGCTCACAAGCAGCTGCTGCACACCGTCCTCGCAAGACACGTCGCTCATCTTGCCTGTGCCGTCTACCACCCCCAGTGCTGCCCAGCAGCAACAGATAGCCCGCAAGTACGGCATGTTCATCCATTTTGGTATCAACACCTTTCACGATGAAGAATGGACCGATGGTTCCAAACCGGCTTCTTCGTATGCTCCTTCGGCTATCGATGCAGAACAGTGGATACAGACAGCCAAGGATGCCGGTATGAAGTACGTTATCCTGATCACGAAACATCACGACGGATTCTGTCTTTGGGACAGCCAGTATACCGACTACGACGTAGCCAGCTCGGGCAATCCTACCAATGTGGTAGAAGAAGTAGCCAAGGCCTGTAAGAAACACGGTATCGGTCTGGGACTTTATTATTCTTTGTGGGACCGCAAGGTGAACGGCGATGTAGCTGACCGCAAGCAGGATGCCGCTTACAATACTTATATGATTAACCAGTTGGAAGAGCTTATCACGATTGCCGAAAAGCATACGCCTATCGTCGAATTCTGGTTTGATGGCGGCTGGGTGAAACAAAACTACCGCTGGCCGGTGATGGACATCTATCAGACCATCAAAAAACGCCAGCCCGACTGCCAGATAGGTATCAACTGGAGCATCGGTTCGCCTGAAAATGCCGACAAGCATCCTGTCTTGCCGCAAGACCAACAAGAGGGATATCCTATCCGTTATTTCCCAAGCGATTTCCGTCTGGGCGACCCGTACTTGCCGGCCGATAACGACCCGAAAGTGTTTACGCATGATGGCAAAGACTATTACATGCCGTGGGAATCGACCATCTGCATCAGTCAGCGATGGTTCTACAACACTACCGACCATACATTTAAATCGATAGACGAGCTGGAGAAACTTTACCGCCAATGCACCAAGAACGACAATATCCTGATTCTGAGCTGTCCGCCCAACCGTGACGGCCAGTTGCGTGCAGAAGATATAGCGATTCTGAAAGAGCTCCGCAAACGCATTGAGCTCTGATTAAACTCCGAATAACCCGTACGGCATTCACATCTGTAGTAGCTGCAGAAGTGCAATGCCGTACTTTTAAACCTAAATTACACAACAAACATGCACACCTCACAGTCCCTCCAACCACACGCTGCGCCCAAGCGGCTGCTTGCTCTGGATGTTATGCGCGGCATGACCATTGCCGGTATGATTATGGTCAATGATCCGGGCTCGTGGAGTTACATTTATGCCCCGTTGCGCCATGCCGCATGGAACGGGCTTACTCCTACCGACCTCATTTTCCCGTTTTTTATGTTCATCATGGGTATTTCTACTTATTTTTCCCTGCGGAAATTTGAATTCAGGCAAACTCGCACCAGCCTGTATAAAATCCTGAAGCGCACCCTGCTGATATTTCTGGTCGGACTGGCCATCAATCTTTTTGTACAGCAATATTTCAATCCGGGAGCTTCGCTTGCCCATCTGCGTATACCGGGTGTTATGCAGCGGCTTGCACTGGCCTATGGCATTGCCTCGCTGCTGCTCCTACATATTCCGCACAAATACCTGTTGCATCTGTCGGCAGGCTTGTTGCTTTTTTATGCCTTGCTCCTGCATTTTACAGGAAGCACCAGTCTTACCCCCGACAACATTGCCATCCTGACAGACAAGGCTTTGCTGGACGAAAATCATCTTTATACAGATTACCTGCCCGATGGGACTCCCATCATCTTCGACCCCGAAGGTTTGCTGGGATGCATCAGCAGTACAGCTCACGTACTGATAGGCGCTTTTATCGGAATGCAAATTGCCCGTTATAAAAACAATCCGGAACAAGTGATACGCACCCTGTTTCTTACCGGCACCCTGCTGCTGTTCTGCGGACTGCTCCTCAGCTTGGGCTGCCCGCTCAACAAGAAAATCTGGAGCAGTACCTTCGTACTGACGACCTGCGGGTTCGGCTCCCTGCTGCTGGCATTGCTCATCTGGAACATCGACATCAACAGTTACCAGCGCTGGACACGTTTCTTCGAGGTTTTCGGTATCAACCCACTTTACCTTTATGTACAGTCTGCTTTTCTGTCCGTCCTGCTATCCTCGTGCAAGCCGTACGCTTACGAGCATTTTCTCGCTCCGGTATTTGGAGCATACGGAGGCTCGCTGGCATGGGCAGTACTTTTTGTCCTCCTCAACTGGCTTCCGGGATACTGGCTCTACCGCAAACAGATTTATATCAAGCTTTAGCTGTAGACATTTTTGTACACGGCAATAAACATTTTGTTGCAGTTCACCCTACAAATATTTAAACTATGTTATAAAACAGATTTTTTAGTCGCTTTCACTTGCAGATTCACAGAAAAGCAGTACCTTTGCAATGTGTTTTTCATAGTATTAGATTTAAGGTTAACAAAGGTTGGAGTACAGCGGTACTCCTTTTTTTATGCCCTAAAGTATCGAAACGTCCCGCCTTCCCTTTGCAGGAAAAACAGGACGATATTTTTTTTCTATGCAGTTAACTTTATGCTTCAACAGATTTCCAGTCGCTGATGGTTCCTGTTTCCGAAGAAAAAACGGCACCTATCTTATATAACTTGCGGTTGTCTGACGCATACTCACGCACATACCCTTTTTCTTCAATCTGCCGCAAGGCTTCATCGGCAGTACCATCCAACTTAAACTCAAAGATATACACATACTGCGGAGTTTCCACAACACAGTCCACACGACCTTGACTCTGCACTTTTTCTGTATAAACCGTATAGACACTCAGCAGACGCAAAAGCAGGTAGAAAGTATAATGAAAATACCGTTCGCGTTCACGCTCGTTCTCTTTACGGCGCATGGTGTAAGGTATGCTTGCCAAAAAGGATGTCAGGCCCGTACGGAAATTATCTACCTCACCTTTCCGCAGAAAGATAGTAGCTTCCCTCACCCACGGATTGATTTTATCACCGTTGTCAAAATACTTCGATGCCACCATCGTCAGAAAGCCTTCCTTGACCTCCTTGTTGGGATAGTCCAGCAGGAACAGATTAAAATCCATGTCAAAAGCCTTAATAGTCAAATACCCGCTCTGATAAATCATCGGGAGAGGTTGTTCCACATCCGCCTTGTAATCGATAAACTCTTTCGGAGCATAAAACTTGCCTGTAATATCATCCATCTGTTCATCCGCATGCGAGAGCAAACGAATAAGATAAGTAGGTGTACCGCTCTTAAACCAGTAATCCGATATCCGCTGTGCATCGAAAGCATTCAGCAGACTGAATGGATTATAGACATCTGTCAGCCGATCGCTGAAATGGTAACCGTCATACTGCGCCTTGAGACGGTCGCACATCTCATCGTAAGAGCAATGATAAGCTTCAGCCATACTTTCTACCGGCTCACGAAAAGTCGCATCAAGTTCCTCTTGCGTGATACCGCAAAGTGCCTCATACTTGTTGTGCATACTGATATCCTTAGGCTGGTTAAAACCGCTGAACACGCTCACCTGCGAAAATTTCGTAACTCCGGTAAGAAATACAAACTGAAGATGCTCGTCAGCTCCCTTAAACACCGAGTAAAAAGCTTTCAGAATATTGCGATGATCTTCCTCCAGATGTTTGTCCACATCCAGTACATCCAATATCGGCTTGTCGTATTCATCAATCAGTACTACGGCACGCCTTCCGCTCTGCTCGTGTGCTGCTTTAAGTACCTTCATAAAGCGGTTTCCCAAATCAGTTTCAATATCTCCTGCTTCCAGCGAATATTGTTTTTCCCAATCAGAAACATAACTGGCAATGCGATTTTCCAGTATTCCCTGCTTCGTAAAGTTTGAACCGTTAAAGTCTACATGAAATACGGGATACACTTTCCATTCCTTCTCCAGGCTGTCTATCTTCAAGCCTTTAAACAATTCCTTCCGACCCAGAAAATAGTTCTTGAGTGTGGAAACAAGAAGACTTTTACCGAACCGGCGCGGACGGCTAAGGAAATAAA
>CAJKDC010000050.1 GCA_905198575.1 uncultured Bacteroides sp. | reverse complement strand
TGCGTGACGAAGTAATCGCTATGGGCGTTCTTCCTCCAGTAGCTGAATGGAACAAACTTAACCCGAACATTAAATAATTTCGGATTTACGTTATAACTTATTTGAAGGAGGCTGAAATCAGCCTCCTTTTTTATTGCTATCTCTCCCCCACCATCGTTCATAACTAAACGGTACATGCTGTCTGCATCATTGCAAAGACAAAGTCACACCACAAACATAACAAAACTTTATCATAAGTGTCACAAACGTTGCTCTCAATTGTGAAAAGACAAGCAGAAACTGATACTTCTCAACGCCTTACATACGATTTACACAATTCATGGGTTGACAAGGCAAAGCTTTTGCGGTTCTACATATTTTTATTATTTTTGCTGTTTGATATGATAGACCAAGCCACCATAGACCGAATATTAGATACTGCACAGATTGTAGATGTAGTATCTGAGTTTGTTACACTCCGCCGACGCGGAGTGAACTATATCGGGTTATGCCCGTTTCACAACGAAAAAACACCTTCATTCAGTGTTTCACCCAGTAAAGGGGTATGTAAATGCTTCAGTTGCGGAAAAGGGGGAAATGTGGTTCATTTCATCATGGAGCACGAACAGCTATCGTATTACGAAGCTCTGAAATGGCTTGCCAAAAAGTACAACATCGAGATTAAAGAAAAAGAAATGACCCAAGAGGAAAAGCAAGTGCAAAACCTCAGGGAAAGTCTTTTTGTTGTCAACCAGTTTGCTATGGAATATTTTCAGGAAATCCTGGAAAAGAATCCTGACGGACAAAGTATCGGGATGACCTATTTCAGACAACGGGGATTTCGCGATGATATCATTAAGAAATTCCAGCTGGGATATTGTACTGACCAGCGCGATGCCTTTGCTCAAGCAGCTTTGCAAAAGGGATATAAGGCAGAGTTTCTAGAAAAAACAGGACTATGCTACCGCAAGGAAGACGGTAGCCTGCGTGACCGTTTTTGGGGACGTGTAATTTTTCCCATACACAGTCTATCGGGTAAAGTTGTAGCTTTTGGAGGACGTGTATTGAGCGCACAAACTAAAAACGTACAGATGAAGTACGTAAACTCCCCCGAATCAGAAATCTATCACAAGAGTAAAGAGCTTTATGGCATTTATTTTGCCAAACAAGCTATCGTAAGACAAGACCGATGTTTCCTTGTCGAAGGATATACCGATGTAATATCCATGTATCAAAGCGGGGTTGAAAATGTTGTAGCTTCTTCGGGCACCGCACTTACTCCGGAACAAATACGCCTTATCCACCGTTTTACCAACAACATTACCGTTCTTTATGACGGGGATATGGCCGGAATCAAAGCCAGTCTGCGCGGTATCGATATGTTACTCGAAGAAGGCATGAACGTAAAAATATGTCTGCTCCCTGACGGAGATGATCCGGACAGCTTTGCACGAAAACACAATGCTACGGACTTTCAGGCATTTATCAACAACCATGAGGTAGACTTTATCCGCTTCAAAACTAACCTGTTGCTGGAGGAAGCAGGAAAAGACCCTATCAAACGAGCTTCACTCATTTCGAGTATCGTAAAAAGTATTGCTGTTATTCCTGAAGAAATTGTACGCTCTGTATATATTCGTGAATGCAGTCGCCTGCTTGATATGAGCGAAAAAGTGCTTACCGAGGCTACAAGCCAGATGGTAAAACAAAATATTGAAAACCGTGAAAAAGAACAGGAACGTAAAAAGCTAAGAGAGGAAAGACAACAAGCTATTGCAACAAACAATGCACCGGAAAGTCAACCTGCTACACAAATACCTGAACAGGAAAACATACCCATACAAGAAGCTCCTGCTCCTGTGATTCCTGACTCCTATCAATCGTTCATTCCTGTAGAAGGAAATGAAAATAAAGTCTTTTTCCAACGGGAAAAAAGTCTGATAAAGATGATTATCCGATATGGAGAAAAAGTGATGTGCTATGTAGAAAATGAAGAACAAGAGCAAGTTCCTTATAAGGTAATAGAATTTATAGCAGCCAGTTTAAAAGAGGATGACTTGCAGTTTCACAGTCCGCTGCACCGCAAAATTCTCAATGAAGCCATAGCGCATGAAAATGACAGCCAATTTACTTCGGAACGCTTTTTCCTGACACATCCGGACCCGGAAATCAATAAACTGGCAGCGGATATGGTAAGCGAACGATATCAATTGAGTAAGTATCATTCGAAAAGTCAGAAAATCATCAGCGATGAAGAACGCTTGTACGAACTGATACCTCGCTTACTGATAGATTTCAAACTTTCAATTGTGGAAGAGGAAATGAAGCACACCCTGCTGGCACTGGCCCAACCGGAAATAGCCGGTAACCCGGAAAAAGTCAAGGAAATTATGGAACGTTATAAGACATTGCATCAAACACAGATGCTGATGGCACGCAATGCCGGTGACCGTATCGTAAATCCTTTTTCCTAAAAAAGGAGAAAGGATTTATACGCGACGGATCAAGTTCATAAACTCCTCGCGGGTCTTGGCCTGATTGAAAGCACCGGTAAAATCGGAAGTAGTAGTAATGGAATTCTGCTTTTCCACTCCACGCATCTGCATACACATGTGCTTAGCTTCTACAACGACCATAACGCCCAACGGATTCAAAGTTTCCTGGATGCATTCCTTAATCTGCAGAGTCATTCTTTCCTGCACCTGAAGTCTGTGAGAGAAAATATCAACAACCCGGGCAATCTTACTCAAACCGGTTATATAGCCATTCGGAATATAGGCCACATGTGCTTTTCCATAAAAAGGAAGCATATGATGCTCACACAATGAAAAGAAATCAATATCCTTGACAATAACCATCTGACTGTATTCTTCCTTAAACTTTGCCGCATTCAGCACTGCCTTCGGATCCATTCTATAACCACGCGTCAAAGTAAGCATGGCCTTAGCCACACGTTCAGGAGTTTTCAACAATCCCTCTCTGTCTACATCTTCGCCCAACAGCGAGATAATCTCTTTATAATGTCCTTTCAAGCCCTCCAGCTTATCCTCAGGCCATTCCATCTGTGATATTTCAATCATTGTTCAATCGGAATATTAATCTGTTCACGCACTATTGCAACCTCTTTAAAATCACCTGTAGCTCTGAGCTTACGCATAGCCACATCGGCCTCTTCAATACTTTTATAATCGCCTACACGGCATAGCCAGCGAGGAGGCTGGAAGAAAGTATATACAGGTATTTCGGGAAAAGCTTTTTTTACTTTCTCGGCCACAGCAGAAGCCTGGTCGCGCGCTGCACGGGAGTTATTTCCGGCATAAACCTGTACTCTGTATCCTCTGGCCTTAAGCACACGTTGCGCCTCGGTTGCAGTGGAGCGGTCGTAGCGAAGCCCTATCAGATTCGTAATTCGGCTATCTGCGTGGATAGTTACAACTCCCTTACCCGTATTGCTCTGCAAGCTTTCCACAATCGTTTTTTGAGCAAACAGAGGAAAGGCCAACAAACAAAAAAGAGATGCAAAAACGTACTTCATGACTAGTAATTTAAGAATAAGTTTGTCACCCTGAGTGCATGATATACTGATTTAGTCTACATGCATCTCAGAATGACAAATAAAAACCAATTTAAAAATCTATGGTAGAATTATTTAAAAGCATCGATGATACCTTTGAAGTCAGCAACTTTCAAAGCAGCACCACCAATCAAACCACCGTCTACATCAGGATTTGCGAACAATTCTTTTGCGTTAGAAGGTTTGCAGCTACCACCGTAAAGGATAGAAGTGTTTTCTGCAACTTCGTTACCATATTTTGCAGCAACCAAAGAACGGATGTGAGCGTGGATTTCCTGAGCCTGTTCTGGAGTAGCAGTTTTACCTGTACCAATAGCCCAAACCGGTTCGTAAGCCAAGATAACTTTACCGAAATCTTCAGCAGACAAAGAGAATACAGAAGCCAACTGAGCTTCTACAACTTCATTCTGTTTGTTAGCTTCGCGTTCTTCCAATACTTCACCGATGCAGAAGATCGGCTTCAAATTATTAGCCAAAGCCAATTTAACTTTTTCTTCCAGGATTTCTACTGTTTCGTGATAGTATGCACGACGTTCTGAGTGACCCAGGATTACATACTGTGCACCTGTAGAAGCAACCATTTCTGCAGAAACTTCGCCTGTATAAGCACCAGAAACTTTGTCAGCGCAGTTTTCAGCACCTACACCGATGATAGCACTATCAACGATTGGTGTTACAGAAGCCAAGTGAATAAACGGAGTACAGATGATAACATCGCAGTTTGGTTTGTCTGCAGTCAATGCTTCGTTCAACTCTTTTGCCAAGGCAATACCTTCCTGCAGGTTTTTGTTCATTTTCCAGTTACCTGCTACAATATTCTTTCTCATTGTTATTAATTAATTAAAGGGTTAATTATAAATTAATTATCTGTTCTTTTCTTTCTTTTTTTCCATCGCAGCCACAAAAAGTCCAAAACGGAAACCACCAGAAGCGGAATTATAAAACACAGTATCACTTCTGTTATTTTGTGTACAACGGTCTTTTGATTTACATAGCCCAAAGGCAGTTTATGTAAAGGAGCCGACAACTGATACTCGTCGGGGAGGTTGTTTAGACTCCATTTATTAAGAATCGTACCTTTTTTCAATAAAACCATACCAGGATTAGAGCGTACAACTGTTTTTAAAACAATATCGTCCATCAAAGCAAAGTTATACTCAGCTCCTGTACGTTCCTGCCATTCTGCAATTACTTCATCCGAGGAAGAAGTCAGGCAATAAAACGTATAACCGTACTCCAGACTATAATCGTATATCTCATTAATCAAATCTATTGTACTGTCATCAGCCTCCTCCAAGCGATGGGCAATCAAGAGAAATACATAATTATCTGTATCCAGAATAGAGTCGGTAAGACTTGTCCCATCTTCTTGTAATACGATTGAAAAATCAAGAATAGGAGGTTCGTAACCTTTTTCCTTAACTTCTGTTACAGCATCCACAAAACGCCAAAGCGTGTCTACCGGCAGATTATCCTCAGTAAAAAGCTGCTGCTTTCCATCTTTTTCATAAATAAACTTTGTTTCGTAAACAGTAGGCTTTTTACCTTCAGGTATTTCCATTCCCTCACGAATATTGGCTCCAATGTAATAAGGCCGGAAGTCAAATACCGGCAGACGTCTGTAACAATAGAGTGAAAAGCCAAAGATAAATAGCGAACTATACATCGCTATCAACCAGTCTACCTTATCTGTCACCAGACTATGAATCCTAGGATACCATTTATAAATAGAAAATGCAGCCAGCAATAAAATCAGATTCTTAAAAAAAGTTTCCCAGTTGGACAGCACCAGCACATCTCCAAAACAACCGCAATCAGATATTGGATTTGCCCATGCCAGCCATAATGTAAGAGGCGTCATGAACAGCATCACCAGCAGCATCAGTTTGGAAACCCACCGTTTATGAATACCAAATAAAAGATAAACACCTAGAGAAAATTCCAGCAAGGCCATTCCTACAGCCCCTAACAAAGGGAAAATAGAAGGGAATTGCTGCAACAAATTCATAGCCTCCAGATAATCCTGAATTTTATAAACTGTTCCCAGCGGATCATTTGCCTTTACAAAACCAGAAAAAATGAAAACCACTGCCAGCAAATACTGACAGCCAAGTGTCCACCACCGGATAATTGTATGTAAATTCTTCGTATTCAAATATATGCTGTTTATAAATTGGGCTCAAATTTTCCTTTTGTCATCATTATGATGCAAATTTACTTTTTTTTCGGATACTATATACGCAAAAGAGGTGGAAAAGTATTTCTTCCCCACCTCTTTTATATTTATTTACTAACAAAACTTTATGAACATCTTAAAATTTGTCCCGGACGCAAGATTGTAGTTCTTGTAATTCGATTCAATTTACAAAGTTTATCTATAGAAACATGCGTCAAGCGAGAAATTCTTCCCAGTGTATCTCCTTTACGAACTTTATGATACTTGATAGAACCATCTCCGGAAGTCGTTGTTGCTTTAGCAGTTAAAGCAGGACGGTTTCCATTGCGCTGATATGCATAACGGTTAGCTCCCTTGATAAACAAGTAATTATCTGCTACGATATCCTGTTTTTCAAAATTAAACAAGAACTCAGGATTAATTACTTCTCCCAAAAAACGGGTTTCAAAATGCAAATGTGAACCTGTAGAACGACCGGTATTACCACCTAAACCAATAGGCTCACCTGCTCTTACATACTGATCCTCTTTTACAATCTGCTTAGATAAGTGACCGTAAATGGTTTCCAATCCGTTTTCATGGCGAATTACCACATACTTACCGTAACCACGGCGCTCATATTTCACCATACGAACCTTTCCGTCGAAAGCTGCACGGATGGTATCACCTATATATACCTTAATGTCTAAGCCATTGTGCATTCTACGCCAGCGGGGACCACAACGTGATGTAATCTTGGTATGCGTAGTTGGCATACAATATCCAGTCAAATCAATCCGGAAAGTATCCGGAACGGTTACTGCATTGCCATAAGCATGAACTCTTTTATTATCCCAGTTTGGATACAAACTGTAGGCAGGATATGCTGCCTGTTCCGCCTTAATCTGGCGGATTAACGCCACAGAGTCTACGGCTTTCAACTTTCTGTCAATAGGGGCCTGGCGAGCCAGCAAATCCTGTCCGGAAGCCTGAACACTCACTAATGTCATTGCTGCCAAAGCCACTACCTTTACACATTTCAAAATCATTAGCTAAATACTCTTTTTTTAATTTAAACAGAAATATTAGCCTTCAGATACAAATACGTCTGAATCTTATTTGTATATGAAGACTATGTTAATACTTGAACATCTATATTTCATAGTTGGTTTTTCAAAAACCGCCCAAATATACAAATTTTTCTTGATATAAGAAATAGCCAATTAACTATTTTTCAGGTATTTTCCCATTTCAGCTTCTAATTTTGAAAACGATTTTACAAAAGTAAAACGAATCTATTTTCAGGAAATGACAGACCAGTCGACTGATTTTTTATTCAGCTCACGCAATTGTTTCCATAAAATTTCGTTTTCCGGCAACATCTGCTGCGGATCAGCATCAATAATTTTCTCGGCTACCTCACGAACATATTGCAGCAACTGTCCATCCTTAGCAATATCAGCAATTTTCAGGTCAAAAGCAACACCACTCTGCTGTGTTCCTTCCAAGTCACCTGGACCTCTAAGCTTAAGATCGGCTTCGGCAATCTCGAATCCATCGTTTGTCTGCACCATTATTTCAATACGCTTACGCGTATCTTCAGACAGCTTATACCCTGTTACCAAGATACAATACGACTGATCGGCTCCACGGCCAACACGGCCTCTGAGCTGATGCAATTGAGAAAGTCCGAAACGTTCGGCATTTTCTATAACCATTACTGAAGCATTCGGCACATTTACACCTACCTCAATCACAGTCGTAGCAACCATTATTTGTGCTTCTCCTGATACGAAACGTTGCATTTCCTCATCCTTTTCGGCAGGCTTCATCTTACCGTGTACCTTACTGACCTTATATTCAGGAAAAGCCTCGCACACATGCAAATAGCCCTCTTCCAGGTTTTTAATATCCATTTTTTCACTTTCCTGAATCAATGGGTATACAATATATATCTGACGCCCTTCCTGAATTTGCCTGCGGATAAAAGCATACATTTCCATACGGTGATTATCAAACTGATGTACAGTCTGTATAGGTTTTCTGCCTGGAGGTAGCTCATCAATTACAGAAACATCCAAATCTCCGTATAAGGTCATTGCCAGTGTCCGAGGAATCGGAGTAGCCGTCATAACCAACACATGAGGGGGCAATGAATTCTTAGTCCACAGTTTAGCACGCTGAGCAACTCCAAAACGGTGTTGCTCATCGATTACCACCATTCCCAAAGAAGAGAACGCAACAGAATCTTCGATAACTGCATGTGTACCGATTAAAATCTGCACATCACCAGTCAATAAGCCTTTCAATATAGCTTCTCTTTTTTTCCCTTTTACGGAGCCTGTAAGCAAAGCAACCTTAACATCCATACCATACAAGAAACGCTCGATCGTTTCATAATGTTGCCCTGCCAGAATTTCCGTAGGTGCCATCAGGCAAGCCTGAAAACCATTATCAAGCGCAATCAGCATGGTCATTAATGCAACCAGTGTCTTACCACTACCTACATCTCCCTGCAGCAAACGGTTCATTTGTCTACCAGAGCCCATATCCTTACGGATTTCCTTAATCACCCGCTTCTGGGCTCCTGTAAGCTGGAAAGGAAGATTATGCTCGTAAAACGAATGAAAAATTTGTCCTACATGCTCAAAAACAATCCCCTTAAAACGCCGCTGACGGTCCTTCGTATAGCGCAAGATATTGAGCTGCACATAAAACAATTCTTCAAATTTCAAACGATATTGCGCCTTACGCAAACTTTCCGGATTTTTAGGGAAATGGATTGTACGCAAAGCCTCATCAAGCGACATCAAATGATGTTGCTCGACAATAGAGGGACTCAACGTCTCGGGCAAAGGCTGCTGCAAGAGTGCAAACAAATTATTCTGGATTTTTTCGAGGGCATGCGAATTCATACCACTGCGTTTCATTTTCTCGGTCGTATTGTAATACGGCCGCAGTCCCATAGTAGAAAGAGTAATTTCTCCCGCCGGATCAATATCAGGATGGGCGATATTTACCCTACCATTAAAAACGGTAGGTTTTCCAAACACCAGGTATTCTTCATTGACCTTATACTTACTTGCAATAAACTTCAGCCCCTGAAACCAGATTAAATCAATAAAGCCTGTTCCGTCTGAAAAATGTCCTACCAGCCTCCGCTGGCGCCCCTCACCAAAAGTTTCAAAACTCATAATACGTCCTTTCAACTGAATATAAGGCATATTTCCGTCTATTTCGTGGACGTAATACAAGCGACTCCTGTCTACATATTTATAAGGGAAATAATATAACAAATCACGCAAGGAAAAAATATTCAGTTCCTTGTTCAGCAAAGCCGCCCTTTGCGGACCTACTCCCTGCAAATATTTTATATCCCTTGTCGTAATATCAAACATTCCTATAACAAAGCCTCCGCTATTTTCAAGTCAAAAGGGGTTGTCAACTTAATATTTTCTCTGTTTCCCGGTATCAAGGAAACTTCAATACCCATCGCTTCAACAACCGAAGCATCATCTGTAAAACTATCTGTATAAGGCTGTCTGTATGCCTCTTTCAACATTGTTATCGGAAATACCTGCGGTGTCTGTACCAATTTATAAGCATTTCTAGGTACTGTAACACTGCTTTCTGCATCAATTTTACGTACGGTTTCTACCACATCCGTAACTGGAACAACAGCTTTACCCTGCATAGCAGCCTCATAACAAGCAGCAATAACATCTTGTGATACAAAAGGCCGTACCCCATCGTGTACTCCTACAACTCCGTCAGCATCGACCAATGCCAACCCATTTTTCACCGAATGAAAGCGAGTTTCGCCTCCATCTGCAATCCGATATGGAAGTGAGAAATGGTAAGTATTACATAGTTCTTTCCAGTAAGCCTGCTGGCTTACCGGAAGAACCAATATAATATTCATTGCACTGTCATAGGCATAGAAAGTTTCAATTGTACGCATTAATACAGGTTTTCCTTTTACCGGAATAAACTGTTTGGGGATATCTCCTCCCATACGTAATCCCTTTCCACCTGCAACAATGATTATAAACTTTTTCATCAGGCCAGAATCATACCTTTTTTCAATTCCAAAGCTTTCTCTGCACCCACGAATGTCTCAAGAATAGCAAAAGCAAAAGCCCATGCTGCGCCCGGACCTTTTCCAGTAATAAAGTTTCCGTCTTTTTCTACCAGATTAGCTGTATAATTTGCTCCCTCCAGATATTTATCGAAACCAGGATAACAAGTTGCATTTTTGCCTGCAAGTAATCCTCTGTTTCCATAGACCATAGGACCGGCACAAATAGCAGCCAGCGGTTTACCAGCTTCAGCAAAATCCATAATCAGACGTCCCAATCCTTCATGTGCATCCAAATTGGTTGCTCCAGGCAAACCTCCCGGCAGCACAACCATAGCAATTTCTTCTTTATTCAGCTCTTCAAACAATATATCAGCAGCCAAAGTTACACCATGAGAACTGGTAACCATTTTTTCACCTGTTACAGAAACAGTCTTTACCTCGAGACCACCACGTCTGAGGACATCTAATGGAGCCAAAGCTTCAACTTCTTCGAATCCATTCGCCAAAAAAATACAAATTGTTTTCATAAGCTGTTATTTATTAGAAGTTATTAAAAACAGATTTTTTATCTCAGTTTAAAGTAATACGTAATTGTACCAGACTGGTTATTTACACCATCTACCGTATTAAAACGTGCCCGGCGAGCAGCCTCTTCGGCCGCACGGCGCAATGCCGCATTTACAGTATTGGTACGTTTATTAATGCTTGTACTTATTACACGACCAGAAGGATCAACTACAATAGTAACTACTACTCGACCCTCTTCCTGTACATTGTATACAGGTTTAGGTAACCCTGCAGGTCCCAAAGAACGGCCATTCAAATCAAAGGTTCCATATCCTCCGATTCCAGACGTAGCACCAGTTGCAGCATTTCCTGTCGGACTACCCTGAATGCCAGTACCTGCCGCAGCCGTACCTTTACTTCCCATCTGAGAGCCCTTTCCAAAAGCTCCTGCAATTTTATTTGCAGCAGCCTGAGCAGCAGCCCGTTCTGCCTCAGCCCGTTTTTCAGCTTCTGTTTTTTCTTTAGGTTTTTCCGGCTCTTTTACAACAGGCTTTTTTACAGGTTCCTGTTTCTTTACAGGCTCCTTCTTCTTGGGTTGTTCCTTTTTAGGCTGTTCTTTCTTTACAGCAATCGTTTTTTCTTCCGTTTGCGTAATCATAGGCTGTTTTACTTCCGGTTCTGGAGTCACCACAGGTTCCGGTTGTGCAACTTCCGGTTCCGGCAAAACATCCACTTCCGTCATTGTATAAGGATCTGCATCCCCTTGTGCCATTTCCGTATTTCCAAGCATAACAGGCACACCACCCTCTTCCTGTTTCTGTGGAACGGATAACGTAATCCAAAACAACAGCAACAAGAACAGTGCGTGTAACACTACCGTACCAACGATTCCTGCTATCTTATTTTTCTTCATGCTAAACTATTATTTAGTGTCAGGACGTCGCGTTGCCAACACCATTTTGAAATGATTTTCGTTTGCAATATTCAATACACGAACTATCTCTCTGTAAGGAATAGACTCATCTGCATAAAGTGCAACATACATCTCCGGCTCTTTCGAAGCACAATCCATCAAGAAAGCAGGCAAATCCTCTATTGCTATCGGCATTTCATCTTCATTACCAAAAGCAGAATAATAGTTCAAATCCTTATCTATAATAACTCTTGCCAACGGCTTAGCCGAAGTCTGCTCAGAGCCCTGCGGCAACAGGACCTTAATGGCATTCGGAGAAACCATGGTAGAAGTAATCATAAAAAATATCAGCAGCAAGAATATCAAGTCTGTCATTGATGACATGCTGAAGCTCGGTGATATTTTTTGTCTTCTTTTCAGTGCCATAAGCCAATTTTATTTTTGCGCAGGTTCGTTCAATAAATCCATGAAAGCCAATGTACGTGCTTCCATCTGACTCACGACCTTATCAACTCGATATACCAAATGATTATAAGCAAACATTGCAACAATACCAACTACAAGTCCCCCTACAGTGGTAATCATCGCCTCATAAATACCGCTTGACAATAATGTAATATCAATATTATTTCCAGCATTCGCCATATTCCAGAAAGCACGGACCATACCTGTAACTGTACCCAAGAATCCCAACATAGGAGCACCACTTGATACCGTCGCAATGATTGACAAGCCATTTTCCAACTTTGCGACCTCGATATTACCCGTATTCTCGATAGCCGTCTGAATATCTGCAGCCGGGCGTCCCATACGCGTAATACCTTTTTCAATCATACGAGCAGAAGGTGTATTAGCGATACGACAGTAATTGATAGCCGCTTTAATTTCTCCGGTTTTAATATAATCTCGAATTCGCTCCATGAACAATGGGTCTTCTTTTCCTGCTTTACGTATAAATGCAGCCCGTTCAAAGAAAATATAAAATGTAATGACTGACATCAGAGCCAATACAATCATAATCCATCCGCCTTTGCAGGCCATATCCCAAAGATTCATTTCCGGTTCACCGGATGCTATTGGAGTCAACACCGGATTTCCACCGGCCAATGTATCTGCAATTACTTGTGCAGCCAAAAAAGTCATAGTCATCATAATTTTTTAAAGAAGGCAGTTTTTATATTCTTCAATTGTTTTTTTAAGTCCCAAATATAAAGCATCACTAACCAGAGCATGGCCAATTGATACCTCATCCAACCAAGGAATATTATCGTGAAAGAACTTCAAGTTTTCCAAACTCAAGTCATGTCCGGCATTCAATCCCATACCCAACTTGCGAGTAGCAGTAGCAGCCTCAACAAACGGTGCAATAGCAGCTTCACGATTTTTCATATACTGGGAAGCATAAGGTTCTGTATACAACTCAACACGATCTGCACCGGCTTTTGCTGCATATTCAATCATTTCAACATCAGCACCCACAAAAATTGAAGTACGAATACCAGCCCGTCCAAATTCATCCATCAGTTCGCTTAAAAAGGACAGATTTTCCTTCGTATTCCATCCTGCATTTGATGTTATCTGATCTGGTTTATCTGGAACCAAAGTAACCTGATGCGGTTTTACTTTCAATACTAAATCGATGAAACTGGCACAGGGATAACCCTCGATATTAAATTCCGTTTTCAACAATGGACGAAGCGCATATACATCCGAATAACGAATATGACGTTCATCCGGACGTGGATGTACTGTAATACCTTCTGCTCCAAAAGCTTCACAATCTTGTGCAACCTTCTCTACATTGGGAGTATTGCCCCCTCTGGCATTTCTCAATGTAGCCACCTTGTTTATATTAACGCTTAATTTAGTCATATTGCTTATATTTTGTCTATATTTGCATATTCAATGTGCAAAGTTAGCAGGTTTTGTCAAATAGGCATACATTTGCTACGCAAAGATAATAAAAAAGAAAGAAAAATCATTTACTCCATCAAAACGAACAAACACGATGCAGAGATTCAGATTCGCCCTTTTCGGAAATACATATCAGGCACACAAGTCTGCTCATGTGGCACGCTTACTTGAGATACTTCGCAAACGCAATGCAGAGATTTGTATCAACAATGAATTTTATGAATTTCTTAAACTTAATAAATTCATAAATCTTTCGGATATGCAAGTTTTTCAAGGAAATAACTTTAATGCCGATATGGCAATCAGTATTGGTGGAGATGGAACTTTTCTGAAAGCTGCAAGCATTGTCGGAAAAAAAGAAATTCCCATACTGGGAATCAATACGGGGAGACTCGGATTTCTGGCAGATATTACTCCTGAAGAAATGGAAGAAGCATTCGATGAGATTTATCATGGACAATATCAGGCTGAAGCCAGAAGAGTTTTACAAGTAGAAAGCAACAAACAGCCATTGAAAGGATATCCTTATGGGCTCAATGAAATTGCCGTATTGAAAAGAGACAGCTCTTCAATGATTTCCATACAAGCCTATATCAACGGGAATCCGCTAAACCGTTACCAAGCCGACGGACTGATAATATCTACTCCTACAGGTTCAACTGGATATTCACTTAGTGTAGGTGGGCCGATTCTAGTTCCCCAAAGCGGAACAATTGCGATTACTGCTGTAGCTCCACATAGCCTCAATGCCCGTCCCATCGTTATCCGAGATGATTGGGAAATTACGCTTGACGTAGAAAGCCGAAGCCACAACTTTTTGGTAGCTATTGACGGAAGAAGTGAAACTTGTAAAGAAGGAACGCGACTGACCATCCGGAAAGCCGACTATACCGTAAAAATAGTGAAACGATGCGGACACACGTTTTTCAACACACTTCGCGATAAAATTATGTGGGGAGCAGATAGCAGATAATACTCCCCACACATAATAATCTATTATTATTTTTTCTTTATGGTCACTTCTACCAGAATCGGACGGTGGTCTGACGCTACAGGTTCTTCCAATACACAGGTTTTCTTTACATTCACCTCATAATTATCCAGATTCCGAGCTACGATATAATCAATTGTTTCATCTGGAGCCGGTGACGGAAAAGTATACTGGCTCATATCTGATAAAACCATAAAATCTTTTTTCAAAGTCTTTATAAAATCAGATTCTGGATTTGCATTAAAATCTCCAGCCAAAAAGAAAGGTTTATTGGTACCTTTAGCAAATTTTCGAAGCAATGGTAGCGAAGCCATACGATCTTCCTCTGTTAGTGACAGATGTGTACAACAATAAATGTAAGTATCAAATTCGACAAGAATCATGGTCCGAGCCTCTTCCCGTCCAGGTAAAGCCATTCTTTCCACACGAATCGGAGTCTCTTTTGCAAGCAAACCTATACCATATTTTCCCCCATCAAAATCAATAGCCGGAGCAAAATAAGCAGACATATCAGTAAGCTTAGCTATCTCACCCAATACATATTTATGATTACTGCGATTTGTGACACTATCAACTTCTTGTAAAGCTACAACATCGGGATCAGCCTTTTTAATCGCATCTGCAATTCTCTGATAACTACAAACGTTATCCATACCCAATCCATTCTTTATATTATACGTCATCAAACGCAATGGTTCTTGTGCTTGTGCAGTTAAACCAACAAGCAACAAGGCAGACGCTAAGAAATTCAACTTTTTCATATTTCCTTTTATTTTCAAATATTATTTATGCAACCATCTGGTAAGTATTGTACTTGGAGTTTTCACTACAAATTTATAAAATTTAGAAGAAGGATATTTAGCTAAATCTACGACATATTCGTTTACTCCTGCATCAACATGTCCAATCTCTATCCACTCATCCTTTCCTCCTTCTTTATAATTATTGCTGCATGCCATATAAATCTGAGCATCATCGGTACAACTATCACATTTCCAACGAAGTGTAACTTGATTATCATAAGGATGAGTTGTCAACTCATAAATGTCCGTCGGGCCATAAAAAGAAATACCATCTTTTTCAAAAGCAACATCCTGAGGCATTTTAAAGTCCATAAATCTGCATACAGAAGGAAGAATATCTACTAATGATAACGTAGGACGACTAAACTGAGCATTTAACGACTTAATATTGGTAGAAATCCAGACACCGCGTTCACGCGTAGACTGTCCTCCATGATGATGTCCGCTTTCACCACGCCCATGATCTGTTGTAACAATAACCATCCACTCTTCGTCAAAGTGTTTCTCTCTATATTTCACAGCAGTCCATATCTGTTCTATCAATTCATCTGTTTTCCGTACATATCGATCCATGAAAGTACCATCACCATAAATATGAAAACCAGAATCCGTATACCATAAATAAACCCAGCTCAAATCAGGCGCTTCTTTACGGATGCATACAGCAGCTTCCTTACAGACAACCGAGTCAATATCAAAAATATGTAATTCGTCTGCTTTTTTCTTGAAATGCTCTGAATCCATTTCATAACCATCATATACATAATCAATTTTCAAGTTATCAGTTTCCGGTTTACCCTCGCCAATCAGAACGGTACGGTTATCGGTCCAACTTGAAAACAAAGCCGTTTTATAATCTTTATCCTGTTCTTTCGCTATTCTGAATAAAGACCAATAATTATAATTAGGCTTCAGGTTTGAATTACCATCCACATTATGTTTGTTCATCCATGTACCCGTCAATATATTCATATAACCAATAGCTGAAATAGTAGGGGTTTGTGAATATCCTCCCACTTCACCACCTGTATATGCACGCGAATATCCTCCGGATGCCGCAATTTCAAAAATAGTTTTCGGACGTACCCGTTCAACATAATCAGCCGGAATACCATCTAAAACTACATATACAACTTTACGCTGTTTTGCATACAACCCCTGTATACCCAACAAAGCTACAATCAGACTTAACAATAACGCTTTCATAATTAAGATATTATTTCAATGAAACTGTTTTAAAATGTACATTCGAAAATTCTTTCTGCTTCCAAAAAACAAACGGATTCTTTTTCCCTTTCGGAACATATACCGTAACAGAATCTGGAACTCCATGCGTCCACTTCATATCAATCAAATATCCGCCACGCAATTGGATACCCTTAATCTGACCTTCCGGCCATTCTGCTGGCAACGCAGGAAGCAAATATATATTATTGTCTATTGTCTGTACCAACATTTCGGCAAAAACTCCAGAAGTAGCCATAATTGCATCCACCATAAAATAACCAGATTGGTTCGAACCCATATTTTCATAACCACTATTCCTTATCATTGTATTAAAGGCATCAATGGCACGGTTTCCGTCTCCCAGTCTGCTCCATAATGCGGTTCGCCATATCGTAGACCAATTACCACCCGCATGCGGCCATCGGTCCCCAAAAGTTCCATACCCCCTCAGTAATAAAGAATTCCGTACAGCTTCTGCCAAATCCGGAGTTTTCTGTACTGAAATCAAATTACCCGGATACATGCCATACAAATGTGCTATATGTCTATGATGATCACGAGGGTTATCTACATCTTCTATCCATTCCTGCAACTGACCGTACTTTCCTATTTTAAAAGGCTGCATCTGGTCCATAGTACGCTGTATTTGTTGGTACATTTGCTCATCTGTACCTAATACTTTCATTGCTTTACATACATCCGAGAATAAATTTTTCACCATCGTAATATCC
Organism: uncultured Bacteroides sp.; assembly: GCA_905198575.1. GTDB lineage: Bacteria > Bacteroidota > Bacteroidia > Bacteroidales > Bacteroidaceae > Phocaeicola. The sequence continues at coordinate 4,071 of CAJKDC010000050.1, read as the reverse complement.
TGAAAAGCCGGAACTGTATATATTTTATTTCCCGATTCACCATTAACCGTTGTATACGAAACAAATGTTCCATTATCAACTTGTATGCCATGTTCTGCTGAAATAGAAGGAATAACCATCAAATAGCCGTCTTTTTCTACCAGGTTTTCCAACCAGAACTCGGCAGCTTCTTTCATTATAGGATAGACTTCCTTCAAATATGCTTTATCCTGCGTATACTCATAGTGTTCCCACAAATGACGGCAATGCCAAGCTGCACCACATGGATAAAGCCCCCATAAAATATCACTGCCGGGACATGTATATCCCCAAATATCACCCGTTGCATTGCTAACCCAACCTTGAGTACCATAATAAGCTTTTGCTGTTTTTCTTCCTGAAGGTACCAGGCCTTTTATCCAGTTGATATACGCCATTTCGCACTCTTCCAGTCTAGTCGCTCCACAAGACCAATACATTTCCTGCAAATTAATATTGCTCTGATAGTTACCATTCCAGGCAGCTCTTTCAGCAGCATTCCATACACCTTGTAAATTAGAAGGCAATGTATTAGCACGGGATGCAGAAATGATCATATAACGTCCAAAATTAAACCAAAGAGCTTTAAGCTTACTGTCATCTGTTATCCCTTTTTTCAATTGCATTATGCGTTGGTCGGTAGGCAACTGCTCCAACTCTTTATCACCAGTCAAATCAAATTCTACCCTATTAAATAAACGCTGATAATCTGCCAGATGATTTTTCCACAATTCCGAGTACCCAATTTTACGAACAGTCGTCATAATATCAGCCGTCGTTTTATCCGGGTTTACCCCCTTATAGTCAGGAGTGCCACAAAGATATTCTGTATCAATCGTATAATACAACTTTACCTCATTCGCCTTATTTACAGACAACTTATGGTCTTTAAAATCTACCTTACCTCCTTCTGTATCTATCCACATCCGGACGGTATACTTCATATTATTATCTGCAATTTCACCTTGCACTATCCACTCTTTTGGGCTTGTAAATTCCTCTTTCAATACTTTATGAGTGAAAACATGTTCTATATCAAGAGTCAGTTGCTCAGGCCGATTTGCCGTAAACCGGATTACCATTACCTTATTAGGATAATTGCAGAAATAGGAACGACGAAATTGTATATCACCACATGTATATTCAACAAATCCGAAACCATCCTCCAATTCCAATCCTCTTCGGTAATGAGTTACAGAATCAGTCTGATTTTTAAATTTGAACGATAAACGTCCGACATTCGAGAAATAGCCATATCCTTTCATGTCACAGGTCAAATAGCGAGCAGTCATCTTATCAGCCTCCGCATAATTACCTTTTAATATATGATTGCGAATTTCTGATATGATATTCTTACCTCCAGGCAAGTCTCCATTTCCTAGTCGGATTGTTTCGCCCGGCCTTCCAGTCCAAAAAGTTTCCTCAGCTATATCCAGCCACTCTTCCGTTATACCACCATAAAATGAAGCACCCATATAACCATTACCAATATGCAATGCTTGCGTATTCCAATCTTTAGCAGGCTCTGTATACCAAACCGTTTTATCAGGAGTGATAGACAACTCTTGCGAAAAGACACTTAAAGATAAAAGTACTCCTAACAATAATGTTTTTACTATTCTCATAAATATTTAAATATTTAAATCTATAATGTTATTTCTCTCCAAAATTTTCAATAAAATCCTTCAAATGAACCTTATCAATCTTTACTTCATCCCCGTAATATTCATTTGCTAGTTTTGTGTATTTATCATACAACAAAGTAACTATTTCTATTTCATCACCTTTCGTAATCGGATTTCTTGCCTTACCGGGCGTAGCAACAAAATTCAACTCCCAATCAGCCAACTTATTATAAAATTCATTAGCCCGAAATGCCTCCCGACCATAAATTTGAGGTAAACCTTCTTCTTTATAAGTACGACCTTCATTCAGACAATCCGACAACATGGAATAAAACATCTCCCATCGCTTCAAATAATAATTTCCGATTAGTCCAGTCCATTCTCTCCATGAATAATCAAAAATATGAGAATCACCATCTGCCCCCCAAATAGTCACTAAAGACGAAGCATCCCGCTCCAACAAATTCTTTTCTTCTTCTGTATCTCCCCAGGAACGAGCCTGGGTTATCCATTTATTAAAATTAAATTCACTGCGGGTTCGTAATAACAGATCTACATCTTTCAGTAACTCCCAAAAACGTGCACTATGCAACTCAAAAGCCGCCTTATCTCTTTTCTTAAAAGCTTCCGCTGCTTTTTTATTGATAACCTGTCCTAAGTTGGTCATCAATTGTCTTTGTACATCTACTATATCAAAACGATATGCGTCTGATGCTTGCAAACTATCAACATCTTTCAAAAGCAACTCCTGAGCCTTTATCACCAATGAAGGAGGATAAGGAATTCCTAAACCTGCATTAGGACCTGATTTTTTCACATCTACAGCTGGTCGGGCAGCAATGATAGAACTGAGTTCTGTTCCATTTGTACCTGGACAGTAAGGTCCTTCAAGCAAACACATCCAAGCGGCATGAGAATGTTCTGAAGGAAAACCATAACGACGCTCCACATAGCGACGAAGCCATTGACTCAAATCGACTCCACCTTTATGTAAAGGCATTTCAAAGGCCAATTCATAATAAACCGGATTTTGTTCGATAGACTCCATAAACAAGCCACTACCACAAACATTAGGTGATTTTTTCACTGCCTGCTCATACTGATTACTAGCAAGTAATCGTAAATCACCATGCATATTGATACGCCCTCCAAAGTTATGCAAGTTTCCGGCAACAACCGGATATCCCCAGCATGTATTAGCTTGCTGACTACGATCTCCATTTAAATCTAATATCAGCAAGTGTTCTTTTGAAACTGCCTTAACGATAGGTTCACGCAAACTCCATGCCTGCATTGCCCATATTGAACCTGGATCAAAACCCTGCAAAAGTTTATTAATAGTCTGTCCCACTGCCGACAAATACTCCGGAGTATCTACAGGAGGAGCACTTTCATGAAATGGGTCCGCAGCATAAACGCCATATGCTCCAAACAATTTCTTTTCTTCCTCTAAAAAATCACGTCCTAAAATAAGAAACAAAGAGTCTGTAGGATCTAATTGTGCCGCCCCTTCAAATCCGCACCATGATGGCTGTTGTTGAATTTTTGCATCAGGATATTTCTCCTTCAATTCTCTTGGAACATATCCAGAGAAACCTTGTTGAATAGGTTGCATTCCTAATTCTATCTCTCGATTGATAATTTGTCTGCCTAAAACAATATGCTTATCTATCCAAGACTTAGGTAAAGGACCACCATAGCTTTGCAGATTCTGCATCCATTGCCATGCAAAATGTCCCGGACCTGCCAAAAAGCTCCTAGCCTCTTCATCTGTAAAATGATGTTTCAGCAAAGTGTTATACCACACGGCCTCCAAACCTACCACAGAAAGCGGCATATTAATAGAGTTCATAGCCATATAGTCTATTTCACGTTGCCAACGCTCCCAATCCCACCATGCAGCTGAGTAACTCACCGTGCAATAGTTCATATAAACACGATATTTACCATTAATCGTATTACGAATATCTTCCTTGGGAAGAGGCAATTTTTCTGGAAGATTCAAATTATCACCTAACCAGGAAACATGAGCATTACATGTATACTTTAAATACTGATTATACGCTGTAGCTAATGAAACTGGATTATTGCCACGCAATATAATTTTATTACCATCTGAAGATATTTCATATACATCCGAGCTATCTGCTGCAGGAGGTATCAATTCCAGTTTAAACTGATTACTATAACCGGGAGTTACCCGCTCTATCAAATCATAAGCCGCCTGAAGCTGAGGATTACGATGGCAACTGCAACACAGTATTACCAAACTCAGACATAAACCTAAAAACACATTTTTCATATCTGTAAATTCCTATTAGATTTAAAAGTTCCAAAAGCAACACTAAAGTATAAAATACCTAACAAAATAAATCAATAGTTCGTTAAAAATTAGCCCAGCCTAAACGGCTCTGGCAGTAAATAAAAT
>CAJKDC010000049.1 GCA_905198575.1 uncultured Bacteroides sp. | reverse complement strand
ACTAAGATTATATGCCCTACATGATTGCCGTATCACTCGAAATGTCGGATGAACCCTATATATGAGCTAACGCAAATATAGCGAATTATCCGTCATAGCCAAATAGATAGTTAAAAATATCTATAGAACAACTTCTATAACATAAAGATAAAATAGTTAAATAATACTTACCCTTATTTCAGAATATTGGAAGATTCATTACATTTGCATAGTAATAACATTAAAACGCAAAACTATCTTCATTACATAACTGTGTGAAAGCAGCGTGATTTTGACTGCTTTTGTAGATTCCACATATTTGAACAATATGTGGAATTTTAATTTATACGCACCACTGTAAGCTCCGGATAATCATGAAGCAGGGTTATCAGACTCTCTTCTTCATTGTTCCGACTGGTCTTCACCACCAGCGATACACTGTACGTAGTGGTCCCGCCATGCTGCTGCTCATCCATTTCGTACGATGTCAGCCGGAAACCGTCACTGCTCAGACGTTTCATCACCAGCGAAGGCACCTCTTTATTTTGCGTCACAAATTCCACGGAAAAGCTCCTCAATCCCAGACTCTTAAAGAAAAAACTTAAAGCTTCCAGACCTACCAGCGTCAGCAGTGTAGCTGAAATGCCCAGCATATACATGCCCGCACCGATGGCCAGACCTATACCGGCCGTAACCCAAATTCCTGCAGCCGTAGTCAGTCCGCGCACCATTTGCTTCTGCAAGATGATAGTACCCGCACCGATAAAACCAATGCCGCTGATAACCTGTGCCGCAATCCGGCTCGGGTCCAGATGCAGATTCTCGGCTCCGTCCAGCACCGCCATAAAACCGTACTGCGAAACCAGCATCATCAGCGCACTGCCTTCTGCCACCAGAAAATGCGTACGGTATCCGGCTTCCTTTGCTCTGTATTCCCGTTCCAGACCGATTATAGCTCCCATAGCTCCTGCCACAAACAGGCGCAGTAAAAAGTCCAGCATCAAATCCATAGTCATCTCCTTTCCTCTTTTTTTCGTTCCTAACAAATATAATTATTTTTATCCAAGTCATACTGTTGCAAGGGTTAAATAAATAGCTTATATTTACGAAACACACAAATTCAACACTATGAACCGAGTTATTCATATATTTCCATGCCTGGTGCTATGCGTCGGACTCACTTTCGGATGCAACCTGCTTCCGCAACCTAAGGAAACGATTCATCTGGGGACTACAATCGTCACCGATGACTCCTTGCGCGTAGAAGAAAAAATTGTCACTCCCCAAAAGCTTCGTCCCGAGGAAATTCAGCTGTCGAAAGAACTTCTGTACGACAAGTATACCCTGAAAGATACCTATCCATATAAGGATACGGTCCGCAGCTTTAACTGGGAGACTATCCGCCAGTGTCTGGCCTTCGTAGAAAATATCCAGCTGAAACCGGCCCGATGGGTAGTCCTGCAGAACTACAAGAACCGCAACCAGGAAGCTCCACTTGTGAAAAGATACATCCGGAATGCCTACAAGCGCATCGCCGACACGCTGGGGGTAGAGCGTTACCAGTCGGTCCCGCTTTATCTGGAGTCGGATACCCTACAGCCTGAGCTGTACGGACGCGACGGCACCGTGGCACATCTGGTAGGCCTTACTGGCAGCTTTACCCGCATACGCCCTGTCACCGGCGAAACCGAATGGCTCATTCCGCAGCGCTATCTTCGCGAATTGCCCGATACCACCCAATTTAATCACGTGGTAGTCATCGACCGTAAGGACCAGAATATCACCACACTGGAGCGCATCGAAAAGCTGACATGGGTTATCCGCAGCATGAATCCGGCAACTACAGGCATGCACCGTCCTCCGTATGCACAAGAAACCCCACTGGGCATGTATCTGCTGCAGGAGAAGAAAGAACGCATGGTTTTCCTGAAGGACGGTTCGTCGGCTACCGGCGGTTACGCTCCCTATGCCAGTCGTTTCACTAACGGTGCCTACATACACGGAGTACCTGTAAACGTTCCCCGTACGTCCATGATTGAATACAGCTGGTCACTGGGGACCACTCCCCGCTCGCACATGTGTGTCCGCAATGCAACCTCACATGCCAAGTTTATCTTCCAGTGGGCCCCGTTGCATCAGACCCTGATTTTTGTAATCGAATAATCACCCCTATGCCATGAGTACATCAGAATTTCATGTCATCGACCGCACCCGTTGGGAGCGCGACATTTATTTTGACTATTATTACAATCGGATAAAGACCAAGTACAACATCAATGTAAACATCGACATCACCCGGTTGATGGAATGGAAAGAGCGCCTGCATCTGAAGTTTTTCCCTACCATGCTCTACGTGATACTCCGTGCCGTAAACCAGAACAAGGAGTTCCGCATGAGCTTCAATGCACAGGGTGAGCTGGGATACTGGGAAGAAGTTGTGCCCAGCTATACGCTTTTTCACCCGCAGACACGCACCTTTACCGACATCTGGAGTGAATATCACACTGATTTTCCCCGGTTTTATCAGACCGTATGCGATGACATCAACCGTTATAAGGACGTAACCGGCTGCATCAAAGCTCGGCCGGATCAGCCCGCCAATTTCTGTCCCGTTTCATGTCTTCCCTGGCTCAGCTTTACCGGATTTGCACGCGATACGTATGCAGAAAGTACGTTGCTGTTTCCACTCATTACCTTTGGCAAGTATTTCCGTCAGGGAGCAGACATGCTGCTGCCCTTCTCCGTTTTTGTGAGCCATGCCGTAGCCGACGGTTATCACACCTGCTGCCTGATAAACGACATACAGCATCTGGCCAGTCATCCGGAAGAATGGATATCTGAAATGTTAAATCGTTAATTATCAAGAATTTTAAGCATTCATTTTAAAGCGTTTTGCCGATTTTTTCCTACCTTTGCATTCGTATTTTCAAAAAAATCGGCATGCAAAAATATATCCTGACCAGCTTATTGTTATTTTTCCCCTGCCAGCTCTTTCTGGCCGGCCCTAAAGACGTACCTGCAAAAGACGAAATCGGTGCAAAAACCGCAGCGGTGTCTGTACAGGACCCGGCCGTATCTCTTTTTCGTGAAATGAACCTCGAAGGTGTAGTCAACTTTACCGCCTTCCGCCAAGCTGTCACCGGCTACTACAAGATAAAGGAACGCAAGCGCGATGTCCTTACACTCATCGATTTTTCCAAACCGTCTACAGAAGAACGGCTTTACGTGTTCGACCTCAAGAACAAGCAGATGCTTTTCTCATCCATCGTGTCGCACGGTAAAAACAGCGGCAACAACTATGCCACTTCTTTCTCCAACGAATACGGCTCTTATAAAAGCTCACTGGGCTTTTACCTGACAGAAAACACCTACCAGGGACGCAACGGCTATTCGCTGGTGCTCGAAGGTCTGGAGAAAGGTATTAACGACCGCGCCCGCGAGCGGGCCATCGTGATGCACGGGGCAGCCTACTGTGACCCTTCGGTCATTCGCAACGGAGGCCGGCTGGGCAGAAGTTTCGGTTGTCCGGCTGTTCCGAAGAAACTGACCCGCCCTATCATCGATGCCATCAAGGGTGGAAGCGTGCTTTATATTTACGCAGCCAAACCCGAATATCTGACAGCCAGCAGTATCCTGAAAGACACTCAGCCGCTGATGTAAAACCGGTTAAGAAATACAGCGAGAATCCCCCTGCCGCAACTCTGTTAAAAGAGCGCGACAGAGGGATTCCTGCTATAAACCAATCCGTTACGACTGCTTTATTTCCTCAAAATCTTTTCCATAGGCTTGCCTTTGGCCAATTCATCCACCAACTTGTCCAAATAACGGATTTCACGCATCAGCGGTTCCTCCATTACCTCCACTTTCACGCCACAGACCGAGCCTTTAATCTTTGTACGGTCCGGATTCAGACACGGCGCATTTCTGAAAAAATCGCCGTAAGTAAGCGGCTGATTCAAAAACTCCTGTAACTGAGCTGCATCGTAGCCGGTCAGCCATTCAATGACCGCATCGACTTCTGCCTGCGTGCGTCCCTTCCGCACAGCCTTGTTTACCAGCAGCGGATAGACTTTTGCAAAGGGCATCTGATATACTTTTTCGTTTTCCATCTGATTATCGTTTTCTACACATTTGCAAAAATAGGAAAGGTTTTAGATATACAGCCGTTTCTTTTTCAGATAATTGATAATGCGTCTTTTCCAGCCACTCTTTCCTACTCTCCAACCTATTGAACAGATTGCATTTACGCAGAATTTTCGTATCTTTGCACCGTTACGTTATACTTAATTTAAAATACATTTTCCATTTATGAAATATAAACTGTTAGTACTCGACCTGGACGGTACACTGACCAACGCGAAAAAAGAAATTACAGAGAATACACGACAGACGCTGATTGAAGCCCAAGAACAGGGCATCAAAATCGTACTGGCATCCGGACGCCCTACTTACGGAATTGCTCCGCTCGCCAACCAGCTGGAACTGCAGAAATACGAAGGCTATATCCTGGCCTATAACGGCGGTGAAATCATCGACTGGAAAACCGGCGAACTGATGTACGATCCTGAAGTGCTGCCTTATTTGTACGAATGTGCCTGCAAGAATCACTTCGCCATCGTTACCTACGACGGCGAATATGTACTTACAGAATATCCCGACGATGAGTATGTTCTGAAGGAAGCACTGCTCAACGTCATGAAAATAAAGAAAGTAGACAACTTCCTCGAAGCTGTAAAGCACCCCATCGCCAAATGCCTTATCGTAGGCGAGCCGGAACGTCTGGCCGTTCTCGAAAAAGAGATGTACGAAGTACTGAAAGACCGCATGGGAGTATTCCGCTCCGAACCTTATTTTCTGGAGCTGGTTCCTAAAGGCATCGACAAAGCCCAGTCACTGTCCGTACTGCTCAGCGAAATCGGCATGACCCGCGAAGAAATGATAGCCGTAGGCGACGGATTCAACGACCTGTCTATGATTAAATACGCCGGACTGGGAGTGGCCATGGCCAACGCACAGCCTGTAGTACGCGAAAACGCCGACTTCATCACCCTGTCGAATGAAGAAGACGGCGTAGCACACGTTGTACGGAAATTTATGTTGTAGTCTTCGGCTTACGGTCGAAAAATGGATTTTTGGAGGATGCACTCACCGGTATGGCATATACCTGGGTGCAGCCGTCCAGCCAGTCCAACTGCTGGGCAGCCAGTCCGGCAGAAAACATCACACGTGTATCCACCCGGTTGTCGGCAGCCGTAGCACAAGCCGAGCCGATGGCAATTCCCACGTCTACACTGTTGATGGCACAAGGTACTCCTTCCAGTCTGTCGGCACACGTCGGGAAACCGCAATGCCCGCAGTTCAGTCCCTGCGGCAGCTCGCGCGTACCAATCAAGATGATGCATTCCGCATCGAGAATATTATCTGCATCCCGCAAAAAGAATTTCAGACCATTGTCTTCATACATCTGCTTCATTGTTTCTGACAGGATACGGATATTGCTGTCGGTCACCATGGCAATCTCAATAATATCCACCCCTTTCCCTTTGGGAGCCGTACGGGCGGCTGTCATCATCTGCCGTGCCACATTCAATATGTGTTCATGACGGCTTTCTCTTTCGTTTTCTATCATAATCGTATCAGTTAAGTCAGCTCTCAAAGATAGCATAATTTTGCTAATTCTCTTTTATCTGCTGTAATATTTTGCAGATATAAAAATTATGCATACATTTGCAGTGCACACGTGTGCACATACTAAGTTGTTAATTCAAAAAAGCATCTTTATAACTTTTAATCACTAATTGAACTACACAATGAGAAAAACAATCTTATCGGGCATTATGCTCTCACTTTCAAGTCTTTGCTGGGGAACAGATATCAACACCAGCAATTTCAAAGAATTATGCAATATTTATGCCACTGCAACCCAGACTCTAAACGGGATGCGCTCGGCAGATGACTGGGATTCGGTCCACAAAAAATTAGCGGCCCTGCAGCAACAATGCCAAAATGATTCTTCGTTACAGACTATACTGCAACTGACTTACCCTACTTGCCCTAACGAGTTGAAAGACAGCTACGAAGCAGCATTAAAAGAACAGTTGGAAATGAAAGATGCCGTAAAACGTCTGTCCATGTCGGGAACATTGCAGGCTAAAAACATTTCTACAACCATCAACAGCTTTATGAAAGCCATATACCTCCAGGAGCTGGTTTACGATGAACGCAGAGGCAATGAGGGTGCTCCATACGAAAGCAAGGCCGAACGTGATGCCAGAATGAAATGGTGGAGAGACGGTAAATTCGGTATGTTTATTCATTACGGACTGTACTCAGGACTTGCCGGAGAATTCCAGGGCAAAAAATATGAGGGTTGTGTAGAATGGATTCAGATGCAGTCTGGAGCTGATTTTGATACTTATAAAAAAGAAGCCCTTCCCAGTTTTAACCCGCAAAGTGGCATGGCCGAAAAATGGGTAAAACTGGCTAAAGAGGCTGGATGTACATATACGGTACTGACCAGCAGACACCACGAAGGATTCAATATGTTCAATACTCCCGAATATGACTTTAATGTAGTCAATCTAAAAGGAATTGACATCGCGAAAGAATATTCCGAAGCATGCAAGAAATACAACATGAAAGCCGGCTATTATGTGTCCTTATTAGACTGGAACCATCCGGACTACGATCCTAGCGGATCAGGCATCTCCTATCCGGCAGGAAACTATGAAGCAGAAAAACAAGGAAAACGGAAGTTCGGCAATCACGAAAAATATAAAGAATATTTATATACTATTTTCAACGAACTGCTAGACCAGTATAAAGTAGACTTGGTATGGTGGGATTTCAGTCAGCCTAAATTCCAGGGAGACCATGCATGGGGAGCAACCCGACTGATGAAGGCTCTGTTTGACAAATATCCTAAAGCCATCCAGAATAACCGCCTCTACCATTCGGACAACCATCTGAGCGAGGGTGGCATAAAGGTAACTCCAACCTGGAAAGGTGATTATTCTACAGCCGAGCACCATATCCCGGCCAATGGAATTGATGGAGACTGGGAAGCCTGCCAGACTCTGAACGGTACCTGGGGATATTCTGCCGACAACCAGCAGTGGAAAACAGCTGAAGACCTGATTCATGAGTTAGTGGATGTTGTCAGCCGTGGAGGAAATTTCCTGCTGAATATCGGTCCGAAGAGCGACGGTTCCATCCCCGAAGAAAGCGTACGGCTGTTTAAAGAAATCGGTAAATGGATGAAAACCAACGGCGAAGCAATTTATGGCACACGTGCCAATCCATTCGACAAGGAATTCCAGTGGGGACGAATCACGCGTAAAGGTAATGACAAGTTATACCTTATCATGTATGGTAAACCCGCAAACGGAACAATAGAACTTCCGTGTACTTTTGAAAACAAAAGAGTAAAAGCACATACACTCCGCAATAAAAAAGCAGTAAAAGTGACGCAGGATACCAACCGTAAAGTATGTACTGTCGATGTCAGCTCCGTTACTTTCAACGAACCGGCTACCGTAATCGAGCTGGATGGAAAATGGAGTCTGTAATCTCATAAAACTATAGAAAATCCCTCGTACAGGCAATTCTGCCATGTTACGGGGGATTTTATTTTTGCGCTTACCGGAAGAAAGGAATCACGCACTCCCCCTTTCCAGCCAGTCCATCGGAAGTTTTATATCCTCTTTTATATTCTCTCCGGATTGGATTTCACGTAAAAGCAGATTCAGCAACGATTCTGACAAAAGATGAATAGCCGGCGAGAAAGTAGTCAGTTCCGGTTCGCACACCAGTCCCATCGGATTGTCATCGAACCCTACTACCGCCACCTCTTCCGGAATACCCACACCATGCTCCTTCAGATATTTAATCACTCCAATAGCTATTTCGTCGTTAATGCAGATAATTGCATCCGGCTTTTCAGGAGTATTCAGCAATAATGAAGCCGCCTTATATCCGTCTGCGATAAATATCTGTTCCGCCGCGACACATCTGGAATAAGCAAGTCCCGCTTCACGGATTGATTGATAGTAACAGGCCAGCCGGTCCTCGAAAATTCTGGTATAGCCGTCATAAGATATATAGGCTATTCTGGATTTACCTTTTCTCACAAGCATCTCGACAACCTGATTCATCGCTTTCCCGTTGTCCAGAACAATCGTAGAATTTATGGTTTCCTTAGGAACACGATCAAAATAGACCAAAGGAATATTCTCGTCGTTCAGCCTCTCGAAATGTTCGGTTGAGGAAGTCCGCAAACCTACCGAAGCTGCCACCCCCGCTACCCGTAAGCTTATCAGAGAATTAATAATGTCCTTCTCCACCCCTGGGTCATCGTTCGATTGAAAAATCATAACCATGAATCCCTTCTCTCTAGCCATTTCCGTAATCATAGCAATGAGTCTGGAGAAAAAATGATGTTTCAGGTCAGGAATAATGAACGAAAGTATTTTTGTCTTCCTGTTCCGGAAATTCTGTGCCAGTATATTGGGAGTATAACCCATATTTTTCGCTTCCTGCAAAATAAGATTTCTCGTTTTCTCACTTATTTTTTCGCTTCCCTGCAATGCACGCGACACGGTGGCATGGTGTATTCCCAGTTTCTGAGCAATATCTTTTATGGTTACTTCTTTCTTCATATCAATTACAATCCTTCTTCAAACACAAATATAGCATAAAATACGGGAAAGCAACGAACCCAATCAGAACATATCATTTATAATCTGCAATTGCAGGCGGAAAAAGGCAACAGCGAGAGTCATACCGCAACATTTTCCAAGCATTTAACTCAAACGTGCAGATTCATATCAAATAAATAAAATCTTTGTAAATATAAATTATTTTTACACATGTGTAATGAAGTGCAACAAAGGGCAATTAATGTTAGCTTTTGGCATAGAATATTTTTTCTTCAAAATAATAAAATACATTTGCACCCATCATTCATTTCAATCTAAAATATCAACAACATTATTTTTCTAATCATGAAAAAACTTACTGTTATCAGTGCTCTTTTAATGAGCGCATGTGCATTGAATGCACAAGACATTACACTTTCTCCAGAAGCAGGCATCTCGGCTGTACAACGTCACGGATGGGGTCAGGGATGGCGTCCGGCAGCCAAAATCGGAGTTTCGGCAGACTTCAACCTGAACAAGCATTTTGCCATAGAATCGGGGCTGTTCTATACATTCAGGGGGTATACCATCAATAATGGCGGAACGTACAGTAATGAGTACAGCACCTGGACCGAACACGTTTCTCAAACCAGACATTTCCTGCAAATGCCTGTACTTGCCAAATTCAAATGGTCGATTGACAAAAACAGAAGCTTTTCTGGGGTGTAGGACCATACGTAGGTGTCTGCTTAAAGAATAAATTCGACAGCGACCCTTATTATATGAATAATTCTTATCCGGATGAAATGCATCAGTATTACGACGGGTATATGGCAGGTACCGACCAGTTTGGCAATTCAAACTTGTTTCTATACGAAAAGGCCAATAATTTTGACTGGGGCATAACCTCCAACATCGGTATAGAAAGCAATAATTGGGTGTTTAAACTGCAATATGACTTGTCTCTCGGCAAGGAAGGCAGCAGCAATGATGTCATTACAGCCAACTATCATACGCTGTCACTGACCCTAGGGTATAAATTTCATTTGTAACAGAATTTCCTGACGAATTAAGCGTAACGGATGCTACACGCTGTACTTATCCGTTACGCTTTTATGCGCATTTGTTGATTTACCAACATTATTTCCTCAGCAGGCAAATCACCCACTTTCAAAGCCAATACGTGTCCCAGTTCTACTCCTAGCGTCTCAAATGCGTTACGATACGCCTCCACACCAGTTGTCTTGTCGGCCAGTACATCTAAAGACTTACGAATCACCTGCTCATCTCCGTATTTGCAGATTTTCATATCTTCTCATAACACAATCGCTTTTTATGACAACATCGACATCAATTCCCATTTGTCGGTTGGATGCTGACGTATTATTTTGTGAAGATAAAATTTCTAATCCGAACCCACAAGTAAAATTTGTACTTTTCATAAATATTGCCATATGCAAAACGGTGTTACCTCGTAACCATTAACACGATAACCTACCGCTATAACGACATCAAGGTTATACATCACTACTTCTCCGAACCATTTGTCCGAAGGTAGTATTTTTTTAGTCGCGTCGGACAAATGGATTTCTCCACTTCATCTTTCTGTTGCAGATGATAAATAATATTAGATACAGTAACCTCAAACAGTTCTGTCATTCTTTGTTGAGAGAACCCAAATATTTCAGTTTTATAAATAAACCAGTATAAACGACACGTTTTGTCGCCATTACGACATATATTTGCAAAAAATCAAACAGAAAACATGAAAAAATTCAGTGTAATAACAAGACTATTGCTTATAACGAGAAAACTCAAAAGAAACGGGTTTGTAACATCCGATAAACTCCTGGACTTTGTGAATCATGAAATGAGAATCCGTGGTGAATACGACGATATTTCACAAAGAACCCTCCAGCGTGATTTCATATTGATAAAGGATACTTTCGGCATAGAGATTGCACATAAAAAAGGAGTCGGACATTACATCAGCGAAGAATATACCGATCCTTACAGTTATTACGATACACTTCTTAATGACTTCGATATGCTTTGCGCTTTCAATGCCGATACAGGAAACGACAAATATATCCTTCCTGAGCATCACAGACCTTTAGGCAATAAATTCTTGCCAGAATTAATTTATGCCACCAAAGAGGCTATTCACATTGAATTCGACTATACACTTGTAAGACATAACAACAAAGTTACTCATAAATGTCTGAAACCATATTTTCTGAAAGAATCAAATCAAAGATGGTATGTCATTGGTTATGACGGAGATATTCTGAAATCATTTGGAGTAGAAAGAATTCAAAACCTCGTGCTTAAAAGAAACAATAAATTTAAAAGAAAAGAAATCAAAGCTGATGAATTATTTAAAGACTGCTATGGAATATGGAGTCAGACGGATGTACCAGTAGAAGACATAGAATTGGAATACAGTGCACTGGATGGAGCCTTCCTCAAGACATTGCCCCTTCATCGCTCACAAACGATCATTTATGAAGATGAAAATACAATAAGAATCGGACTCAAGCTGAAAGTAACAAACGACTTCGTCATGGAACTTCTATCCAGAAGCAATTCCCTTAAAGTTATAAAACCGGAAACATTACGACTCCGTATAAAAAATATATACACAGAAGCATTAAAACGAAATTCATAATATGGAAAATATTCAATCATTACTCGGAATAATACTGATGATTATAATCATCCTAATAATAGGAAGTATATTTCCATGGCTGCTATTGGTACTTATCCCCTACCTTATCTACTTAGCGATAAAAAGAGAAAAAAGGTTGAAAGAAGTAAATCAGCTGCTTGAAAGCGAGTTTAAAGGAAAAACTCCTCATGAGATAGAAAGCATGCGCATCACGCTGATAAACACTTTAAACAATCCATATGCCACAAAGGTAGAAAAAGATAATGCAAGGTATGCAATAAAATACATAGAAGAACATTTTTATAATAACAGACAACCATGAATACGAAAAAAGATTTAGAGAATCTCGGTTTCAAAGGATTCATTCCAGTAAAAGAATTATTATCAAACATTCAGGTAATACCTGAAGCCAACGGAGTTTACGCCGTAGTAAGAAACAACACTAGCAAACCTGTCTTTCTTGAAAACGGGACAGGTGGACACTTCAAGGAACGGAATCCAAATGTCGATTTAGACACACTCAAAGACAAATGGGTTGACGATACAGAAATACTCTATATTGGCAAAGCCGGTGGAGGAAACTCAAAAAACAAACTAAAGAAAAGAATAAAACAATATCTTTATTTCGGTAATGGTAAAAAAATAGGTCATTGGGGAGGCAGATACATCTGGCAACTGAAAGATTCTGCCGAACTAAATTTCTGCTGGAAGGAAACAACGGCCGATACTCTACCCCGGGATGAAGAATTCCGCCTAATAACAGAGTTCAAAGAAACACATGACGGGAGATTACCATTTGCCAATTTAAGGGAATAATCTATAGCAGAACCAATCAGTGAACAGCCATTGAACATAATTCACGGACCATTATTAAGCGTTCACTGACTGGTATGGCAAACACTATAAAAAAGGCCGGATCAACCATTTTTGTTTCCTTTTTCGACCATGCACTGAATAAAACATTCCATTCATTATATCTTTTTGTCTTTATAGCAGTATCCCAAACCCACGGATATTTGGGTTGGTTCAAACACATACGCTTAAATTTGTTTTCAAACCTGTTCCATCTATCATGCACCTCACGGAAGTCTGCCAAAAGTTCTTTGGCAATTTCTTCCAATGTCATAGTTGAAGTAATCATAAACCGTTGTTTTACATTAGATAAAGCTAAACATTTATTGCGCAGACTTACTAATTCATTTATCCATTCCAGCTTGACATTTTCTAAGTTGATTATAAATCTCATTAATACAACTACTATCAGCATCACTGACATTCTCTTTCTCCCTGAATTGCCTGTATGCCTCTTTTACGACCTTCTTATCAACCTGAAGAAGCATTTCTACTGAATTAGTAACTTCAGAACTTGTTTTAATAAATTCTTCTATTCTGTCTAAAGAACGGTATCTTACATTCGATGCTAAATTACGTCTGTCGTATTCTTCAGTTACAAGCTTTTTAAGTTCTGTCCATTTCATTATTTTCTAATATTAAATGTTTCTAGTATGAAAATTTAGACTTTAGTCAATATACAAAGAATCATCATTAATCACCTGTTCACGATTAGTAACGCTTAATATTTTATCTTTAATACTTTCACATTTATGCGTAAAATAATCACGTTCAAGATAAGCCAACTGTTTCACTGCACCAAGTCGATTAAAATATTTAGAGATAAATGTACCTCTTGGCTCAAAATAATTCTGAGTAATAGAAGGGTTGTTTAATAAGAATTCCAAAATTCCTATCATAGCTTCTCTATGTCGTATTAAAGTTGAAATACCGAAAGTAACGGTTCTTAATGTGTAATTTCTAAAAAGAATCGATGTCAGTTCATATTTGTCTTTTCTTGTTTCATCAACTGTATTATAGACCGACCACCATAAAGAAGCTGCTGCATTACGCATTAACCCCTGCCCACCAATAAACCAATGGTCAATGATATAATTCTCGGATGCAGAACCATCAAGAACTTTTGGCCAGCGTTGTTGAGTATAGTTATACATAGATGTATGGGTAATATATGCCCAAAAAGCCTCTGTTGAAGCCAATAACGGTGAAATATTCTTATATGCCTCAAATACCGTAATTGCTGCCTTGAAGTCATTATCATAGCAGTCAATCAATTTCTCTTTTAAATTGTCAGGAGCATAAACACCTGCAAGACGTTTTATATGTAAAGAATCTATTTCAAATTCTTCCGCACTATATAACGATAAGGCCTTACCTGATTTTATTTCATCTTTGAGAGTCTTGACATAATTTTCCTTAAATGTTTTTTGTAGTTCCATATTATTCATCATCTGAAAGAGGGTTCGAATTTGAGTTAATTATATGATTAAACAATCTAAGATAAGGATCTTTTAATAATTTCTGAGCTAAAACAGGAATATATGCTTTTTCCTCAAGATCCCTTATAGATAATCCATCTTCATTCTCCAGACGATAATAAATAGTTCGTGCCCACAACCTGTTATCATCCGTATGCTCTACTTTTAAATCATTCAAAGCATAAGTAAGAGCATTTAATACCAATGACGAATGTATTATTTCAGCCGCTCCTTTTATACGCGGATCACAATAAAGATTATACAATTGTGTAGGCAGTAGTATTTCGATTTTATTTCCTGATATATCAAAGAATACATTTTCATGCAAATCACTTTCTCGTATTTGCATAAACGAACCTGCAGCCTGTAGTTTATCGTATTTTATATCAACATCATAATGAAACTGAGGAAATGCTACAAGGATATCTCCCGGTTCCATAAAAAAAGAAAAACCATCATAATCTGAATTAAAACCTTTATTCACATAATGATTAATTGTTTTCTTAACCGAAACAAAGCAGTTAAAATTAATACGTCCGTTTATCTCTTTGCGATTTACATTAATCTCAAATCTTGGAAATGAAGACTTAACACATCTGCGCAACATTGTACGGGCACAATCATATTCACATGAAAATTCTGCAAAGCCACTATTTATAAAATCCTGAATATCATTGTTATTAAAGTTCAAATCAACATAAAAAGTATATGAATTATTATCACTATCCACTTTTACTGCTACAGAATCATCAGGTAGAAGCGGAAGGATATCATCGCTTATTCCCAATACGGGATATGGAAGAGATATATTATTTAAGTTCATAAGCATCTAATTTTATTGCATGTTTCATATTGTCAGCAAATTTTACTTTGATTATGTTTTTACCTACTTTTATATGAATACCGGAAATACTATTCTGATTTATTGTAGCAGGTGGATAACATGACTTTATAGAAACCGTATCATCTGACTGTTCTCCTCCAATAAGCAAATCAATCCTACCGCTTAAAGTTTCATAATCGGAATGTATTACTATATTATGTACTATCTGTCCAAATTCCATTTGAGCAAAAGAACGATATTTGATAGGTATTTCACACAAGAACGTTCCTGATACACCATCATCAGAATCTTTATAACGGGAGTCTATCCTTCCTGGTGTTACCCCACCTCCACCTATGGACTTTTTCTTTCGTGAGCCATGTCCACTTAATTTATCACCGTTTTTATCTTTAGTATGAGGATTTGGCAAAGGATTACTTATCATAACCTTACCTATTGCAATTTTATCATTCTTATCTAAAATAAATACATCTGATATACTTGTGGATAAAGCATTCCCTTCATCATCTCTTTTACCTATAATATCACCTACAAGAGATTCATTCTCATCTTCATCTTCCTCTACTGCTGTCGGTATATACAGAAATTCCTCCAAGCCTTGTATATTCTGAATATTCTTACTTCTACCTGAAAACATCTTCTCCATAGCAGAAATTATGAATTCCTCTATTTCTTTAATCGCCTCACGTCCCTTATTCACCGTTTTACGATTTTCTTTCCAGTTTGAAGCAACCCATTCATCATGAGCTGGATTTTCTGTTTTTCTTAAAATTTCATTTCCTTTCTGGTCTTCACAAACACAAACCCCTAAGAAGCCATTCGAACTTTTCGTACGTTCTGCCTTTACCAGCATAAGCGGTCTTCGCATATATAAGATTTTATCGGTTGCTTTTTTGTTTTTTACGGCATACAATCTTATTTTTCCAATCGTTGGATAATAATCATCTATTACTATATGATTATTATCACATCCCGCATTTACAACAGCATCCAAATATAATCTTGGATTATAATTCCTGCTTTTAGGTTTTGAATCAGGTTCATCAGGAAAATACTGTTCCATTATGGAAGATATATTATCACTGTTTATAATAGTTCTATCTATTTGTACCTCTAATTTCTTTTTATATATCGACAACCAAAAATTACGAAGTACAGCTTCCGTCATTTCATTATAAATAGAATCCCTATCTGAAGCGTCTATGCCTATAATATAAATATCAGTACCACATTCTTCACGCCTGAATCTTGCAGGAATATCATCTTCATTTGATACAGGTTCACCTGAATTATTATCATAATACCCAACAGAAACATATAGTTTATCATCATTTTCAAGCCTATGTGTACAAAGCGAAGATACTCCCTCAAAATATGCATTACCAGAACTTGTTTTGGTAGAAACTAAGATTGTACGAAGAGGAGAGATATAAAAATATGCAGCTTTACCATACCCAAAAGAACCACCAGCCGTCGCATCAGTTTTTGATGAAACCCCAGCAGCACGAACAAAAGCATAAAAAGGTAGTTCGGTATTTCCTTTAACATACTCCATTCCCAAAGTATTATAATCAGAAACTTTAATATAATAAAGTTTATCATATTTCCCTAATCCATCCAAGAACTCAATCATAGGCTTATAGGTCTGTATCGCATCCTGATTATTCTTATAATGAGCAATACATCCTTCAATATGCCTGCGTAAATCAAAAAAATTAGGATAATTATTTGCATCAAAACAACCTATTGAGAATTCCATTCTCACTGGATTGTCCTTATCCAAAACTACATCAAGAGAATTCTGTATAGATTCCCTTATTAAAGAAGCATATGGTGTTTTCTTAAAATTTTCTTGCATTGGATCATTAGGACCGTCTTCACGACCGCCCAATTGTTGTGCAAAATGCCAACTACAATTTTTCTCTACGTTTCCCATAATATCTGCTTTGTTAGATTTTCAAATAATATCAACCTTCACCTTGATATCAAATGTCTTTGCTATAGCCTCGATATCCTTGAGCTTAGATTGAGTGCTGGTATTCGTCATAAGATACCACCCATTACCCAAAGGTTTCTGTTTATCCCCATATTTCTTATCTATAGTATTCGACACCAAAGGAATTTTACATTGTTTTAATCCCAAAGAACGTACACGCTCTACTCCTACTTTACGGACAAATGCTACAAAAGTTTCTGCTGCATTTCTTTCCTGTATGACTGTTCCATCTGCAAATATAATCTTCAATCTTGTAACTGGCTGTTTTACAACTTTAGGACCAGTCTTTCCTATCTCTTTATGCTCCACCTCAGGGTCAGGAAGAATTTCTTTAGCATCTATTTCCGCAGTAAAATTACGTTTACGACTTAGATGCACACTTAACGGTTTTCCAGGCACATAATCTACAACCAATACAAGTTCCCTCTGTACAGGTTGTAAGGCTGGTTCTATAGTTTTCTTAACACTGGAAGAATCTCTTTTTTTATTATTTCTTCTTCGAGTTCGTTAGCTTTTCTTTCTAGATTTTCATCTACAGGAAGCCCCTCTTTACGAAGTGTTTCCATAGCTTTGTATAAATCACTTAATCTACTCATACCGGCTATTTTAATTCATTTTCTATCTCTTCTATACTTGGCAACGTACCCTTAAAATCTGTCGGATAAAGTTTAGACAACTCATATTCAGAAATACCTATAGGCTGATTTGATGACTCCAAGGCATATTGAGCCAAAACATTGTCTTTAGACTTACAAATCAGAAGTCCCAACGTAGGATTATCAATATCCTTTTTCAGCAGGTGATTCACAGCTGCAACATATGTACCCAGTTGTCCAATATACTCCGATTCAAACTTACCAGTCTTTATTTCTACGACCACATAGCAACGTAAATTCAGATTATAAAACAGCATATCTATAAACTTTTCTGTCTGCCCTATTACAATGCGGTATTCCCGCCCCATATAAGCAAAGCCTGTGCCAAGTTCCAAAAGGAAATTGCGGATGTTTACTTCCAGCGCATCTTTCAATTCTTTCTCACGATATCCTTCGGTCATCGTCAGGAAATCGAACTTATACGGGTCTTTAGTCATTTCCTGTGCAAGGTCACTTTGCGGAACAGGCAGTGACACCTTGAAGTTGGTAATGGCTTTCCCCTGCCGTTCGTAAAGATCTGTATTCATAAAATTCAGAAGAATATTCCTACTCCAACCATTTTCGAGGGTCTTTTGTACGAAGAACATTGCTTTATCAGGCGCTTTGAAACATTTGTCTATGATATATCTATGGTGTCCCCAAGGAATGCGCCAAATAGCATTATCTTGTAATTCACCCACAAGTTGTGGGTGAATTGTAAACCATTCATTATAAAGTAGATAAAATCTTTTGGCATACCCAATACTTGTTTCTGACAAACCCTTGATTCCAGGTAATTTTATTTGTAAATCGGAACTTAATAATTTCAGTATTTTATCACCCCAACGGCTTTCCGCATGAAGCATAACAATATCCTTTCCCAAAGACCAATAAAATTGTAGCATCTCACTGTTCACATGGGTTGCCGCCTTTATCTGGCTATGTTTGTACCTCTAGCTGAGTTCCTCAATCCAAGAGGCGTAATCTTTATCTATATTTGCTAAGTGGGTCATAATTATCCTTTTATCTGATTTCTAAAAGATCTACCTATATCCATAATTAATTTGTCATAATTCTCTTTTGTTTTCTTATTATGATTTATGGCTGTTCGTATCTCTTCTTGAGTAATTGATTGTATTTGTTCATCACCAAACTGAATTCTTACATCAAGTAGTTTTTGCTTGCCAAACTGAAATTGCTCAAATTGTGTAATTAACATCACCAATTTATCATAATGCTCTTCTTCTATTAATAAAAGGTTGTCATTGATTGCATTTCTTGTGAGTCTTATTTGTTCGCTAAATGCTGGAATCTGTGCTGGTTCTGCTTTCTCCCATAGCATATCTGCCTGTTGCTTTGTGTAAAGCAAAACCTTCCATAAATTATTGTAAAGTTCAAATTGCTTCTCTGAATATCTTACAAACTGCAATTTAGCTTTCTCTAAACCAGTCTTTGTTTCTTCTAATTCCTTTGCATACCTATTCTTTAAATTTTCTAAATCTGTTTTGTGCCTATTATTATAAGAGTCAAGTAAACGACTTGATAAAAAACCTCCAAACCATTTTGCTAGAGCAATTACAATAACACTTGAACCTCCAATAGAGACAAAAAAGGCAGCGGCTAATTTTACATATTCAATTATTTCCATAATTAATACAATCCATTAAACTTCATCCAATCTTGAATTTTATTAGGATCAATACTTCCATTTAAGTATTGATTTACAGATAAGAGCCCTACTTTGACTCCTCGCAAATATATTATTGGAGGTGTAAAAGTATAAGGGTTGAAAGGACTCAATGAAGAGTATTTACTACCATATGTTGAAAACGGATTGTATATCGACAATGCTGAATATATACTACCATAAGATCCATACGGATTAAGTATAGATTCCAGATCATACTTATTTAATGATAATTTTCCAAGGAACTGTCCATCACTTGCAATAATGAAGGACTCCCTACGTTCTATTCGTATTTTTAAACTTGATGTGTACATATATATTATAGATTTTATTTTTCGTATTCTTCTCGTGTTATCGTAGTTTGAGGATCAATTATCAATACTTCATCAAATGTTAAACAATAAAGTTTACACACTAATATATCAATTTCTTTTTCTTCATTACTTATATCAGCCATAGGATTTATACTTTTAGCCATATGAATAGTTGATACTAATTTTTCTAATAAAAGCCTGTCCTTATCATCTATGTATGGAAGAGGAAACTCTTTTATATCAGAAACCAATATTTTTGGGAAAGCTCCTTTAGTAGCTTTCGGTGAATGGTTAAAATGATAAAATGTAGCTAATTTACTATTTATAATCCCTAATAAACAATCAATAGAATAACGATCACTATCTTTCACTATTATTATAGCAGGATCATTGTATTGTTCTTTTTCTGTAATTGCCGCATAAATTGATGGATTCGTAATTTCCCTTACGAGTAACCTTTTATCTTTAAAGAACTTTGGATTTCTAGGATTTGCAATACCGCTACAATAATCTATATATTCCTTTTGATTCCACTTAACACAATAACGCGTAACATCTTCTCCCCATAACCATTCCTTAAGTCCTTCACGATATTGGTAAAAGTGATAAGCTCTATTTTTTATTATATCATCAGATTGCCCTTGATATTTATCATAAGCTATTAATCCTTGACTTATTTCAGGGAAATAATCTACCAAACTCTTCTTATTAAATTCTATTTTAGACAACAATTGAACAATTTCCTGTGTTAACATAAAGGCCAACCCCCAATTTTGGTTCAGTGAAAGTAAATCCCCTTTCTGCATATAAATACGTGGTTTACCAATTAAATCATTGAATTTTTTAATGTTAGATGTATTCCTATAACCTATTAAATTATTTGACTGCAATTTTTGCCACGTATTAATTGTATTTCTTACAACAGCCTTATCAAATATTGGGAATTTTGTACAATCTAGAATCTCTAATATATTCCAATTCTCTAAAATTGACATTCTATATTTATTAGCATACGTATTAAATAAATATGTATTAGGGATAATATAAGAAAGAATACCCCAATCCTTTATAAATTTATTCGCAGCTTGAATGAAATAATAATATATCTCATAGTCAGGAACGTTACCTAAACTATTTACAACATTTATACGATAATCTCCTTTGATTGGAACGCCATACGGCGGATTGCCAATTACAATATCAAAACCATCTTTAACCCCGAACATCCATTCAGCATCAAAGAAAGGAGATGATGAATTTTGGTCGAACATATCCCATAAGGCTAATTTTTTTGCCTCGTTATTATCTACTGCCCCATATTCTTTTAACAGAGTGGCTATTTCAAGACGCAAATCATTTACTGTCTGGCGATATTTACGTTTTGTACGAACTCTTTTTGCTCCGAATATCTTATGTTTGGCAATCTTCAATTCATTCTCTTTAGCTTTTATTTCTTCACAATCAAACTGTGAAGCATCTTTTTTTTGTAATCCTATAAGAGTATCTGCTGATACAAATTTTGCTTCAAGATTCGGCAGCGGACGAATACCGAAATTATCTGTAGGGTCTGTATTAGTATTTTGGTCAACGACCAACGATATAAAGAAACGTAACTTGCTTATTTGTATAGCTATAGGCTGAATATCAACTCCGTATATACAGTTCTCTATCAGATATAGTTTTCGGGCATAATCCGGACGATTTATACTTTCATCAAAACTACGTTCAATATCATTAATAATCTCATTACGTTCTTCATCAGATGCAGTCATGTAAGCTTCAGAAGTTCTCTCTATGGCAACATTCCTCATCATGGTTTTCCACATATCAATACTTGGGTCTATGCGGTTAAGGATATGTACCATCTGTTGCAGTATTCCCATAGGGAAAGCACCGGAGCCACATGCAGGGTCAAGTATCTTGCAGTTATACAATGACTGCATAATATTTTTACGCTGTTCGGATGTAAGTTCCACTTCATCATCAGAATATTGCATTAACTGACGGTATTGAGGTTCAAGTTCTTCACCTACAGTACGTTTAAGGTGTGCTATAAGACTTTCATCCACCATGTATTGCACTATCTCACGTGGAGTATAGAACGAACCTGTAAGCTTACGTGCGGTAGTCTGGGTTTCAGGATTGAATGATGCCAGAAGATTTTCAAAAACCTTACCAAGCTGATAGTATCGGCGAAACGGTACCATCATAGCGCATGAATCGGTACCGCTATAGC
>CAJKDC010000048.1 GCA_905198575.1 uncultured Bacteroides sp. | reverse complement strand
TACTTTACCGAAGTCGATATCCACCGTATGCGTACAGACAGAGTCGAGGAAGTGACGGTCGTGACTTACAACCAGCACTGTATGTTCAAAATTAGAAAGATACTCTTCCAGCCAAGTCACCGTATCCATGTCAAGGTCATTGGTAGGCTCGTCCAGCAGCAAGTTGTCCGGATTACCAAACAAGGCCTGTGCCAGCATGACACGCACCTTTTCCTTACCACTCAAGTCTCCCATCAGCGTATAGTGCTTGTCTTCCTTGATGCCCAGTCCGCTCAGCAAGATAGCCGCATCACTTTCCGCATTCCATCCTTCCAGCTCGGCAAACTTTTCTTCCAGTTCCGACGCCTTCATACCGTCTTCATCGGTAAAATCTTCTTTGGCATACAACGCTTCGCGCTGCTTCATGATGTCCCACAGCACAGTATGTCCCATCAGTACGGTATCCAATACTGTATGTTCGTCAAACTTAAAGTGGTCCTGGCTCAAAACAGAAAGGCGTTCGCCCGGTCCCAAAGTCACACTTCCTTTAGTCGGGTCCAGCTCTCCGGAAATTACTTTCAGGAATGTAGACTTTCCGGCACCGTTTGCACCAATGACACCATAAATATTACCATTTGTGAACTTCATGTTCACATCGTTATACAACACTCTTTTACCAAATTGAACGGCTACGTTGTTTGTTGTAATCATTATAAATATACCTAAATGTTTATATCCTTGCAAAGATACATATAATTCCCGATACCCTTTGGATAAAACACAGATAAAATGGGCAATATCACGGTGTAATGACGCTTTTTGACAGGGTTACGCTCTGATTTTAATTTATTTTTGTATATTTAGGACATCACTTAAATCATAATCATTATGGAAACAGGACTCTTTTGGATTGTGCCGGCAGCTTCGGTTCTGGCACTAGTATTAGCCTGGTATTTTTATCGTCAGATGATGCAGGAGAGCGAAGGCACTCCCCTCATGATTAAAATTGCATCGCACGTGCGTAAAGGTGCCATGTCTTACTTGAAACAGCAATACAAGATTGTAGGTATGGTATTTCTGACACTGGTGATTCTCTTCTCCATCATGGCCTACGGATTTGACCTTCAGAACCACTGGGTTCCGATTGCCTTCCTCACCGGCGGTTTCTTCTCTGGACTGTCCGGCTACCTGGGTATGAAAACTGCAACTTATGCTTCGGCCAGAACAGCCAACGCGGCACGGAACTCGCTAAACAAAGGACTGCAAGTGGCATTCCGAAGCGGCGCCGTTATGGGACTGGTTGTGGTAGGTCTGGGACTGTTCGATATTTCATTCTGGTACCTGTTGCTGGATAAGTGTATCCCCGATGATGCCATGAACCCCACCGCCAAACTCTGTATCATCACAACCACCATGCTGACCTTTGGTATGGGAGCCTCTACACAAGCCTTGTTTGCCCGTGTAGGAGGAGGTATTTATACAAAGGCTGCCGACGTGGGAGCCGACCTTGTGGGAAAGGTTGAAGCCGGAATTCCGGAAGATGACCCGCGAAATCCTGCCACCATTGCCGACAACGTGGGCGACAATGTAGGCGATGTAGCCGGAATGGGTGCCGACTTGTACGAGTCTTATTGTGGTTCTATCCTTGCCACAGCTGCCTTGGGTGCCGCAGCCTTCATTGGCACAGGCAATACAGAAATGCAGTTCAAGGCTGTTATTGCCCCTATGCTGATTGCCGCTATCGGTATCGTTCTTTCCATTATCGGTATTTTTGCCGTACGGACCAAGGAGGATGCCGGTATGAAGCAGTTGCTCAATGCACTAGGCTTCGGAACAAATCTCAGCTCGGTACTTATCGTCATTGCTACTTTCCTGATTTTATGGGCATTGGGCATACAGAACTGGCTGTACATATCTATGGCTGTAGTTGTAGGCCTCATCGTGGGTATCATTATCGGAAGGTCTACTGAATATTATACCTCACAGTCCTACCGTCCAACCCAGCAGTTGTCCGAGAGTGGAAAAACAGGACCGGCTACGGTTATCATCTCCGGTATCGGACTGGGAATGATTTCTACCACTGTCCCCGTCATAGCCGTTGTAGCAGGCATCATCCTCTCCTATTGGCTGGCATCTGGTTTCGACTTTGCCAATATAGGTATGGGACTTTATGGCATCGGCATTGCAGCTGTGGGCATGCTGTCTACATTGGGTATCACACTGGCAACCGATGCTTACGGCCCGATAGCAGACAATGCCGGAGGAAATGCCGAAATGAGTGGTCTGGGAGCTGAAGTAAGAAAACGTACCGATGCTCTGGACTCACTGGGAAATACCACCGCTGCTACCGGAAAAGGATTTGCCATCGGCTCTGCAGCCCTCACCGGACTGGCTCTGCTGGCATCGTATATTGAAGAGATTCGTATCGGCCTGTCCCGACTGGGTACAGAAGTATTGGAACTGCCCGGAGGCGGTAGCGTAAATGTCCACAATGCAACATTTACCGACTTTATGTTCTACTACGATGTTACGCTTATGAATCCCAAAGTACTCTCGGGTATGTTCGTAGGCAGCATGATGGCTTTCTTATTCTGCGGATTGACCATGAATGCTGTAGGACGTGCTGCCGCACACATGGTAGAAGAAGTCCGCAGACAGTTCCGCGAAATTAAAGGCATCCTTACCGGAGAAGCCGAACCCGATTATGCACGCTGCGTACAGATTTCTACTAAAGGAGCTCAGCGCGAAATGATTTTCCCGTCACTGCTGGCTATTGCAGCTCCTATCATCACAGGTTTGCTGTTTGGAGTGCCGGGCGTTATCGGACTGCTAATTGGTGGTTTGTCCTCGGGATTTGTGCTTGCCATTTTTATGGCCAACTCGGGTGGTGCATGGGATAATGCCAAGAAGTACGTAGAAGAAGGTAATTTTGGCGGTAAAGGCAGTGAAGTACACAAGGCCACCGTTGTTGGCGATACCGTAGGCGACCCCTTCAAAGACACCTCCGGCCCTAGCCTGAATATCCTTATCAAACTGATGAGTATGGTGGCAATTGTGATGGCCGGACTGACCGTGAGCTGGAGCTTGTTCTAAAAAAACAGCCTCTTTTCCACGCATCATTGCAATCATAAAGCTATGGCACAAAAATGATAAACCTTTTTCATACAAGTGACTTATTTAAGTCTTATGTATGATACGGTCTAAAAACAAAGACTTTTTTATTCACAACTAAAAGTATAGTCTATAAGCCGTCTGGATTACAGAAAATGTTATCTAGACGGCTTTATTCATACCAAATAATCTATAACTTGCGGTTTTTACCGTATAAAATGGTATATTTGCAAAAAACTAAAAAGACAACAATTATGAAAAAATATATCTATATAGCTTTTTTGTGTATCACAGTTTCTCTTTCTGAAGCAGCCACCGGACAAACGACGGCTCCCAACAAGTTCAGCCAATACGTCAGTCAACAAAATTACCCGGCTGCCATTGCTGAAGGAATACGCCTTAGTCAGATTAACTCACAAAACGGACAATGGGCAGAGGCTTTTACTGTCTGCCGCACCATGAATGCAATCTTAGACCAAGCTGAACAGAATGGCCAGAGCAGAGATTATCTGCTACGCTATCAGATTAGCAAGGAACGTTTGCGTCTATATACCCGTATCAGCAAAAAGCCCAACTGCGAAGACCTGATAAAGGAACTGAAGGCTACTGCCGAAAAAATTAATACAGATTCTATTAAAGAGGATTTGCTACGTACAGAAGCTGAAGTATACATGCACTTTAATGAAACGGCCAGAAGTCTGGAATGCTTCCGCCAGATTATCAACCTCAAAACAGCTGGAAAGACAGAAAAAGATGTCCGCTTATGCTTCGAAAATATGCTTAAAGAAGCTCGTCAGGACAATCAAACCTTACTTGCATCCGAGCTGGATAAAATGTATGGCAGATGGCAAGATTCTATCAAAGCTGTAAAAACGGCTTCAGAAATCAGCCGCATACAGAACGAGTATGCCCAAGTTCAAGAAACATTGAAGGAAAAAGAAAGTACCCTCAGTACACGTCTCATCATTATATGGGTTATAAGTATTATAGCCTTGTGTCTGACTGCCGCTTTGGCTTTTGTGGGACTACTATTACTGAAAGCGATGCGTAACAGTAAAAAGTTGAAGCAAAGCCTTACTATAGCGAATGAAAATAATATTCAGAAATCAAGCTTTATCCAGAACATGGGCAAACAACTTTCGCCAGCCATTAATACCATTGCAGAAGAAAGCAAACGTATGGCAGGAGCGAACAAACTGCAAGCTACCGCCCAAGGTATTTGCAACTTAATAGATGATATGGAAGCCTACTTCGAACTGGAGAACACAAGAGAAGAACATTATCCGACCAAAACTATTCAGGCTGCAGTTTTCTGCAATGCAGTGATGGAGAAAGCAAAAGCCTACATTAAGACTGGCATAGAAACCAAAGTAGAAGCTCCTAACGTACAAATTAAAGGTAACGCGGAAGCACTTGAAAAGGTTCTCTTGCACCTGCTCTATAATGCTGCCATGCACACAGAAAGTGGAAAAATATCGCTGGAATTCAGGAAAAGAGGAGCGCGTACGCTCCAGTTCCTGGTCACCGATACAGGATGTGGTGTTCCAGCTGAACAACAGGAACAGTTAATGCAACCATTTACCCGAATTGCCGATTTAACAGAAGGTAGCGGACTGGGACTTCCTACTTGTAACCTGATTGCATATAAAATGAATGGAACACTGACGCTAGATACTTCCTATAAAAAAGGAGCACGATTTATCCTGGAAGTGCATGTATGAATGAGAATATAAATGGGTGATTAAGACCTCGACTAAATGACATAAAATAACCTGTCTTTTCTTTCGAATCGACAGGTTATTTTTTTGTATAAAGTCAATTTTCAACTATAACAAAGTTATTTTGCCAGACTGTAAACGATATCCATAATCTGTTTGCCCAACTCATCAGCTGCTTCCATAGTAGAAGCTTCAGAATATACGCGAATGATAGGCTCTGTATTACTCTTGCGCAAGTGTACCCATTTATCCGGGAAATCAATTTTTACACCATCAATATCGTTTATCTCTTCATTCTTATACAGTTCTTTCACTTTTGCCAGAATAGCATCAACATCTGTTTCCGGAGTAAGGTCGATACGATTTTTTGCAATATAATAAGTTGGATATGTAGCGCGAAGCTCGGTTACTTTCTTTCCTTCGTGTGCCAGATGACTCAAGAACAAGGCAATGCCCACCAGTGCATCACGACCGTAATGGCTTTCCGGATAGATTACTCCACCGTTACCTTCACCCCCAATCACTGCATGCGTATCTTTCATCTTTGTTACAACATTTACCTCACCTACAGCCGAAGCGTTGTATTGCTGGCCATATTTACGGGTTACATCGCGCAAAGCACGGGTAGAACTCAAGTTAGATACGGTATTTCCCGGTGTATGCTTCAATACATAATCGGCTACAGTAACCAGTGTGTATTCTTCTCCGTACATTGTTCCGTCTTCACAAATCATAGCCAGACGGTCCACATCCGGGTCAACTACAAAAGCAACATCTGCTTTTCCACCCTTCATCAGATTCATGATGTCACCCAGATTCTTTTCAAGCGGTTCCGGATTATGCTGGAAATCACCTGTAGGCTCACAATAAAGTTTTTCTACATGCTGTACTCCCAGACGTTCGAGCAGTTGAGGAAGAATAATACCACCTACCGAGTTTACACAATCAATAGCAACACGGAAATTGGCTTTACGAATTGCTTCTACATCGACCAATTTCAGAGCCAGCACGCTGTCAATATGTTTTTCGTTATACGAATTATCTTCGGTATATTTACCAATATGGTCGATATCTGCATATTCAAAAGCTTCAGCCTCAGCAATACGAAGTACTTCATTGCCCTCTGCAGCGTTCAAGAATTCACCGTGTTCGTTCAGCAACTTCAAGGCATTCCACTGACGAGGATTATGGCTTGCAGTAAGAATAATACCTCCACACGCCCCTGCCATAGTTACAGCAAGTTCTGTTGTCGGTGTTGAAGCTAATCCGATGTTAAGAACATCGAATCCCATTCCCATCAATGTGCCACAAACCACATTCTTTACCATTTCACCCGAAATACGAGCATCACGGCCTACCACGATGGTATTACTCTTTGCTGTTGTTGTCTTACGAATTAATGTGGCATAAGCCGATGTAAATTTTACAATATCCAGCGGATTCAGTCCTTCGCCTGCATGTCCGCCTATTGTTCCTCTAATTCCGGAAATAGATTTGATTAGCGTCATAATATTAATTAAAAAGGTTGATAAGTAATTTCATAATAACAAGGATATACATAGTTAATTGCATCCATCTGTCCTTGACTATGAGGTACAATCAGACGAACACGAGCTATATCATCCGCACTGTATGTACGCACTGGTGTAAGATAATTCAGAGGCACAAGCCATCCTGAAGGAACTGAGTTTCCATAATAGGACATGGTAGAATTACTTGTAAAAGTTGCAGAGAATGAATCTTCACTCTTTGTACAAACAATCTCATCTGGTATACGTGCATTGATATTAGCCGTAAGCGTATCACCCGACTTAATGGATACTTCAAGATAACGAGCAAGCAAGGTGTGGCGACCATCTTCTAACTTTTCTCCTGGCTCACCATTCGCTTTGCGGCCTTTTTGAATAATCTGCATATAAACACCTGATTCATCGAAAAGCACAAACTCATTTTTTGCTGTATCAGTTGTCTCATTCTGGGCTTTAAAGACCTGCTCCGAAATAACTTGAATCTTTTCTTCGTTAATGAAGTTATTGATGGCATCTTTCTCTTCTTCTTTCATTTCGGCATAAGTCTTTGAGTCGTCACAACTATGAAAGAACAAACCGATACCCATTAAAACAAAAGCTATTAAAAAATTCTTTTTCATGTACTAAATATATTATTTGGGAACGAAGGTAATAATTCGTACAGAAAAACCCCTTCTGTTTTCCTCCTGTTATACAAAAATAACTATTTTTTTGCGACCAGCAGTTTTTCATATTTCACCAAAGCCTGCTTAAACAAGTTGACAGCTTCCTCCATCGGTCCATAAAATTCACCTCCAGAAGCATTGAGATGGCCTCCTCCATTAAAGAATTCAGCTGCTACCTGATTGCAAGGAAAGTCTCCTACCGAGCGCAAAGAAATCTTTATCATCTGGCGTTCTGCATCTTCACGCAAGAACGCAGAAAAACACACATCCTTAATAGACAAAGGCATATTGACAAAACCTTCGGTATCTCCTTTATTACAATGGAACTTCTGCTGTTCGGCTGCATCCAGTGTTATCAAAGCTGATGAGAACTGAGGGTATACAACCATTTTTTCATAAAGCACATACCCCATCAAGCGTAAACGACTTTCAGAATATGTATTGAATACTTTTCGGTAAATTTCATCTTTATCAATACCTTTGGATATAAGCTCACTGATAATGAAATAAATTTCCTGTTTATTAGAGTTATAAGTAAAACCTCCGGTATCGGTCATCATACCTGTATAAATACACTCTGCCGTTTCTTTGGTGATATCCTCAAAATAACCCAGGCGACATATCAGACGAAATACGAGCTCGGAAGTAGAAGATATATCCGGATGTGATATAGTTATGCGACAGAAAGGCTCTGGATTCAAATGATGATCAATCATCATCTTGCGGGCAGGTGAAGCAGCTACAATATCCTTCATTTCTGCAATGCGAGACAAGGCATTGAAATCCAGACAGCATATTACATCAGCCTCCATAATCAGCTTGTCTGCAAATTCGGCATATTTATCGTAACGAATAATGTCTTTAGCTCCAGGCATCCATCTGAAAAAATCCGGAAATGCATTGGGAACAATCACATTTACGTTCTTTTCTTGTCCGCATAAAAAATGATATAATCCCAACGAAGAACCCAATGCATCTCCATCTGGGGAAACATGAGTTACAATCACAATCTTTTCTGCACGTTCCAACCATTTTTCAGCATGGTCAATATTGGCCTGTAATATAACTTTTGTCAACATATTTATTTTTATCTTTTTACTCTTCTATACCACTATGATACTTGAAATTGCAAAGCTATAAAATCTTGCCCGAATGCACAACTTCAATAAAACTGTTTTTTTACAAGGACAGTATAAACTGTATTCTTTTCCATTGAAACATAGTCTGTTTGACTGTTGTTACATTGTTCTGCCAATTGTATCCGCTGCTTAGCAGGTAACGAGGAATCCATTACCAGTTTCTTAAAAACGAATAACCGCCTCAAATCATTGAGGTCACCTTTAAAGCCCTTACATAAAAATAAGTAATCCAGCTGTAACGGCCGCTCCTTTGTATATAAGTTTCTATAGTCTCTGGAAAGTTTGCCAGTCAGCACTCCACCTGCACTCAGAATACATGCATTATATGGCACTAACCTCTCTGTACGAGTTCCTTCCTTATAATACACTTCACGATTATAAAAAAGTATTTGAGGAGAAGTATCAGAAGTTGTTTGTTTCCATTTTAATAGGCCAAAAATATTAAGACTAATAAGTAAAGCAATGAGTACCTGAGGCCTACGAAAACAATAGAAAAAATAAACAGCAAACAATATTATACTAAGCAATACAGCCTGTAATGAGGTTATCCCTACATCCGCAATACTGGCATAAGGCAAGGATGCAATGAAAGATATTCCATTTACAAAAAAGGCTGATAGAAAATTAAGACATAATACCACCCAACTTTGAATCAGAGGAATCCAACTTAACCCTAAAACCAACAATGTCAAAACAATTATAAGGACAACAAGAGGCGCCACAAAAAGATTCCCAATAATAAAATATAGTGGGAAAGTTCCAAAATAGCAACATATTAAAGGAAATGTACCTGTCTGGGCTGCTAATGTTACAGCTATTGTATCATACAAATAGCTTAAAAGAGTATTGCCTGCCGGAAATTTTGAACGGAAAAAAGAATAAAACAATAAAATAGAAAAGACCGCAGCAAATGAAAGTTGAAAACCAACATCAAATAAATAAAATGGTTGATAAACCAACATCAGAAAAGCAGTCAAATACAATACGTGCCAGGTAGAAGAACGCTGCCCTATCAGCAAAGAAGATAACAGATAAACCGTCGTCATACACACAGCACGAACTACAGAAGGAACCAGTCCTGTAAGAAAAGCAAAAAACCAAAGCGCAAACAATATCCCAGTTGTATGCAACCATCTGCCAGCAGGTAAAAAAAGTAGAGGACGAAGCAAAAACAACAATAAAAAATAAATTATTCCGATATGCAGCCCTGATATAGCAAGAACATGGCTCACCCCCGCTGCATTAAAAGCTGTTTTTATATCTTCGGTCAATAAATCTTTTTCTCCCAACAGCAATGCAGAAGTAACAGCTAAGGCATCAGGACGTAACCCACTGCTTTTTAATACACCAGCCAGTTTTTCATGACACTTCAAAGCATACTGTCTGCAGGTCAAATTTACTGGCATTACAGTATCAACTTTCCAATGCCCCCAATAAGCTACTCCTGTTGCTGTAATTCCCCGGTAATATAAATATCGAGCGTAATCAAATGAAAGATAAGGAGGTGTTGAAGGAGGCTCCAGTTGTGCATAAAACA
Source organism: uncultured Bacteroides sp. (assembly GCA_905198575.1). Classification (GTDB taxonomy): domain Bacteria; phylum Bacteroidota; class Bacteroidia; order Bacteroidales; family Bacteroidaceae; genus Phocaeicola. The sequence continues at coordinate 11,666 of CAJKDC010000048.1, read as the reverse complement.
GCAATTTTACTCCTGTATCAGGTATGTTTTGTAAGGAATCCCGGACAGCATACAACAGAATTTCCTGATGCACCGGAATTTCAAGCCGAAGTGAGTCATCATAGTATTTTTCGACATAGACTTTACAAGCATATGTCTTATCTGTCAAAGAAGGAGGCTCTAAAATAGTACCTTCATACAGCAGGGTTTTATCAGGCCAGTTAAATTGCAATTGCTGTGCTCTCCAATGCGTCCAGAAAGTTCCACCAGACATAAAAACAAGCAATACAAATCCTCCAAAATATTTTGAACAAAATTTATGGGAATAAAAATAGCTCAAAAAAAGCCCCATCAAACTACTTCCTAATACGACCAATAATATCCACATGGGAAATGAGTCAGGCAGCAGTCTGTCTGATATAAAAATTCCGGCTGAAAATGCTATTATCAGCCGGAAAAAAGGATACATAATATTAATAGAATAATTACTGCTCATGTGCAGGTTTCAACTCTTTGAGCTGATGTATCATATCAACCATATCAGGTGCACCAAAAACAGCATTTCCTGCTACAAGCACATCAGCACCTGCATCTACCAGCATCTGTCCAGTTGTTAAATTAACACCACCATCTACTTGTATCAAGGCATGTGCTCCCGTCCTTTCAATCAACGCCCGTAGTTCACGTACCTTTTTCAAAGTATTTGGAATAAACTTCTGTCCGCCAAATCCTGGATTTACGCTCATAAGCAACACCATATCTACTTCAGTAATTATATCCTCCAGCATAGCTACCGGTGTAGAGGGGTTCAAAGTTACTCCTGCCTTCATTCCAGCTTCTTTAATTTGCTGAACAACACGGTGCAAGTGTGTGCAAGCTTCGAAATGAACATTCATCATCATAGCACCGGTTTCTTTCACTTCTTTAATGAATTTTTCCGGCTGAACAATCATCAGATGCACATCCAACGGCTTCTTGGTAATCTGAGATACATATTTAAGGACTGGAAATCCAAATGATATATTAGGAACAAATACTCCGTCCATAATATCAATATGCAACCAGTCGGCTTCACTGTTATTCACTTTCTCTAAATCATCCTGCAAATGTGCAAAATCTGCAGAAAGCATAGATGGAGAAATCAAGACTTTACTCATTATTAAAAATTTTAATTTTAAAAGATGGAACAAAGATAAGATTTTTTTTATAATTTGCCATAACAAGCTGTCAATTAGGCAAAACAAAACGAAAACCTACCTGCAAATTAAAATTAAACGGATGCTCTTTCCTTATTGTCAAAGTCTCTTCACCATCATCGAAATAATATGCCAAACCGGGCTCTACATATACTCCAGACCAGTTGCTAAAGTTAAACTGCACTCCTGCTGCCAAAGCCAAAGAAAGTTGAAGATTATCAACGTGCATACGTTCTTCCTCACGACTTACCGTCTGTCGGCTGACACTAGTAGTGATATTTTTTGCAGAAATACATTTTTCCACCATTCCTCCACCTGATGCATAAACATCCCAATAGCGATTTCCCCAAATACGGCGATGCAGTTTCAAAGGGATTCCTAGATAATGGAGTTTTTGCTCACTGTCAATATATGAATGATTTGTTCCCGAATGCAAATTAGATGATAGCATCGTATAATTTAAGCCCGTTTCTATTCCCCAGTTCTCATTAATGCGATAATGCACAGAAGCTCCGATTGTTACAGGCATAGCATGTTCCACATCTGACTGTATTTCGTCCTCGCGAGAACTGTATAATATCTGACTATACACATAATTTGCATCATTTGCGGGTGTAGTCAAATCACTACTTACCGCGTGCATAGATGCACTACGGGAAAATGAAGTAAATCCCTGGTAAGTATTAGATGAAGCAAATGGAGAATTTCCATAATTCAAACCAACCTCCAATTTAGGTTGTGATGACTTACCTTTATTTATATTTTCAGCTTTATAATTTCGCGCCGAATAAGTCCTGTGAGAAGAGCTCTCTACAGCCACACTATTTTCTTGAACGTGCTGTGATTCCTCTAAAGCAGATTCACTATCGTTAACCTCTTCTGCTTGTGGATGTACAGCATCATTTACTTCTGCCAAAACATCCAAATGCTCTGATGGAACCTCTTTGAAATTACCTTTCAAGACATTCTGAAAAGATTCCTGCGGACGCTTCGTCACAACAGTCTGCGCCACAATCTCTTCTGACAACTTATCTGACTGCATATCAGGTATTATTTCTTCTATTCTTTGAGATACAGGAGGAATATCAGCTGCTACAGGAAGCTTCATATTCTGCACTTCGTCTGTCAGCCATACACTCCAAATAGAAACCAAAGTCATGACAACCACAGCAGCTGCAGCAATCATCTGCCATCGTTTCCACATAGGAATCACCTTAGGAGTAACCTGTAATTCTTTCTCAAGTTCCTCCCACAATCCAGTCGGAGCAGGCTCAAGATAATCATCCAGCTCCTCCTTCACTCGTCTGGCCCATTTATCTTCGTTTCTCATTATTGATTCTGTTTTCTATAATCGTTAATCTTTTTCATCAAAATTTTCTTAGCTCTAAAAAACTGAGAAGAAGAGGTATGCTCTGTAATCCCCAACATCTCACCAATCTGCTTGTGGCTTTTTTCTTCAAATACATATAAATTGAATACTGTTCTATAACCATCAGGCAGTTCCTGAATAAATTGCATCAAAACTTTCTTTGGAATAGCAGGCAGGTCATCATCTTCATCAGTCAAGTCCGGCAACGTTTCCATTGGAACTTCTTGCTGAACAAGAGAATTCTTTTTTCTAAGAAATCCCAAAGCTTCATTAATCATAACCCGATTAAGCCATGCTTTAAGCGAACCTTGTCCCTGATAACTGAACTGTTTTATTGTTTTAAAAATATGTATAAAGCCATCATGCAACACATCCTCCGCCATTTCCCTGTCCCCAACATAACGGATACAAAGCGTCATCAACTGTCGAGCATACTGCTCATACAGTTGCTTGCGGGCCAAGTTATTTTCTTTCCCGCACTCTAACGCCAACTCCTGTTCATTCATCTCCATTTGTATTCATATAATGACGGTACTGCAAAAATACTGCATCCTATTATTGTAATTTTTACCATTAAAACATTTTAACATATAAGAATGCAGTACTTTCACCATTACATCATTTCAGTAGTAAACGAATAAAACTAGATAGTTATGAAACCGATAAAACAATTTTTTCTTTTGACTGCTTTGGCCATAACTTCAACATTCCAATCATGTTTGGACGAAGATAAAAATACGGTTACTTATCAACCTGCCGTCGGCACCGTAGACAACGAGAATGGCAAGCTATTGTTTGATACAGACTATTATGGTGTTTTGGAACCTCTGAATACTACGATATTTTCGAATTACGATGCAGATGAAGACGGACAACGCGTAATGGCCTCGATTGTATTCATGGACAACTCTGAAACCCAAAAAACTGACAACTATAAACAGATTCAAGTTTTAGAGCTCTATAAAATACTGACTAAGAATGCAGATAGCCTTACCGAAGGACAAGAAGATGTTTACGGAAACGATCCCATATTGATTTCTGGCGGATACATCAGCAAAGAGCATCTGAATCTGGAATTTAATATCTGGAGAAACGACGCAAGCATTGCACACCGTATCAGTCTGGTGCTTACAGAAAAGTCTGAATTGGACGAGAACGGAATGATTCATGTAGAGTTAAGACACAATGCAGAAAGCGACCAGCAGTATACACTGGCATGGGGATTGGTATCCTTCAATCTTTCCAGCATACCCGGGTATAACGATGAAAATTTTAAGGGATTTATCATTGAACATAGCGGCCAGAATGGACAAACATCTACTGTCACAATCAAGAAAGATGACAATAATGTCAAGTCCAATCAAACCGGAATATCCGCTCCCATAAACGAATGTACATACATTGAATAATCCTAAACCTTCAATATACACTAAAGTTAAAAGACCTGACCTTAACGAAAAAAGACCTGAACTTATCATAAGTCAGGTCTTTTTTATTTGGTATTAACTAACGGACAACAGTACCTTCTGTGAAACGGAATCCACGGAGGAAATCTGCAACCTCCATTCTCTTCTTACCGGCCAACTGCAAAGATAAGATATCCACATATCCATCTGGAACAGCTACACGGAAATAAGACTTCTGGTCGGTAACAATACTTCCAACCGGCAAATCATGGGCTTCAAAAATCTTTGCAGATTCATAAACCTTCAACGTCACCGGAGCAGCATCCCCCTGATGCAATTCAGTCCATGCAGCCGGATACGGTGACAAACCTCTGATAAAATCGTATACTTTCTTTACTCCCTTATTCCAGTCTATACGGCAAGTTTCCTTAAAGATTTTAGGAGCCGGGCGCAAATCAGCCTCATCGGCCAGCTTTTCCTGAGGAGTCGTTACAATGTTTCCTTCCAGAATTGCATCCACTGTTTTCAACACCAAATCTCCTCCCAGCATCATCAGGCGGTTGTATACTACCTCAACATTATCCGTATCAGCAATGGGCACACGCACCTGGTCGATAATCTCACCGGTATCAATCTCATGTTTCAGGAAAAAAGTCGTGATACCCGTTTCCGTATCTCCGTTAATCACGGCCCAGTTGATAGGAGCCGCCCCACGATACTGCGGCAACAGCGAAGCATGCAGGTTGAACGTTCCCATCGGAGGCATATTCCACACAACCTCCGGCAACATTCTGAAAGCAACCACAATCTGTAAGTCAGCTTTCAATGCTCGCAGTGTTTCCACAAACGTTTCATCCTTCAGCTTCTCCGGCTGCAAAATATTCAATCCCTGCGATAATGCATACTGCTTAACAGGGCTGGGCTGCAGCACACTGCCGTGACGGCCTACCGGTTTATCAGGCATTGTTATCACTCCAACCACATTGTATCCGCCCTCAACCAGACGTTTCAAACTCTCGACTGCAAACTCGGGAGTTCCCATATAAACAATACGTAAATCTTTCTTTTCCATCCTATTTCTTTCTATTATTCTGCTGAGAAATCAACAAGTACCTGACGGTACGCATTAAATATCTTCGATTTTGAAACAAATCCCATATACTTGCCATCACTATCCAGCACAGGCAAATTCCAGGCTTTCGTATCATCGAATTTTTTCATCACCGACTCCATAGAGTCATCAATATGGACAACTGCCGGAGGCGAAGTCATGAAGCGGTCTACCTTAAAACGACGATAAAGCTCCTGTCTGAACATAATATTACGGATATCATCCAGAATAACCACCCCAATGAAGTCGCCCTGATAGCCCACTACAGGGAACAGGTTTCTTCTTGATTTGGATATCACCTTGACCATTTCTCCCAAATCCATGTCCGGAGTGACCTTCATAAAATCGTTTTCCACCACATTTTCAACATTCAGCAGTGTCAAAACCGCTTTGTCCTTATGATGCGTCAGCAACTCACCCTTCTTTGCAAGTCGCATCGAATAAATACTGTGCGGCTCGAATACAATAATCGTAAGATAAGCACATACCGAAACAATCATCAGCGGAAGAAACAGCCCATATCCACCTGTCAGTTCCGCAATCAGGAAGATACCGGTAAGCGGCGCATGCATAACCCCCGACATCAGTCCTGCCATCCCCATCAGTGCAAAGTTCTTTTCCGGAATATAAGTGCTACCTATATTAAAGGTATTGCAAACATGCGAAAACACAAAACCCGCAATACAGCCCAGAAACAAACTTGGAGCAAAAATACCACCACAACCTCCTCCACCGTTGGTTGCACTGGAAGCAAAAACCTTCAGCAGAATAATCAGCAGCAAATACACGATGAGTAAATTCCCATTTCCATAGAATATAGAATTATTCATCACCGTATCCCAGTCCAGCGGAGAAGTTCCGTTAAGCAACAAGTGAATCGTATCATATCCTTCACCATACAACGGTGGGAAAAGGAATATTAAGATACTCAACATCGTTCCCCCTATCACAAACTTCACATAAGGGTTAGAATATTTTCTAAAAATATCCTCTATCCAGTTCATTGAACGGGTAAAATACCAGGCTATCAGTCCGCAGAAAATCCCCAACGCTATCGCATAAGGAATGCGTTCCAACGCAAAAGGATGATCCAGACTAAACTGGAACATCGCCTCCGTTCCCGTCATCAGGTACGCCATCGAAGCAGCCGTAACACTGGATATCAGCAAAGGAAGCAAAGAAGCCATCGTTAGGTCAATCATCAAGACTTCCAACGTAAAAACCAATCCTGCTATAGGCGCCTTGAAGATACCCGAAACAGCACCGGCAGCACCACAGCCCACCAAAAGCATCAGTGTTTTATGATCCATGCGGAACAGGCTGCCCAAGTTAGACCCGATAGCCGAACCCGTCAACACAATAGGAGCCTCGGCTCCGACAGAACCACCAAAACCGATGGTAATGGCCGAAGCGCATACAGAAGACCACATATTATGTTTCTTTATCCGGCTTTGCTTACGCGAAATAGCATACAATATTTTCGTAACTCCATGCCCGATGTCATCCCGCACTACCTTACGGATAAACAAACCCGTCAGAAAGATACCCACTACCGGATAAACCAGATACAACCAGTTGGCTCCTGTGCTATCAAAGTTCTCGGTAAGAAACTCTTTAATGTATTCCACCAGAAACTTCAGCACATAAGCAGCCAAGGCAGTAAATATTCCGACGAGGAAACTCAGAATCAGTACAAACTGCTTTTCAGTGATATGTCTTTCTCTCCACACGATAAAACGCTGGAAAAGAGAAAGCTTTTCCTTCGTAACCGTTTCCATAACCTGCAGCTTACTCCCTTATGATTTTCACAACGCCGCCTGCACCCAGACGGATAATACTGGAAGGTTTGGGGTGTCCGGTTTCTTCACGACGGTAATCCACCACATAATCCACTGCGTTAAGAATCTCTTCACTGATTTCACTGAACACGGCAGCAGCCGGCTCGCCACTGATATTGGCCGAAGTAGAGACAATCGCTTTCCGGAAGCGGAAACAAAGCTGCCGTGAAAACTCTTCATTGGTCACACGGATACCCACACTGCCGTCCTCCGCTATCAGATTAGGGGCCAGATTACGGGCTCCGTCATAAATTATTGTCAACGGGCGTGTAGCCATCTCTATCAAATCCCACGCCACCACAGGTACATCCTTTACATAAAAATCAACTTTCACCGGACTGTCCACCAGTACCAGCATAGCTTTACTGTCGGCGCGTTTTTTTATCTCGTATACTCTGCGGACCGCTTCTTCGTTTGTAGCATCACAGCCTATTCCCCACACCGTATCCGTAGGATATAAAATAACACCGCCTTTTTGCAGCACTTCGCATGCCTTCTTAATTTCATCTTTCATCATATCCAGTACTTTTTTCAAGTGTCTATACCCTACAAAATTACGAAGGATTTTTCAGATGTACCAAGAAAAACCACAAATTATACATTTCATTTGTATGAGTTCTTTCGTATTTTTGCAAAACAGCCCCTTTTAAAAAGAATAAACATGACTTACGAACGTAAAATTATTCATATCGATATGGATGCTTTTTATGCCTCGGTAGAACAGCGCGACTTTCCCGAACTGAAAGACAAACCCATAGCCGTAGGCCATGCCGACGAACGGGGTGTAGTGGCAGCAGCGAGCTATGAAGCCCGCAAATTTGGTGTCCGCTCTGCCATGTCGTCTCAAAAAGCCAGGAAACTTTGTCCAGAACTTATTTTTGTAGAAGGACGCATGGAGGTTTACAAGGCGGTGTCTGCCCAGATACATCAGATATTCCATGAATATACCGACATCATCGAACCGCTTTCGCTGGATGAAGCCTTTCTGGATGTCACCAATAACAAAAAAGGAATCTCACTTGCTGTAGACATTGCCAAAGAAATAAAGCAAAGAATCCGCAGCGAATTGCAGCTGACCGCTTCGGCGGGTGTTTCGTATAATAAATTTCTCGCTAAAATAGCTTCCGATTACCGAAAGCCTAATGGCTTGTGCACGATACATCCGGAACTGGCACTCGATTTCATCGCCCGGTTGCCTATTGAAGCATTTTGGGGTATCGGTCCCGTCACCGCCAAGAAAATGCACAGTTTCGGTATATACAACGGACTTACACTTCGCAACTGCTCACAGGAGATGCTGCAACGGCAATTCGGCAAAGCTGGCTTACTGTATTACGATTTTGCCCGCGGCATTGACAACCGCCCTGTCGAACCCGAACGGATACGCAAGTCCATCGGCTGCGAACATACACTGGAAAAAGATACTTCGCTCACCTCTTCGCTTATCATAGAGCTTTATCATGTAGCAACCGAACTCTGCAGACGGCTGGAAAAGAAACAATTCAAGGGAAGTACCCTGACACTAAAGGTTAAATTTCATGATTTCACACAGATAACCCGCAGTATCAGCCACAGTACTCCCCTTTCAGAGCTCAAGGACATTTTGCCTTTGGCCAAAAAATTATTGAAAGAAACCGATTATGCCCAGCATCCCGTCCGTCTTTTAGGACTGTCTGTTTCCAATCCCGAAAGCGAAAAGACAAGGAACGAGTGGATACAACTGACACTCGATTTCAAGTAATCCCATCGCTTTATTTGGTAGTCAGCTCTACAATGCAGTCAATGTCCGGCTGCAACCCTGCTGTAGACAACACAACTCCTTCTTTGGTACGCTTGAACTTAACAGCCTGTTTCGAATCAAAAGATACGGCTTTCTTCACTTTGCAATCCAGCGGCAGTGCAATTTCTTCCGGCATCTTGTCGGTCAGGATATGAACATAAAGCTTGTCCCCTTTACGTGTAGTAGTACCCCAGTCGGCCGTATGAACATCTCCGGCTGTTGTTCCGTAAATAGTCTCGCCATACTTCTTCATCCATTCGCCCATGCCTTTCATACGTTCCACTGCTACGGCAGGCAATTCCCCGTTAGCCTGCGGGCCGATGTTCATCAGGAGATTGGCACCTTTACCCGCTGCCTTAACCAGCAAGCGAACCAATACCGGGACCGACTTATAATCCTGGTCCTTAATACGGTACCCCCACATACCGTTCATTGTCTCGCAAGTCTCCAAAGGTAACTTACCGATTGTAGAGCCAGCCGAAAATCCTGCTTTGTTCTCTCCCGGCAGATCTCTCTCAAACATCTGGAAATCCTCACCAGGATTAGGAGCCTTATGATGGTTGTTACCAATCAGACAGTCCGGCTGCAACTTATGAATCAAAGCATACTGCTTGCCCAACTGCCAGTCAAAATTATCCGGCTGATCCCACATTCCATCAAACCAGATGGCACCGATAGGGCCATAGTTCGTCAGAAGTTCGGTCAACTGATTATTCATAAATTCATAATAAGATTTCCATTCGCCATGCCCCTTTCTTCCGGTTCCTTTACCTGTTCTGCCCAACGGATAATAATCCTCACGTGTCCAGTCCAGATGCGAGTAATACAAGTGAAGTTTAATTCCTTGTTTACGGCATTCTTCTGCCAACTCCTTCACGATATCCCTTTTAAAAGGAGAAGCATCTATAATATCATAGTCGGAATATTTTGTATCAAACATGGAAAAGCCATCGTGATGACGCGTAGTAAAGCAAATGTACTTAGCCCCCGAAGCCTTGATAGCAGCCACCCATTCGGCAGCATTAAATTTAGACGGGTAAAAGCCGGAAGCAACTTTAGCGTATTCGTGACAGTCCAGGTTAGCATCATTCATATACCACTCCCCCTGGGCAAACATACTATAGATACCCCAGTGCAGGAAGATACCCAGTTTACTGTCGCTAAACTCCTGACGCGCTTTCAGATTTCCTTCCGAAGGAGTATACCCCTCTTGTGCAACTACATTGCTTGTTCCCAGCAATGCCCCCAAACACAATCCCAAAAATTTGTTTTTCGTAGAAAAATTCATAGTATTAATAGTATTATTATTGTTGTTTATATAAAAAAATTATTCCCCCATTATCTTAGTACCACTTTTTCCGCTTGAAATAGAAAAACACCAGTACCGTTACCGTGAATAAGATAGTCCATGCCACGGCATAGCCATAATCCCACTCCAGTTCCGGCATCCGTTTGAAATTCATCCCCCATACACTGGTAAAGAAAGTAAGCGGAATAAATAACGTAGAAACCACCGTCAGTTGCTTCATAATGTTATTCATCCGTAAGTCGTTATTAGAAAGATACAAGTCTACCAATGCCGTAATCGAATCGCGGCAACTGTCCAAAGACTGTAAAACAAATTGCAAATGGTCGTTTACATCGTTAAAGAAAGGAATATTGTCTTCCTTAATCAGTGGATTCCCCGGTCGGCGAAGAATATTCATCTGCTCCTTCAGCGGAGTGATTGTTTTCTTCAGCAAACGATACTGGCGTCTGTAAAGCTGAATATCACCGATTTCGGTCATACTTCCTCCCAGATTATCAAGCAACGATTCCTCCAAATCCTCCAGCTCATCTTCCAGACTCGACAGGACGGTCATGTAGTTTCCCATAACACTGTTCAGCAAAATACTCAACAAGAAATCGGACGAGCGCTCCCTCACTTTCAGCACATTGTTTTTAAGGGCAGTCCATACGTTGTCAAAAAAATTGGTCTCACGGTCTACAAAGGTTAAAACGTATTTGTATCCCTGGATAACAGACAACTGATGAGGAATGAAAGTACCATTTTCTGTAGGAACCAATAATTTGATGATAAAAACATTATAGTCGTCGTGCTGTTCAATTTTCGTAAGGTGACGCACATTCATGATGTCCTGCGCAACCAGAAAGTCAATGCCATAGTAATTGCAGACCGACTCCACAAGCGATGTATCCTTCAGTCCATGCACTTGCAGCCAGCTTATATGGTCATCATCCAGCAAAGGCAATATCTCTTCCCATTTATGTGCATCGTTTATCCGTACATCCGCCGAATTATATGTACAGAGGTGCAAATGGGTTTCGAGCGCATTTCCCCCACTGTACTTCAGTTCATCATCCAATAAATTATTTCTTACCATTTCCTCATCTTTTTTGCTGAACAAACACAAATCTACAGCCTTTTCTTGAGTTTCCAATCCGAAAGGCTACAAATCTTTCTAAAATAATTAATTTTACGGAGCTTTCAGGCTGCATCATTACAAAGATGAACTCGCATCATTAAAATGCCGCATCTTCCACATTAAAAAGACAAGAATTTGTCTCAACAATGACACAGCAGACATATACGGAAAAAATCACTCAAAACACTATTTATTATGCAGACAGAAAAAGAAAAAGCCGCCGCCGGATTGATTTATGATGCCAACAACGACCCCGAGCTGCAACAGGAAATGTTGCAGACCCGCCAGAAACTACATACATACAATCAGCTGGGCCCCGAGCAGACAGCAAAAAGAGACGAGCTTATCCGCTCCATTCTACATTTGGGAGAAAACGGCTGTATCATCTCCCCATTTTATTGCGATTACGGATACCATATCCATATAGGAGACAATTTCTTTGCCAACACCAACCTGGTCATCCTTGACGGGGCTGATGTAACCATCGGCAACAACGTATTCATAGCCCCCGGAGTGGGAATTTATACTGCCGGCCATCCGCTTGATGTGGCAAGACGGAAC
>CAJKDC010000047.1 GCA_905198575.1 uncultured Bacteroides sp. | reverse complement strand
ATTTACACTCGGATATTTCTGATTAGTTTTGGTTGTTCTATGGTTATAAATACAAGGTGTAGACCAAAGTTTGCGTATGAATCAGGCTTATATGAAACAGAATTTGGAAGAACTGCTTGCAATCATTGAGGAAAAGATGAACGATGCTTGCGACAGTACTCCCGAAGAGATTAACACCCTGATATATGACCGTAATGCAAATTGGGCCCGACTGCTTCCAAGCATTATGAAGCAGTCTCCAACCCTGTTCGTGGTAGGTGCCGGACACTTGCCCGGTTCACAAGGCTTGCTGAAACTGCTTCAGAAGCAAGGATATACAGTGGAAGCTATGAATTAATGAATTATATAGTCGTGGCTGGAAGTCTGATGATTGACTTGGACTGAAACTGCCGCATACATACCGTTCGTATGTATGCGGCAGTTTCAATATTATCCTTTGGCAGATTTTTTGTTTTATCGTAAGGGTTACTTTGGTTTAATTGTTTCATATTGATATTATATATTCTATTCAGTATACCTACTTCTGCATTATTTCTTTTCTATTTATTGTATCAATATAAAAATATATCGTTTTTCGATAAATTTTTCTTGTTTTTCTTTTGTGGTTTTAAAATAGTATGTATATTTGCATATCGATAAACGATAAATAATTATTGAAATATAAAAAGAATAGCATTAACTGATAAAAGAATACAATTATGAAAAAGACATTGGTTTTAGGTATTATGATGATTTCTATGGTACTGTCAATTCAGAAGGTCAGCGCCAAAGACACATTTATTTATGGAGAAAACAATAATGAGTTGATGGTTTCTACGCTCAACGAAGATGGTAAGACTATTACTCCGAAATTGAAATATAAGTATCAGTACGATGATAATGGTCGGATGATAGAAAGAAAGGCTTATAAATGGAATCGTGAGGTTGAATGCTGGGAACCTGCTTATCTGCTTACTATTAACTCTAATGATAATATCGCTATTATGGACTATGCAGAGTGGAGTGCAGAGACTGGCTCATTTACTGAAAACCAGAAGCAGAGTATTTACTATTCTGATAGTGTCAATCATTTGGTAACATATACAAATGACTTCTCCCGAAATGAGATAATGAGTGGTATATATTAATCTTAAAAGAATTGATAAAGATAAAGCTTATGAAAACAGTGCGTATTTTAGGATTTGTAGTAATCGTTATAATCGTATTATTTGCTTCTACAAGTGGATTTAGAGGATTTCAGGATGGATGGGATTCAGTACCCGAAACACTGGCTGATGTTAATGCCGTTTCGCTGACATTGATTCCGGATAAAGACCTGCTCCCCGACAGTATTTATAATGCTGAATTACAGAGAAATGTACCGTATAGACTTGAAAGTATACAAACCTTTGTGGCACACAATAACAATGTATATAATAAATTTATTCCTTTCGTTTTGCCGTTCATTCTGTTCTTTATATATGGTTTCTACTGTTTGGTGAGACTGTTGATAGACATCTGTCAGGATAAAGTTCTTACCAGGAAGAATGTCCGCCGTATGCGTTTCTTTATTTACTCTTTTATGTTGCTTCTTGCTTTTATGGAGGCTTCACAATATATGGAATACGTGCAGGCAGTGAATGAAGTATCTTTGCCATCTGGTTATATGGTAGAAGATTTCGGATTGAAGTATCCTTGGCTTTTATGCATTCTTCTGGCTTTATTTGTAGAAATCTTTGCAAAGGCAGAAAAAATAAAGGAAGAAAATGATTTGACAATTTAATAGGAATAGAATTATGAGTGAAATTAAGCCCGATAAAAAACTTGTAGGATATTGCGAAATTATTTCTGTGATAACAATAATAGCCGCAGCTATGTACGGATTTCCTAATATACTGGATCTTTGTTATGAGCTGGGAAAGGATGATAGCGACACATTTATATGGCACGCTCTTGTTGTGGGTATAGAGAGTTACGCCATAATGCTTGTAGGGGGGCTGTCGTATGTGATGGTTCGTAATGTGAAGCGGGGGAACATTTTCAGCCGTGTGAATAAACGTATCCTGAATGCCATAGGTGTTTCAACAACTTTATCCGGAATATTTATAAATATGATAATTCGTTTAAGTCCTCTTGAAATGCCGACTGAGGTTTGTGTGTTATTTATAATCTTGGGGATGATGTTTGTATTGACCGCTTGTATTTTCGAGATAGGAATACGAATGAAAGAAGAACAGGACTTGACTATCTGACAAATAATAAACGAATATAAATATGCCAATAATAGTAAACTTGGACGTAATGATGGCGAAGCGCAAGATTTCGCTTGGTGAACTGGCCGAACGTATAGACCTTACTCCGGCAAACCTTTCTATTCTTAAAACAGGAAAAGCCAAAGCTATACGTTTTTCTACTTTAGAAGCAATCTGTAAAGAACTGGATTGCCAGCCGGGAGATATTCTGGAGTATAGAGAGGAGTAGTTTTACAGGATGGAAAAAATATCGGTGCAGGATAATCTTTTCATAAGTGAGATAAAGATTGGTCTTTTGACTGATATAAGTTTCTCTTTTTTGAGTAATAAGTCAGTCTTTGTTGTGACAAAGACAAAAACTACTGACTTTCTTAACCTAAAGATAACGTAGTAATAACATTAATTCCCGTAAGGAACGGTTACTTTTGCTCGTGGAAGGTTTGATAACCGGTTGTGTGAATGATAAAAAGAAATATAAATTCTATAATTGAATGAATCGTATGAAACAGGTTTTTAAAACGATGTTTGCCTCTGCTCTTGGAGTCGTGATAGGCATGGGAATCCTTACCGTAATAGGAGTCTTTGTAATAATGGGTATCGTTGCCGGTGTGGCAAGTGGCTCTAATGAAGTATACACTCCAAAGGATAATACCGTATTTACATTAAAGTTGGACGGTACTATTTCCGATCAGGTAGTTGATAACCCTTTCGGTCAGTTGCTGGGTGAAGAAGCCGAGGGGATGGCACTGCAGGATGTGATTAAGGCTATCCGGAACGCCAAGAAGAACGATAAGATAAAGGGCATTTATCTGGATGCCGGTAATATGGGTGGCGGATTTGCCAGTTTCGAGGCAATTCGTCGTGAATTGCAGGACTTTAAGGAAAGTGGTAAGTTTATTGTATCGTATGCAGATGCATATACTCAGGGGACTTACTATTTGGCCAGCGTAGCCGATTCTGTATTTGTAAACCCGGAGGGTAGTGTAGCTTTGGTGGGATTGTCTTCACAGGGCGTTTTCTTTAAGAATCTGGCTGCCAAGTTGGGGATAGAGTTCTATATCTTTAAGGTAGGAACTTACAAGAGTGCCGTAGAACCTTATTTTATGGATAAGTTTAGCGATGCTAACCGTGAACAGTTGACTTCGTTCCTGGGCAGTATTTGGGGAAATATTCGGGAGGATGTCTGTAAATCGCGTGGCATAGATGCCCAGAACTTCGACCGTTATGTAAACGAGGGTATGGCCATGAAAGCTACACAGTTGGCTGTAGATTATAAACTGGCCGATGCAATGGCTTATCGTCATGAAGCTGAGGCTTGTGTGAAGCGTCTGGCTGGTCAGAAGGTGGATGATAAGATGGTCAGTGCAGATGTCAAGAAGATGGTTTCCATGGCTGATGGGGTAAAGTCTAAACAAGATAAGATTGCTGTAGTTTTTGCCGAGGGTGAAATACAGTCCAAATCAGGCTCATCGGTAGATATGGGAGATGCGGTGATAACTGAAGATTTGGCAGAAGACCTACGTAAGCAGGCAAAAGACAAGGATGTAAAGGCGGTTGTGCTGCGTGTGAATTCACCGGGTGGAAGCGCTTATGTATCCGAACAGATCTGGAAGGCGGTAGTGGAGTTGAAAGCTGTGAAACCGGTTGTGGTATCAATGGGCAACTATGCAGCTTCGGGCGGTTATTATATCTCGTGTGCAGCCAATAAGATTGTGGCCGAACATTCCACACTTACAGGTTCTATCGGCGTATTTGGGGTCGTAAGAAATGCAGCCGGTACTTTTAAACTGCTGGATGTGACTACAGATGTGGTGAAGACTGGTACTTATGCCGATATGGGAGATATGAGCCGTCCGCTGCGTGAGGATGAAAAGGCTTTGATTCAAGGAGGTGTGGAACGTACCTATGATTTGTTTCTGACACGTTGTGCCGACGGACGTGGCTTGTTGAAAGATTCTGTCGACTGTATCGGTCAGGGCCGTGTTTGGACGGGTGATCAGGCTTTGAAACGTGGCTTGGTGGACCGCATCGGTGGAATGGACACTGCGGTTTCCGAAGCTGCAGCACTGGCAGGTATAACGGACTACTCGGTAGTACAGGGTAATGAACAGAAGAGTTTCTTCGAAAAATACCTGGGCAAGATGCAGGGGGATGTTCGTATGACTTTGTTGCGTTCAGTGATGGGAGAAGAGAGCTTCCAGATGTATACTACCCTGCAGCGCATGAAATCGGTATCGGGTATTCAGACACGAATGCCTTACCTCATTCAGGGATTCTAAGCTTTGCTTGATGATTTTATTTAAGAGTGATGTCGTCTACATAACTGCCGTTGGGATTATGCAGGCGACATGCTTGTTTTATATTATTCGCTGGCACGCAAACGGCTGAGAGTTGAGAGCGTAATGCCCAGATAAGAGGCAATAAGTCCCAAATTAGCACGCTGACATACGTCTGGGAATTGTTTTTTGAACTCTTCGTAGCGTTCCTTGGCTGGCAGTGTGAGTCGTTCTTTATGGCTTCGGTGAAGCCGGCGGTATTCATTCTGGTGGATGATGCGCCCCCAGTTGCATAATTCGAGGTTCGTTTCGAACAGCTTTCTCAATTCGGTGATACTGATGCGGTAGGCCTCTACTTCTTCGAGGGCTTCGACATATTCTTCGCTTTTTTGATTGTAATACAGCTCGTCCATACTGAAAACAATGCAGCCTTCTTTGCCAAAGGAGGTGGTTATTTCTTCTCCATCTACAATCCAGTAGGCTCTGAGGAATCCTTTCTCGATGAAATAAGCATATTTGCAGTAGATGCCTTCACGGATGAGCTTGTGTTTTTTGGGAAAATGACACAGCGTGAGATGGGACTCCAGCTCTTTAAGGGTAGCATCGGAAACTGGATATTGGCGTCTCATTGTTTCAATAATGTTTTTCATGAGTCTTTGGCTTTATTTTACTGCAAAGATATGTTTTTTATAATTATTCTTGTAGTTTTGTGTGAGATTGATAATCATCATGAGCAGACTAAAGTTACAGATTATGATAAAGAGTAGTATTTGGACAACTGCAGGGTGTATGGCTTTATGCCTTTCGGCCTGCAAAGGAAACCCCGGTAAGGTGGAAGTGAAGGAAGATGCGTATTATTTGCTGGTGGGCAGTTATGCTCCGGCCGAAGACGAGGGTATTAAAGTTTATGCCTTTGACCAGCAAACCGGACAGAATCAGTATCTGAGTGGGCTGAAAGGTATCTCGAATCCTTCTTATCTGCAGGCTACGGAGGATGGCGGCAAGGTTTATGCCGTATCGGAAAATGAGGGGGAGGATGCTGCCGTATGTGCCTTGCAGTTTGACAAGGAAAAATCTGCTTTATCGCTGATGGACAGGAAACCTGCTGACGGAGGCGCTCCTTGTTATGTAGCTATATCTCCAAAGGAGAATTATGTAGTATCTGCTAATTATAGTGGAGGAAGCATCTCCGTCTTTCCGGTGGGAGAGGACGGCCGATTGGAGGCATGCAGACTGATTTCCTTTACCGGTAAGGGAGCTGATGCGGAACGGCAGAGTCAGCCGCATTTGCATTGTGCATTGTTTACTCCCGATGCTCATTATATGCTGGCCAGCGATTTGGGAACAGATAAAATCCATGTTTTTCCGCTTGATGCTTCTTTGGGTTATCCCAAGACAGAGGATATGTTTGATATCTCGCTTGCTGCAGGCAGTGGTCCGCGGCATTTGGCTTTGTCTCCCGAGGGGAAGCAGATTTATGTTATGACAGAGTTGTCGGGAGAAGTGGTAGCTTTGTCGTATGATGAGGAAAAGCTGGACACCATGCAGTATGTGCTGGCTGATACTTGTCGTGCGGGAGGAGGTGCGGATATTCACGTATCGCCGGACGGGCATTTTGTCTATGCATCCTGTCGGTTGCAGAATGACGGAATCGCTATTTTCGAGGTATCAGAAGACGGTAGTCTGACGAAAGTGGGATACCAGCCTACGGGTATTCATCCACGGAATTTCGTAATTACGCCTAACGGAAAATTTTTGCTCGTAGCATGCCGTGACAGTAATGTGATAGAAGTCTATGAAAGAGATACCGATACCGGTTTGCTTGGAGAAACTGGAATAAAGATAGAAACTCCTAAACCGGTTTGTCTGAAATTTGTGAAACGTTAAGAGAGATAGCTGGTAGTGAAAAAGCCACTTCTGTGTGGGGAATACCCTTGCAGAAGTGGCTTTTTTAGGATATATGCTTTGAACTCGTTTATTTGCGGTCAGCTTTCAGGCGGTCTGCCATGGCTTTAGCCAGTTCTTTAGCCTGAGCATAGTTGTCGGCTTTCATAGCTTGTTTCATTTCAACCGGATTGCCTACAACTTCGAATTTCAGTTTTTCGGTGAATTCGCCTAGCTTCTTCACGGCAGCACTGGCCCAAGTGAACGAACCGAAGTAACCCATTACGCGGTTTTTCATGTCGCGGGCTGCAATTTTGTTCAGCAATGATTCCAGTTCCGGATACAGGTTCATGTTATAGGTAGTACATCCTACAATCAGACCTTTGTATTTGAAAATGTCTGCCAGGATGTATGAGTGGTGTGTATGCGATACATTGTGCAGGATGATGTTCTTGATTCCCTGTTTGCTCAGTTCTTCTGCAATGGCTTCTGCCAGTTCTTCGGTGTTGCCATACATAGTTCCGTATGCAATTACTACACCTTCTTCTGCTTCATAGCGGCTCAGTTTGTCGTACATATCGATAACCTGAGGGATTTTTTCTTCCCAAACCGGACCGTGTGTCGGACAAATTGTAGTAATGTTGAGGCCACCCAGTTTCTGAAGAGCTTTCTGTACCGGGTTACCGAATTTACCAACGATGTTTGCATAGTAACGGCGCATTTCGTTCCAGTAGATGTCGGTATTGATGTTTTTGTCGATACAGCCTCCATTCAGTGCTCCGAAACAGCCGAAAGCATCACCTGCAAAGAGGATACCTTCTGTTTCGTCGTAAGTTACCATAGTTTCAGGCCAGTGCACCATCGGTACCAGATAGAAACGCAGGTTGTGGTGTCCCAGCTTCAGGAAATCACCGTCGTTTACTACGTAGCGGTCGCCTGTAACACCGTAATAGCCTTCTACCATGTCGAAGGTTTTCTTGTTACCTACCAATACGATGTCAGGATAGTATTGTTTAATCAGTGCAATAGAACCCGAGTGGTCTGGTTCCATGTGGTTGATGATAAGATAGTTAATCTTACGGTTGCCGATAATGCTGCGGATTTTTTTCAGATAAAGTTCAAAGAAGCAGACATCTACGGTGTCTACCAATGCTACCATCTCATCGTCTGCAATCAGATATGAGTTGTATGATACGCCATAAGGCAATGGCCATAGGTTTTCAAACAGTGCTTTGGTGCGGTCGTTTACACCAACGTAATGTACTTTTCCTTTTATTTCCATCTTTTATTTGAGTTGATAAATTATGTTGTTATATTGTTGTTCGGATATTGTTTACCTTGCCAGGCATCTCGTTCGCGGAGCCGTTTCTTAACCTTGTCGGTAAATTCATGGTTTTTCAGTCCCCAGTCGGGAGCTATCAGCAGTGTTTTGGGGGATTGTGAAACGAAACGTTCCAACACAATGTCCGGGCGGAGATGCTCTATGTAGTCTATCACCAGGTCAATGTATTCGTCGACCGTGAACAGGTGGAACATTTCGGGATTTTCCTGATATTCATGCGCCATTCTGGTTCCTTTTATCAGTTGCAGCTGGTGCAGTTTCAGGGTAGTAATGGGTAACTGTGACAGGCAATGGGCCTGGGCAATCAAGTCATCGCGCGACTCGCCGGGCAAGCCTAAAATAACATGGCCACCAGTATAAATGCCACGTGCGGCAGTTCGCCGGATAGCTTCCTGGGTGCACTGGAAAGTATGACCGCGGTTGATGCGTTTAAGCGTTTCGTCGCTGGTACTTTCTATTCCGTACTCCACAAGGAGAAAAGTGTGCTTGGAGAGTGCTTCCAGATAATCCAGCAGGGTGTCGGGCATACAGTCGGGACGTGTACCGATGACTAACCCTACGACTCCTTCTACCTGAAGAGCCGACTCGTACATTTGCTTGAGTTGCTCCAGTTCGGCATACGTATTGGTATAAGCCTGAAAATAAGCCAGGTATTTCATCTCCGGATATTTACGGGCAAAGAATTGTTTGCCTTCTTCCAGTTGCTGTACTACGGTCTTCTCCGTTTTGCAATATTCAGGATTGAAGGTCTGGTTGTTGCAGTAAGTGCATCCTCCATACCCTTTCGAACCGTCCCTGTTGGGGCAGGTAAATCCGGCATTGACGGAAATCTTTTGTACTTTATACGGAAAATGGCTGGCAAGAAAACTGGCTAAATCGTTATATCGTATGCGCTCTTCCATTATTTCTTATTTGTAACGGCTACAAAGATACGTATATTTTTTCTACCTTTGCTGCAAACAATATTAAATCATGCTCAGAATGAAAAAACTTTTTGCACTCTTATGTTTATTTTTAGGTGTCTTGACGCTTCAGGCACAGAAGGTGACATTGCAGGACGTGGCTCAGGGAACCTACAGAGCATCGGGCATTTATGGTATTAAACCGATGCTGGACGGAGAGCACTATACGCAGATTAGCAGTGACCGGAAACGGATTGTGAAGTACTCGTTCAAGACTGGAGAAGAGGTAGAAACCATCTTTGATGTTACGACTGCACGCGATTGCTCGCTGACTTCTTTTGACGACTATATCATGTCGCCGGACGAGCGCCTGATTTTGATTCAGACAGAAACCAATCCTATTTACCGTCGTTCTTTTACGGCTGTGTATTACATCTATAATGTGCGGAATAACAAGCTGGAACCGCTGTCGAACAACGGACCGCAGCAGGTGCCTTTGTTCTCGCCGGATGGAAACCAGATTGCTTTTGTGCGGAACAACAACATTTATCTGGTAAAATTGCTGTTCAACAACAGTGAATCGCAGGTTACGAAGGATGGTGAGTATAATAAAGTGCTGAACGGTATACCAGACTGGGTGTATGAAGAAGAGTTTGGCTTTAACCGTGCATTCGATTTCAGTGCCGACAGCAAGATGCTGGCTTACATCCGTTTTGACGAATCGGCTGTGAAAATGTTCTCTTTCCCCTGGTATAAAGGAATGGCTCCGGAGAAAATGCAGTATGAAACTTATCCCGGAAGTTATGATTACAAGTATCCGAAGTCGGGGATGCAGAATTCACTGGTGAGTGTTCATACATTTGATATTAAGAGCAAGGTGACCCGTACGATGGATTTGCAGTTGGATAAGGAAGATTATATTCCTCGTATCCGTTTTACTTCCGATCCGGAGAAGCTGGCTATCATGGTATTGAACCGCCATCAGAATCGTTTTGACCTTTATTTCGCAAATCCACGAAGTACGCTTTGTAAAGTTGCCATTCGTGATGAGGCTCCTCAATATATCAAAGAGCAGGCTTATGCGAATATTGAGTTTTTTGACAAGAATATTGTCATGATGAGTGAGCGTGACGGTTATAACCATCTGTATTTGTATACAATTGGCGGCAACCTGGTGAAACAGATTACGAAAGGAGACTTCGAAGTGAAAGACTTCCTGGGATGGGATCAGAATGCAAATGTCTTTTATTATACCAGCAATGAAGAGAGCCCGCTGCGTACGGCTGTCTATAAGATAGATGCCAAAGGAAAGAAAACCAAACTTTCTACACGTGTGGGTATTAACTCGGCAATCTTCAGTCATTCGATGAAATATTATATCAATACATATTCTAGCATCTCTACACCTACACGGATTACAATCAATAATAATCAGGGTAAAGAGCTGAAAACATTGATGGACAATGTTGCACTGAAAGAAAAAGTGGCTCGTCTGAATATGCCGATAAAGGAATTCTTCACTTTCACTACTTCGGATGGCGTGAAACTGAATGGCTGGATGATGAAGCCGGCTAATTTTAATCCGAATAAAAAGTATCCGGTTATCATGCATCAGTACAGCGGCCCTGGTTCGCAGCAAGTTATCGACCGTTGGAATATCGGAAGTTTCAGCGATGGAGGTATGTTCGAAGCGTATATGTGCGATAAAGGATTTGTTATGGTTTGTGTGGATGGTCGTGGTACAGGTGGCCGTGGTGCTGCATTCGAAAAGTGTACTTACATGTTCTTGGGTGTGAAGGAAGCCAAGGATCAGGTAGAAACAGCCAAATATCTGGGTACATTGCCATTTGTAGATAAAAACAAAATCGGTATCTGGGGATGGAGCTTTGGTGGGTACACTACACTGATGTCAATGAGTGAGGGTACACCGGTATTCCGTGCCGGAGTGGCTATTGCTGCACCGTCTGACTGGAAATTCTATGATACGGTTTATACAGAGCGTTTTATGCGTACACCTAAAGAAAATGGTGACGGATATGCGGCTTCATCGGCTATCCTTAGAGCTGACAAACTGCATGGAAGCCTGTTGCTGATTCATGGAACGGCTGACGATAATGTACATTTCCAGAACTGTGCTGAATATAGCGAAGCGCTGGTACAGGCCAACAAACAGTTTGATATGCAGATTTATACGAACCGTAATCATGGTATTGCAGGGGGAAATACTCGCAATCATCTGATGAACAGGGTGGCAAACTTCTTTATGGAGGAAATGAAATAATAGAAGAAAAAATTATATCTTTGAGCGATTGTCGTGATATGGCAGAAACAGAGTGCCGTATCGTGGCAGTCGCTTTTTTTTAATCTTAAATTGAGAATACTTATGGAGCATGTCAAGAAACCTTCCTGGCTTAAAATCAATATCGGTGTGAACGACAGGTATACAGAAACGAAGCGGATAGTAGATACGCACGGCTTGCATACGATTTGCAGCAGTGGCCGCTGTCCTAATATGGGAGAGTGTTGGGGAAAAGGAACGGCTACGTTTATGATTGGAGGTGATATCTGTACACGCTCCTGTAAGTTCTGTAATACGAAATCGGGGAGACCTCTTCCGTTGGACGGTAATGAGCCGGAAAGTGTGGCCCGTTCGGTGCAATTGATGAAATTGTCGCATGCTGTAATAACATCGGTGGATAGAGACGATTTGGAGGATATGGGGGCTTCGCATTGGGTAAAGACTTTGAGGAAGATTAAGGAACTGAATCCTGCTGTAACGGTGGAAGCGTTGATTCCGGATTTTCAGGGTAATCTGGAGCTGGTAAAGCAAGTTGCAAGCTGTGGTGCCAATATTGTTTCGCATAATATGGAAACTGTGAAGCGGCTTACACCGGTAGTACGGAGTGTGGCCCGATACGAAACAAGCCTGGAGGTTATTCGGGCTATTGCCGAAACCGGAGTAACTGCAAAATCGGGTATTATGGTGGGACTCGGTGAAACTGTATTCGAAGTAGAAGAATTGATGGAAGATTTATTGGAGTATGGATGCCGTATCCTGACTATCGGACAGTATTTACAGCCTACGCATAAGCATTATCCCGTAAAAGAATATGTGACACCCCAACAGTTCGAGGCATATAAAGAACTGGGCTTGAAAAAGGGTTTTGCAGAGGTGGTGAGTGGTCCGTTGGTACGTTCTTCCTATCATGCTGAAAAACAGTTGAAATTTTGTAAGACACAATAAACAAATCGGGCGAAATGTTTGTTGATAAGAAATAACAGAAAAAGAATCGGCATTATGAAATTGTTATTGCAAAATAAACACATCATCGTTTCCCTGGGTTTGCTTCCTGTTATTTTGATGATGGTTTTTATACATTTGTTTCCTTCTACACCTACCTTGTTTGTTACGTTGCTGATAAGTTTGTGCATACAGGCTTATGAAGTCTTGAAACTGAGAAGCTTTAATCTGTTTTTGTTTCATGGCATGGTAGCTATGGCTGTATGTATTTTAGTTCGTTCTTTTACAGGTTTCTGGCTGATACCGAACGGGTATCTGGTACTTTCGATAGAGGTGCTGATGTTGCTGTGTTCTTTTGGACATCTGGTATTTCCGCATTATTATGAAGCCTTTTTACGGAAACATGCTTTGCGTACAGAGGTCAATTACAGATTAGAAGCTAAGGTCATTGTGGTATTGGTTTCTTTTCATTTATTGTGTCTGTTGCTTATATTCAGACTCTTTTCTCCTTTCCCTGAACATTTTGCTCATTTTTTAAGGTGTACTTCGGCTATCTTGGTTTTTTTACTGTGTTTGCTGTTTAATATTATGGGAGTCAGGTTGTTGCTTCGAGAGGTACAAAAAGCTCCCGTCATTCGTGTGGCTCCGATCTGTAACAATAAAGTGTTTCTTACTCCCCGGGAGGTTACTGTCGAAGGAAAGATTGTGAAGGAATGGGACTTACCGATAGAATCAATGTATTTGATAAGAAATATGTCGGTGGAGGATTATGTGAAGCGGATAACTCGTAATTTTGTACCGGCCCATATAGAACCTCGTTTCAGTTTGAAGCATTATGGTTGTATGCGGCTTAAGTGTTGTCAGACCATTTGTTTGTATTTGCTCCCGCTTACTGAGGAAGCAGATTTGCAAGGCTTGGAAGGTGATTTCTTTTCATTGGATACAAACTTGGAAGATGAATCGGAAGAGCATCGTTACAGTTGTACGTTGAAAGAGGAGTTTCCTTATTTACGAATGGCTGGAGAATTGTGGCAAAATTACAAGTAAGATATGATACGAAAAGTAAAACAAGAAGACGCAGCAGCTATTGCTGCTATCTACAACGACCATGTAAAGCATACATGTGTTACTTTTGAAGATGAAGAGGTCAGTGTTGCCGAGATGCAAAAGCGCATAAGTGAAATCTCTTCACACTATCCTTATCTGGTTTATAAGGCTGAGAATGGTGAGATTGCAGGATATTGTTATGCGCACGGCTGGAAGGAAAAACAGGCTTACCGATTGACGGCAGAAACAACTATTTATATTGCACCTGCCTTTCAACGACAAGGAATAGGGAAGGCTTTGATGAATGAGCTAATCGTTAAATGCAGGGAAGCTGGTCTGCATGTACTGATAGCTTGTATTACCTATCCGAATCCGGGCAGTGAGAAACTACATGTGGGACTGGGATTCCAACAAGTTTCCCGTTTCCATGAAGTCGGCTATAAATTTGGGCAATGGCTGGATATTTATGACTTTGAGTTGCGGTTATAGAGTCTTTATTTGTAGATAAGGAAAATGCAAGGGATTTTGTTGATTTCAGGCAAATGTCCCTTCCATTCTTTGATACTTTTAGTTTTGATATACTCTCCTTCACATGTAATATTAGCTGCGATACACAATTTTGTTTGCGGACGGCAGTTATGAAGCAGATCCTCCATCATTTTCTGATTGCGATAAGGAGTTTCAATGAACAACTGTGTCTGATTTTCGCTGTAAATGCGTTGTTCCAGTTCTTTGATACGTTTGGCACGAGCTGCCGGTTCGATAGGAAGATACCCATGAAAAGCAAAACTTTGTCCGTTAAATCCTGATCCCATGACTGAAAGAATAATAGAAGACGGACCGATTAAGGGTACTACTTTCAGGTTCTTTCTTTGTGCAATAGCTACAATATCTGCTCCTGGGTCAGCTACAGCCGGACATCCTGCTTCCGAGATAACCCCCATTGGGCTTCCTGCAAGTAATGGCTTCAGATAACCTGATATCTCTTCGGGTGAAGTATGTTTGTTTAGTGGATAAAAAGTAAGTTCATCAATATTGATAGAGCTGTCTACTTTTTTCAGGAAACGGCGGGCTGTACGTACTTCTTCTACGATGAAGTGTTTTATCCCAAGAATTACTTCTTTGTTGTAAGCGGGAAGAACTTTTTCGATTGGCGTATTTCCTAATGTAGTGGGCAGTAAGTACAATGCAGCTTCCATAAACTCTGAATGTCAGTTTAATTTTCTATTTTTATATGATTCATTATCTCGTCATAATTGGTGGCTTCTAGCAATTGCTGGTAGGTAACATCTTTATTTTGCGACATGTATAAGTCGATAAGATGTATTCCAAGCCATAATCCAATCATCGGAGGGGTATCTTGGTCCATAATTGAAATAAATGGACTCCGGTTTATATATCCTTTAATAAGGAGTGAGTTTGAGCTTTTCAGATGTCCTTTCTGGAGTATCCATTGCCATAACTCTTTTTTATGGGTGTTACACCAGTCAATGTCTTCTTGTCTGTATCCCAGCTCTTCTTCCAGCGTGTTGTATTTCAGTATCTGGTATACAATCCAGTGAATTTTTCCATGATGCAGTATTACATCCTGAAGTGTTCGCTGGTTATTTTCTTGGGGAAATGGATATAGACTAAGTAGATAATAGAAGAAACAATCCGGAACTATTCGTTCTGGAGTCATGGTAAAGCTCTGAAAGTCGTAGTAGTATTTCTTGTATAGCGGGTAATCCTGTCCCATATATTTATCAATACTGAAAGCTACCAGGCTATCACCAATAATCACAGACTGATTCAGTGCTGAAACCAGTGAAACAAACTGGGGAACGACAATGCCGGGAATATGTTCGCGGAGCTCTTTAAATCCTACACTAAATTTTTCTTCTATCTCACTCATGTCTTTGAATTTGCTGGTAGCATCATTCATAAGTGAGAGCAGGGTAGGGTCTGAATAATATTCCTGTAATTTGTCGTTGATGTGAATATCGTCTACTGTTCCTAAAGTCAGAACATCTTCTATCAGCATTTTGGTTGTTTTCGGATAGTTCATGTTCATTTTCTGAAGGGCAGTAAAGCTGTTTGTTGTTACAAACTCCTGCTGGAGTTTATCGTATCGCCATACTTTTATTTTAATATCAGGAACATAGTCATCCTGCTTCTCATCATGAAGACAAGAAGAAAGAATGACTATGCTGCTTAATATGAATAATAGTTTGCGAATCATTTGAAGGATTAACCGTAAATGATGTTTCCGTTTTCGTCTTTGTATTCGTCCAATCCTTTTTCGTAAGTTGCCATGGCACGCAAGCTCATACCTACGCTAGAGAAACCTCCGTCGTGGAACAAGTTCTGCATAGTTACTTTACGAGTAAGGTCAGAGAACATTACGATACAGTAGTCTGCGCACTCTGCAGCAGAAGCGTTGCCAAGTGGAGACATTCTGTTTGCAAAGTCGAACAACTTATCCATACCTTTCACACCTGATCCGGCAGTAGTCATTGTAGGTGACTGTGAAATGGTATTGATACGTACGTGGTGTTCACGTCCGTAAATGTATCCGAAGCTACGTGCTATAGATTCCAGCAGAGCCTTGGCATCTGCCATGTCGTTATAACCGTAGAATGTTCTTTGAGCTGCAACATAGCTAAGTGCAACGATAGAACCATATTCATTGATAGCATCCAGTTTTTTTGCTGCCTGAATCATTTTATGGAAAGATACAGCTGAGATATCTAATGTCTTGTTCAGCATATCATAGTCCAAGTCATCGTAAGTACGTTTTTTTCTTACGTTAGGAGACATACCAATAGAGTGGAGAACGAAGTCGATCTTTCCACCCAAAACTTCCATTGAACGTTTGAAAACATTTTCAAGGTCTTCTACACTTGTAGCATCGGCTGGAATTACTTCACAGTTTAATTTTTCAGATAAAGCAGAAACCTGACCCATGCGTACTGCAACAGGGGTATTGGAAAGGGTAATCATAGCACCTTCCTCAACTGCTCTTTCAGCAACTTTCCATGCGATAGACTGTTCGTTCAATGCGCCGAAAACAATACCGCGTTTTCCTTTAAGTAAATTATAACTCATACCTTTTATTGTTTAATCAGTATTTATTTGAAATGCAAAGATACAAAAAAAACTTAAAAGAATTTCTCCTTTTGCACAAAAAAGAGAAAACTATGCAGATTATCTTGATAATTTGCAGGCTTTTACAACAAAAAAACCTGTCCTCCCACTATAGGAAGACAGGTCTGTAAGTCTTTAAAGACGATTCTGACTATTATCCCAAAGAGATTGCTTCTGAAGGACAAACATCAGCGCAAGTACCACATTCAGTACACATATCAGGATTGATAGAGTATTTGTCACCTTCAGAGATTGCTCCTACTGGACATTCATCGATACAAGTACCGCAAGCGATACAATCGTCACTAATTACGTAAGCCATTGTCGTAAAAATTAAGTTATTATTAGTACTAATTTGTTGATGCAAATTTATAGGTTTTTCCTTATGGTTGTTGCTTGGAGTATCAATATTTGTGTAATTTGTAACAGGTCTAAATAATATCAAGGAGTTTGCAAAGCCTTGTATATAGTCTCCTGTATCCGTGGGCGTATATTCAGTCGGCTCAAATTTTTCTGGCTGTAAGGATTCGGGTAGATTCGGTTGCATAGAAAGACCATGACGATGTCGTTCTGCGGGTCTGCCCATGCGCATGTCCCCGAGAATCCGGTATGCCCGAATACACAGGCAGGAGCTTCGGAAGCACACGGACTGTAATGTGCATTATTGGGGTCGGGCTTGTCAAAACCTAATCCTCTCCGGCTTTTGGAAGACTTCATGGTAGTAAACAGTTTACAGGTTTCTTTGCTTAGAAAGCGTTGATGGTTGTATACACCTTGATTTAGCAGCATCTGAAAGATGGCAGCAACTTCAGGGGCTGAGGAAAACATGCCGGCATTACCGGATACACCTCCAAGGAAAGCTGCGGCTTCATCGTGAACAAATCCTTGAAGAGGTTTTGAGCCACGCAGAAAGTCTTTGCTTACCGTAGGGATAATTTCTTCTTTCTTGAATTTCCGTAGCGGCTGATAAGCTATCCGTTCCAGTTTCATAGGACGGAAGTATACGCTGTCTATAAAAACATCCATCGTTTGTCGGGTAATGTTTTCTACCGCTTCTTTCAATAGCATGAAGTTCAGACAACTATATCTGTAATTTTTGTTTTTGGGTGAAGCTTCTATAATGCGCTGTAGCATGATATCTTTAAATTCCTTCCTTATATAAAGATTCTCTGCTATCTGTATAGGATAGGATTTTGAGGGGAGAGGAGATACCCATTCTGTTCTGTAGTTGAAGTCTGTACAGGCATATAGATTGCGTCCTACCTGAATGGTGTGACAAGCGTCTCTCCTGTTCTTGAATAATCCACCTTTACAACTTTTTAAGTCGATAGCATCTTTATAGAAGGGGAGATAGGCTGGCAGTCCCGATTCATGGAACAGTAGCTCCTGAATAGTGATATTCTCCTTGTTAGTCCCTTTGAATTGAGGCAGAAATTTGGAAATCTTGTCGGTCAGGTTTATTTTTCCTTCATCGTATAACTTCATGACAGCCAGAAGCGTGCCGGTAGCTTTACTTAGCGAAGCCAAGTCGTACAGATGCTCCGGGCGTACTTTCTCTTTTGATTCGTAAGTGACGGTTCCAAAGCATTTGTCATATACGATACTTCCTTTTTTCATGACCAGAATATGACATCCCGGATAGGCTTTTGCTTGAATCCCTTCCAGAGCTATTTCATCAATCTGGTTTAATACAGAAGTGTTTATCCCAGTTATTTTGGCTGATTGACTAATGCTTTTGGATGGAGCGTTTAAAGTTATTCCCGTTCCGGCTTTGAACGTATCGCCCAAATCGATAGACAAACGTCCGTTTGCCATGGATTTACCAATAATAATATCGGCCACATGTTGTTG
This sequence comes from uncultured Bacteroides sp., assembly GCA_905198575.1. Classification (GTDB taxonomy): domain Bacteria; phylum Bacteroidota; class Bacteroidia; order Bacteroidales; family Bacteroidaceae; genus Phocaeicola. The sequence goes on along the minus strand of CAJKDC010000047.1, from coordinate 3,455 downwards.
TACAATTGCTTCTCCAGTATGGGCCGCGATGACGGCCTGCGCTTTTTTCAGCATGGATTCCTGCCCGCGTAAGGCTGCAAGAGGAGTAAAGAAAGTCATGACAGTAGGTTTCTGTGCTGTCACTTGGTTCAGTAACTTGGCATAGCGCAGATAATGGTCGGATTCGATAGCTATAATGACGCGATTTGCTTTCTGAATCCTGCTGAGCAGTGACTTGGAAGAGTCGGGATGCAGGTTAATCCATTGAATGCTGATTGATTTACGCAATTGTTCGTACAACGGATGCATTCGTGAAGGAGATTTGCTGATGCTGACAAGCAGGTTGCCGGAAGAGTTGGCTGAAACAGGCAACTGATTATCACGATTACTGATAACCGTAACAGCTTTTTTCTTCAACGTATTAACCAGTTCTTTAGCTTCAGGCGTATTGATTCTGTTCATAATCTGGCCCGACTGGATATATGGAGTCTGTGTGAGGCCTAGAATGTATTTGTAAGTCAGCACTTTTCTGCATTTCTCCGTGATTTGTTCTTCGGTAAGTGAGCCTCGCTTTAGGGCGGACAATACTCCATCCATCTCTTTCTTCAGATTCCTTTGTACCAATATCAGGTCATTCCCTGCTATCAGTGCCTGCGCAGCAGGATGTCCATATCCGGCTACTCCATGCATGGCAAGTGCATCAGTGAAAGCGAGTCCGTCAAATTGCAATTCATTCTTTAGCAGTTGAGTTACAACAGCATGTGAAAGTGAGGCCGGCTTCTGAGTGTCCAGTGCCGGAATAAGCAAATGACCTGTCATCATACCACTGATGCCTGATGTGATAGCCGTTTTAAAGGGAATCAGTTCAAGACTGTCGAGCCGGGCCCTGTCAAAATTCAGCTTAGGTAAAGATTTGTGAGAATCGGTTTCTGTATCACCATGCCCCGGAAAATGCTTGCATACAGCAATGACACCTCCGTCTTCCAGACCTTTAGCATAGGCCGCTACCTGACGGGCTACTTGCTGAGGATTACTTCCGAATGAACGGGTGTTAATAACGGGATTCTTCGGATTGTTGTCGACATCGGCAACAGGGGCAAAGTTGACATGTACTCCGATTTCCTTGCACTGGCGGGCTACCTCTCTGCCATAGGCATAAAGCAGGCTGTCTTCCGAGATACATCCTAAGACACGGTTACGCGGAAATGAAACGGTTTGCTTTAAACGCATAGCCAGGCCCCATTCTCCATCAAAAGTGAGCATCAGTGGTATTTTGGCAAACGACTGTGCGTAATTTGTCATTTCAATCTGATTTAACACCTGTCCGCCAGAAAACAATAAACCGCCAATGTGATATTCGGTTACTGCTTTTTTGATGTCTGCTTTGCCATATTGAGTAATCTGTGGACTTACCGTGTGGATAAACAACTGTCCGATTTTCTCTTTTAAAGTCATCTTTTGCAGTTGTTCTTCCACCCATTTATGGCAGTTTATACTGTCTTTTTCTGCCGATTTGATGAGGCTTGGGCATACTTGTCCCCATGCCGTGACAGATACCACGACAGTGAGCAGTACTGATAGTAACCGATGTTTTATCATGATTTATTTTTGATTGAAGGTTAATGTAAATTGACCAATGTAAGAACCGTTTTTCCCCATTTGCTGAACCGGGACTTCTTTCCCGTCCAGATTTTTTATCCATACCGGTTTGTCGAAATAAGTGTGCGAGTGTCCTCCCAATACAAGGTCAATGTTGCGAGTCTGTGAAATCAGTTCGACATCCGACAATGGAGCCGTTGACTCGTATCCCAGATGCGAAAGGCAAACCACGACATCACATCCTTCCTGTTCTTTCAGGATATTGGCAACTCTTTGAGCTTCCTTAATCGGGTCTTTGAAAGTAATGCCTTTGCAGTTCTTTTCCTGGACGAGTCCTTCTAGTACCGGTGACAGACCGAATACGCCGAACTTAATTCCATCTTTCTCAATGATAACATAGTCCTTTACAAGTCCTTCGAGTGCGGTCCCTGTAACATCGTAATTGGAGCAAACAACGGGGAATTTAGCCATACGGTACAGACGAGCCAGATTTTCGATACCAAAATCAAATTCATGGTTTCCGATAGTTGCCGCATCATATTCCATGGCATTCATCAATACTATTTCTACTTCGCCCTTAAACAAGTTATAATAAGGAGTCCCTTGCGAAAAATCTCCACAATCAAACAGTAGAACAGGCGAAGCACCGTTTCTTGTCTGTTCGATATATGTTGCTCTTCTTACCACTCCGGCAGTGCCTGCCAGTTCCTGATCCGGTAAATTCTCCGGCATCGGTTCAATGCGGCTGTGTGTATCATTTGTATGGAGAATAATGATTTCCTTATGGCTTTGTGCAATTAAAAATGTGTACGAAAGACATAATATAAAGAGAGTGAATAATCGTTTCATGGTATTACTGGATTATTGGATGATAATTCTGTTTTCTAGTTTGGCTTGGATTTTCTTTCCCATACGGGTCTGCGTTTCGATATGCTTTATAATCAGCTCCCGTAAGATGGCATGTTCAGGATACTGCTTGTCAGCAATCTCCTTCAGCGCATACATTTTGTCATTTCCTTCGGCCAAATAGTCAATCGTAGCCAGGAAGTAATCTTTCTCCGGGGTGATTTCTTTGCCGTTGCTCAGACTTGCTTTAATCAGTTCTCCTTTTTGAGAGATTACCAGCTGGGCTCCGCTTATACCTTCACCATGTACAGCTGCTATATTTTTGAAAAGCTCAAGGAGGTCTGTTCCTTTCATTTTTACAATACAGAGTGTATTTTCAAACGGAGCTATTTCGAAGATATTGCCATAAGTAATCTCGCCTGCAGGCAAATCATTTCGGATACCTCCCATGTTCATTAATGCAACATCGGCTGGCTGTCCGATATAAGGTGCTGCCGATTCCCGCAAAATATCAGCAATCAGGTTAGAAAGCGGACTTTCCGGTCGGCCTTTGGTCAATGTCGTTTCGGATGTACCGATTACACGGAGCATGATGCTGTCTACTTTTCCTTTGTAATGAGCTATCAGGCTTGCGGTTTCCGGATTAGGGTGCTGATCATACGCAGATGTAATTTTCACGGGTTCTCCTTTAATATCGGTCAGTGCATATTCCGTACGGCAAGCACAGAATGAAATCAGAAGAAGGGCATAGCCGGTGATTAGAGTTCGTTTCATATTGTTGCTTTATAAGTTTATACAGATAGTCCAAAAATACGGAAAAAAAAAGAATTATGAAATAGGGAATAAAATCAAAGGTCATAAATTTTGCCATGTGGAAAATTTTAGCTTATTTTGCAACGCTTTCGCGCAATCGCTGTCAAGAGGTGTTACTTGGTATGTTGCGTAGTAACGATAAACAATTTAATTTTATAAAAACAATGGATTTAATTAAAATTGCAGAAGAAGCATTTGCTACTGGCAAACAGCATCCT
>CAJKDC010000046.1 GCA_905198575.1 uncultured Bacteroides sp. | reverse complement strand
CCTGGTGGCACCACAGAGAAGTCAAGTAAAGCGATTTACTTGACTTTTTTTGTATTATATTTTTCGAAATATATCCTATAAACATTGCTTTCGTTATAGAATATCCTATCTTTGTTACAATATATAATCATTAAATCTATTAGTATATGAAAGTGACGATTATTGGAGCCGGCAATATGGGAGGTGCTATTGCACGCGGGCTGGCAAACGGACATTATATTTCGGCTGAAAATATTATTGTTTCTAACCCTAGTAGTGGGAAGCTTGATGCATTGAAACGTGAATTCCCCACCATTCAGGTAATGCACAATAATAAAGAAGCTGCCATGGATGCAGATATTGTTATTATTGCCGTGAAGCCCTGGAAAGTAGAAGAGGTTGTAAAACCGCTGCGTTTAAGACATCCGCAAATTCTGGTTTCGGTAGCTGCCGGACTGACTTTTGAGCAGTTGGCGCACTTTGTTGACCCGGAAATGTCTATATTCCGTGTTATTCCCAATACGGCTATTTCCCAGCTTGCCAGTATGACGCTGGTAGCTGCAAGAAATGCAAGCGGACAACAGATTGAAGACCTCCTCAAAATGTTTAATGAAATGGGACGTACTTTGCTGATTGAAGAGAAAGATTTCGAATCGGCTACGGCATTGGCTTCTTGCGGTATTGCTTATGTGTTGAAGTATGTAGAAGCAGCCATGCAGGCTGGTGTGGAAATGGGAATTCGTCCTAATGATGCTATGTTGATGGTGGCACAGTCATTGCAGGGTGCAGCACAACTGCTGTTGGACAAGCAGACCCGTCCGGCTTTGGAGATAGAAAAAGTAACAACTCCTGGCGGTATAACCATAAAAGGAGTGAACGAACTGGAACATGCAGGCTTTACCTCTGCTGTTATTAAAGCTTTGAAGGCTAGCAAGTAATATAATTTATCCTATATTTTGCCCGACTTATGACGATATGAGTCGGGCATTTTTTATTTAATGGAAGTGACATCTAGCTTTATTTCTTCAAATTCAAGCATAGCATTGAAAATACATACCTGTTGATAACTTTGCAAATCTGTTAATAACAAATCTTTTTCTACAATGATTCCCCAGGCTATCAAATCTGCCCGATGTGTACCTTTCAGCAAAGGATACTTTGGTGTAACCCATTGATAACCATCGAATAATGCAATGTTTCCAATAGATGTATCTGTTATTCTTCCCTGTTTTACAATTAGAATATCGTCCTGTTTATTACGTTGTTCATAGAGCTGGTTAATTTCGCTTCTGTCGGCATATTTAAAGCTATAATCCAGTGTGTCATGGTTAATAATGCGTAGTGATTGTACCGGACGTGGGCGATAAGGCAGGAAGCTGATTTCTTCAATCTCTTTGCCATAGATTACTCTGCATCGCGTTCGTTGTTGGTATAAGGAAGTTTCCTGAAGTATCTCTTCAAGATTATAATTGGGAATGTCCGGTCCGAAAAAGAAATGTCGGGTGGTATTCATTCGTTGGTTGTGCAAAGAGGCACGAAGTATCCTCCCGTTTTCAACATGGATGGTTTCAATAAAGTGGCACATAGATTTTCTGTATCATTTCGTTGTATTCGCTTTTTGCATCACTCATAAACGTAATTCCTCCTCCGCTTTTAAAGCATAAGGAACCATCGGGTTGTTGTTCCAAAAAACGGATCATTACGGCACTGTCCACATTTTTTCCGTCGAATATCCCCATAACTCCGGTATAAAACCCACGGGAATACGTCTCTGATTCTGCAATGATGGCTTGCGTTTTCGGTTTCGGAGCTCCTGTGATGGAACCTGCCGGTAGCAGGCTGAAGAATATCTCGCCCAATGAGGCTCTCCAGTCATGGGGTAATGTTCCTTCTATTTCGGAGCTCATTTGCAACAAACGTCCGTTATGCGTAACGATTTCGTCCAAATAACGGTATCGTTTGACGTGTACGTTCGAAGCTACCTGACTTAAATCATTCCGGATCAAGTCGGTGATGGTAGCATGTTCGGCACTTTCTTTTACATCGTTGAGCAGGGTTTCACGCGCATTCTCTTGTGTGGCATCTATGGTCCCCTTCATGGGATAAGAACTGATTTTGTTTTCAACGATGCGGACAAAAATCTCGGGAGAGAATACGGTAAATTTATCTTTCCACCACAGGCGGTAAGGTGCTTTCGAGTATTCGAATACCTGTAGTAACGACAGATTGGTATGTACGGGAGTAGAACAGGTAAGGTTGGTCAGAAAGCTGTTGCCTGCATACAGATTGCAGTGTACGATGTCGAATGATTGCCTGTAACATTCGAATGACTGAGGTTGAGGCTCCCAGAAAAGAGAAGCAGGTTTTTGTGTTTGCTTTTCGGATTCATTGCATACTCCGTTAAAATTGTATTTTAATTCGGATGCAGGAATCTCTGTTAAAGGCTTTAAGTAAGAACTTTGTAAGTCATAGCTGATGATGAATAAAAAGGGACGACCTTCTTGCCCCCATGCATTCATTTGGGCAATGGCTTCGTGTCTGTTGAATAATGTTGTTGCAGTCATTCTTAGGTTTACAGATAATTTTTGCAAAGATAATAAAGGTTCGTGGTTCTGTAACAGACGGACTTTGGCTTTTTGAGAATCGGAAAAGTGAAATAATAGCAGGCAAAGAATAAAAGTTTTTAAATTTTCGACATTTTGTTTCCAAATCTTTATTACCTTTGACTCAAAACACAAATGCTATGGATGAACAAATTAAACAGATAGCACAGCGTCTGCAAGGTTTGCGTGATGTGCTGGATTTATCAGTAGAGGAAGTTGCTGCCAGCTGCGGACTTCCTGTTGAGCAATATATACAGATGGAAAGTGGTGAAAGTGATATTTCAGTCAGTTGTCTGCAGAAAATCGCCCATCAGTATAACCTTCCGTTGGATGTTTTGATGTTTGGCGAAGAGCCGAAGATGAGCAGCTATTTTGTAACCCGATGGGGTACAGGAGTATCGGTGGAACGTACTAAAGTCTATAAGTACGAGGCCTTGGCTTCTGGTTTCCGTAACCGTAAGGTCGATCCGTTTATTGTGACAGTTGAGCCCAAGCCTGCTGATACGCCGGTTTTTATGAACAGACACGAAGGTCAGGAGTTTAATTTTGTCATCGAAGGAAAAATGCTTCTGAATATTAACGGTAAGGATTTGATTCTTAACCCGGGTGACAGCCTGTATTTTGATTCTTCTTTACCGCACGGCATGAAGGCACTGGATGGAAAGACTGTCAAGTTTTTGGCAATAATTATGTAGTGATGTAGAAAAGCAATGAAAATATGTTAGAAAGATTTTTAGAACAAACGACATTTACTTCTCAGGAAGACTTTATAAAGCATTTTAAGGTCAAAGTTCCTGAGAATTTCAACTTTGGATATGATGTTGTGGATGCATGGGCGGCAGAAAATCCGGAGAAGAAAGCAATTTTATGGACAAACGACAAGGGAGAGCATATCCAGTTTACTTATGCCGACTTAAAACGGTATACAGATATGACTGCTTCCTATTTTCAGCATATGGGCATCGGACACGGTGACAAGGTGATGCTTATTTTAAAACGCAGATACGAGTTCTGGTTCTCTATTCTTGCTTTGCATAAGTTGGGAGCTGTTGTGATTCCGGCAACACACCTGCTGACTAAAAAAGATATTGTGTATCGCTGTAATGCCGCTGGTATAAAGATGATTGTGGCAGCTGGTGAAACTGTTATAACCGATCATATCCTGGCTGCAATGCCGGAGTCGCCTTCTGTAGAGAAACTGATTAGTGTAGGTCCTGAGTATCCTCAGGGATTCGAGGATTTTCATAAGGGAATCGAGTCTGCCGCTCCTTTTGTGCGCCCTGAACACGTGAATACGAACGACGATATTATGCTGATGTATTTTACTTCGGGTACTACGGGCGAGCCTAAAATGGTGGCACATGATTTTACTTATCCGTTGGGGCATATCTCTACGGGAGTTTACTGGCACAATCTTCATGAAGACAGCCTGCACCTTACGATAGCTGATACCGGTTGGGGAAAGGCAGTTTGGGGGAAACTGTACGGACAGATGTTTGCCGGTGCCAATATTTTTGTTTACGACCATGAGAAATTTACTCCGGCCGAGATCCTGAAGAAAATTCATGATTATCATATTACTTCGCTATGTGCACCTCCAACCATCTATCGTTTCCTGATTCGTGAGGACCTGTCTAAATTCGACTTGTCTTCACTGGAGTATTGCACTACGGCAGGAGAGGCTTTGAACTATTCGGTTTATGAGGAATTTAAGCGCATTACCGGTATTCGGTTGATGGAAGGTTTCGGTCAGACTGAAACGACTCTGACTTTGGCTACTTTCCCCTGGATGGAGCCGAAACCGGGCAGCATGGGAGTCCCTAATCCGCAGTATCATATTGATTTGCTGACTCCGGACGGGCGTTCGGCCGAAGATGGTGAGCAGGGGCAGATTGTTATTCGTACCGATAAAGGTAAGCCGTTGGGCTTGTTTAAAGAGTATTATCGTGCCCCGGAACTGACAGCCGATGCTTGGCATGATGGTATTTACTATACGGGAGATGTAGCCTGGAGAGACGAGGATGGCTATTACTGGTTTGTAGGACGTGCGGATGATGTGATAAAGAGTTCTGGTTACAGAATTGGCCCGTTTGAAGTAGAGAGTGCTCTGATGACACATCCTGCTGTAGTGGAATGCGCCATTACCGGTGTGCCCGACGAAATTCGCGGTCAGGTGGTTAAAGCTACTATTGTTCTGGCCAAGGATTACAAAGAGCAGGCTGGTCCTGAACTGATTAAGGAACTGCAAGACCATGTGAAGCGTGTTACGGCTCCTTATAAATATCCACGTGTGATAGAGTTTGTTGACGAGTTGCCTAAAACAATCAGCGGAAAGATACGCAGAGTTGAGATAAGGCAGAAAGATAATTAACCTTGGTATTAATCCTTTAAACTGTAAGAGTATGGAAAGAAACGTGTATGATTCATTAGTACCTGTTTTCCAGGGAACCCGATGGGAAGCAGAACTTGTAAAAGGCTTGCTGGAAGCTGCCGGTGTGGAAGCAATGATTAAGGACGAAAGTCTTTCTGTTGTAACTTCTCCCTATGCCAATTTGGGTGGTCCCATTACTGTTATGGTGAATAAGGAGGAAGAAGTTTATGCTAAAAAAGTTGTGGCAGAAAGAAAAGTATGAAGAATATAGTATTGGTATTGTTTTTCCTGGTGTTTAGTACGGTTCAGTATGGTTATGCCCAAACATTGACTCCTACTACATGGAAGGCTTATGGACTGACATTTAATGCTCCTTCCGGAATGGCTGTCGAGGATGATTCGGATGAAGGTTATACGATCAGTAATGACAATTATTATATCAGTGTACAGATTTTAGACTCTGAGGGTATGACACAAGGAGAGATGCCTCAGGAGTTGAAAAACATAGCATCCGACGACGGTGTAACAGAGGCTTCGGAGGTTGATAAGTTTGATCTTCATCACTTTTACGGAGTGAAGCTGGAGGGGAAATGTGAATCGGATAATTGTGTTTACAGTTACCTTTTAGCTAAAGATGGCGGCAATGCTTTCTTTATCTCTATAATAGTCAGACAAGCATCCGGCTCAATAATGGATGCCATATTGAAAAGTTTTAAGCTGGAGGAAGAGTAACTTATTCTTTATTTAAACAGCATATGGGCAAAGGCTGTCTTCTGTAAAAGGAAGATGGCCTTTACTTTTTGTGTCTTGCAGGATATAGATAAATACAACCGTAGATACAGATTGTATCAAAAAAGAGATGAACGTTGGGCTTTTAAATGATGAAGATTGGGCTTTCTTGTGATGCGGGTTTATCTTATCAATGAAAAAGAGGAAAGTGACGGTTATTTAGTAAAAAAGCAGGGAGGAAAACGAGTTTCTCCCTGCTCCACAAGTAATATAGTTATGGTACTACTATGTTAAATCAAGAATAAATCAGAATTTAGGACCTTTACCCAGTGATGGGTTTTCTGTATCCATCCAGACACGTTCCTTTTCCAGAACTTCAGGGTTCTTAGAGTTAGTTCCGCTGTATGTATAACCTTGAACTTTGTAAGCTTCGATGGTAATGTTGTACAGCTGGTCTGATTCCAATGGCTCTGAAACCGGGAAACGGCGTGGAATCGCATAGGCATCTCCTAACTGAGCGTCAAAGTCAAGACGGGGAAGTACAGAGCTGTTCTGCTGTGGAACACCCGAACGCAGCATGTTTACATACTGGTCAATCGGTGCATTGAAGTAGTGCAGATACTGTTGTACATATACCTTTTCAAGGTCTGCTTTCTTGTCACCTGTCAGTTTGTATGCATCTTTCTGCAACAGTGCGCTTACCCATTCTTCCTGCAGTTTGATGGATACATCATGCGGGTCTTTGTTGTAAGGTGCATCGTAGTAAGGGATGTGGTTCTTTCCTGCTACGAAATCGTAACCGCGGACAGAAGCTTCTACACCTGCACTGAAGTATTCCTGAGCCGATTTCTGGTTGTTCCAGGTAGCTCCGAGCAAAGTAAACTCGGCAAGAATCAGGTTGGTTTCTGCTGCAGAGAAGTACAGACCGTACCATCCGTACTGCTGGTTATCCTGTTCCGGAGTAACATCCGGTGCATCAGGGTAAGTATAGGTCAGCAAGCCTTTAACCATCTCTGTGTTTCGGTAAGAACAAGGATAGTATGATTTCTGTGCACCTTCTTTTGAGTAGAGTACGAACAATTCTGTCTTGGGGTCGAAGTAGTGTTCGTATTCAGACTTCTGGGCTGCACCGATTTCTACCGGAAGACCGTAGTAGCGTACCCAAGGCTCACCCGGCGCTTTCCATTCCTTGAAGACTTTCTTTCCGTTTACTACTTCAGAAACCACATTTGCTTCTACGTACGAAGGCATTCTTCTGTTCTGGTCGAAATATGCCTGAACAACGTTGGCATTATAGTCGTTTTTCTGGAAGAAGTAGAGCAGACGGGGGTCCTGGTTCTGAACAAGGAAGTTGATAAGCTGCTGGCTGCCTACACCTACAGTGATGTTATTATTCCAGTTGTTGTCGAATTTACCCTTGTTGTATACCAGGTCATCATCCGTAGTAAGAATCATACCGGCAGGACTTTCGGCAACTTCTTTTACAATCTGGAATGCACGTTCGCGGTTCTTGTTTACCAGACGGGCTGCAATCTTCAATTTCAGAGAGTTGGCCAGCTTCATCCATTTGTTCATGTCGCCACGATAGATGAAGTCCTGACTGCCCAGCAGGTCGTTTACCTGATGAGTAGAAAGGTAGTCGATAGTCTGCTGCAATTCTTTCAGCCATACTTCCAGCAGTTCTTCCTGTGTGTCGTATTTAGGTAACAACAGGGGAGGATTGGTGTAACGCGCCTGTTCTGCCTCTGTATACTGGCGAGAACCGAACAGGTCCGAGTCCTGAATGCTGAGGTATACCAACAGCGGGTTGCACAGGTACTGGATGTACTCGTATTTCTCTTTTTCCGTATCCGAAAGCTGGGAAATCTGGTAACGGATTTCGTTGGCATAGCGGAGTACTTCGTTTACTTCGTATCCGCAGCCGTTTGCCTCTTCGGTAGGACGGTTGGAACGGCTGGTGTTACCACTTGATGATACGGTTGTCTGTGACCATGTTGAAAGGTCGTTGAATCCGCCGAACCACTGTGCATAGTCGCCCGGCTGGAATTTTGCTTCGCATTGTGTGAACAGGTATCGGATGTCTGGTGTTGTGATGGTTGACGGATCCGAGTTAAGTTCTGCAAATTCATCTGTACAGGAAGTGTTGAAGCATAAGCTTCCCATAAGCAGTGCTGCTGTCAGATATTTATATTTCATCATAAGTATCTTTTTATTGAAATTGTCCTTGTAAATTAGAAATTAGCGTTCACGGTGAAAATGTAGCTTGCCGTATAAGGCTCGAAACCACGGATACGGAACTCTGAAGCCGAGTTGGAGCGGACAGATTCCGGATTGATGTTGTTTGGCAGCGAGTTATACAGGTAACCCAGGTTACGTGCAGAGAATGACAGGCTGAGGCCTTTTGCACCCAGCTTGTGTGCAAAGCTGCTCGGCAGACGGTAGTTCAGGGTAATGTTACGCAATGCTACGTAGCTCAGTTCGTGTACCCAGATATCGTCCACTGTCATGGCACCCCAGGCATAGTTGTTCATATACCATGTACCGGCATGAGTAGGCTCAAGCTTGCCTTCTTTTACCAGTTCGGCATAAGACATGCCGCCTACGTCCATCTTCGTTCCGTCAACCAGAGTTGCAATGGTTCCTTCCTTGAATACACCGTCTGGAATATATCCGTCTGTATATTCGATACCCTTGCTGTCGGCATACTGGCTGGTCCATGTCAAACCGCCGTGTTCCGGATCACGGTAAGGCAATGAAGTCTCAGTCCATCCGGCCATTGTTCCGTACAGGTTACAGTAAGAGGCAACCAGACCACCGAAGCGCATATCCAGACCGATGTTCAGGCTCAGGTCCTTCCATGTAAGTGTTGTTGCTACCGAACCGAGGAAGTCTGGAGTCATGTTTCCGACAACTTCTGCAGTCTTGCTCTGTGCACGGTAAGCTCCTCTCCAGCTGTCGTCCCATTCCAACAGAGGCTGTCCTTTTTCGTTGTAAGCCTGTGTTACGTCTGACATCAGGATACCGTATGCCTCGCCAACCTTTGCTACAGATCCGATATGGTAGTCGTATGCATCTACATAACCAGAAAGTGCAATGTAGTTGGCAACGTTAGGATGCAGTTCTACAATCTTGCTACGGTTACGTGTATAGGTGAAATCCAGATCCCACTGCCAGTCCTTGTTCTTGAACGGAGTGGTGTTCAAGGCAATTTCTATACCCGAGTTCTGGATGTTACCGGCATTTACAAGCTGCTGGTCTACACCCGAAATGGCAGGTACAGCAATTTTCATAATCTGGTCTGTCGTATTTTCCTTATAGTAAGTTACGTCCAGATTCAGGCGGTTGTTGAATGTACGCAGGTCAAGACCCACTTCCCAGGAATTCTTACGTTCCGGTTTCAGGTCGGCAATCTTCATCAACTTATCTAATTCATTAGTGTAGATGTTTCCATCGTACATTTCCATGGTACCGAAGCTGTAAGTCTGGTTTACAGTATATGGGTCAGTATCGTTACCTACCTGTGCCCAGGAAGCACGGAGCTTGGCCAGGTTAATCCATGACGGCATGCTTTCGCGGAAGGTCTCGTTGATAAGCCATGAACCTGATACAGAAGGATAGAAGTAAGAGTAGTTACCTGTACGGTTGGCATATACCAGCGATGACGACCAGTCGTTACGTCCTGTAATATCCAGGTACAACTGGTTTTTCCATCCCATGTTCAGTGCGAAGATGGCTGAAATGATACGTTTTGAACCGCTGATATAAGCTTCACTGAATTTTGTTTTCTTCGAGTTTCCAACAAACCACTGGCCCGGTACCACCATACCTCCGTCTGTAGATACTTTTGAGTGTCTTGAAGAGGTGTTGTAATATTCGAAGCGGGCGAATCCACCGACAGAGAAGTCCTTAATCTGCTTGCTGGCAGTGAAGGTACCTCCTACGGTGAACTGTTCTTTCACATCTTCAGTAAGTCCGTAATAACCTCCTTCGTTAGCGTATCCACTACCCAGCTGCTTGTCCTCTACAGAAGTATAGTAGCGGTTCATGTTTGCGTCTGCCTTGAATTTCAGCCAGTCGGTCATCTTGATGTTTACTTCAAAAGTAGGACGTACGACTGTTTCTTTGCGGACATAGTCGAAATTATCCAGCTTGAAGAAATATGATTTGGCTGTAGATGGTACAGAACCGTAAAGGTCGCCATAGCTTGTGCTGGCAATACCACCGTGCTCGCCGAGGTATTTATCACGGAAATAATTAACATCGAACAAAGGTGTCAAAACCTTAGCATTTCCGTCAACAAACATTTCTCCCGCATTCAGCTGAGCGTTGCGAGGCTTAGAGTTGGCAAAGCTCACAGAAGCTGCAACATCTACCCAGTCGTTCAGTTTGTGAGTAGCCTTCAACAGCATAGAGTAACGCTCGAAAGTGTTGTTCTCTGTAGTTGATTTTGCATTCTTGTATGAGAATGAGGTATAGAATGTAGTCTTGTCGTTACCTCCACGGATAGATACGTTGGTGTTGGTATTGAATCCCAGTTTGTACAAATCCAGCATGTTGTTCTTGCGCGGTGAATAGGTTGTCCAGTTACCGTCGTAGTTGCGGATTTGTGAACCGTCATAACGGGGACCGAAGCCGTAATTGGCTGCGCCTACCAGTGTTCTGTCACCGTTCTGGTCGATAGCAAACTGGAACGGATCCCAGATGCTTCCGTTTTTATCAGAGTCTTGCCATCCTGGAAGATATCCAGGTCCGTATAATGTCTGGATGTCTCCAGTCTTGAATGCATGGTCTATACCGAATGTCTGAGATACGCTGATTCCGAGTCCCTGTGCACCTTTACCTGATTTTGTGGTAATGACCACTGCACCGTTCAAACCTCTGGAACCGTACAAGGCAGTAGCTGCCGCACCTTTCAGTACAGATACAGTTTCAAAGTCATCCGGGTTAAGGTTCTTCAGCTCGTTACCGTAGTCGTTGGCGTTATTGCCTCCACTTTGTCCCCAGTCTGCTGTTGTGTTACCGGATACGCCGTTGTCAAGGATTACACCATCCACAACGTAAATCGGCTGGTTGTTGCTTCCGAGTGTAGAGGCACCACGAATCTGTATTTTTGTACCACCGAAAAGACCACCGTCCGAACCTGAAATTTCAACTCCGGCAACTTTACCCTGCAGGGCTGCAACCGGTGAAATCGTATTGGCAGCCTTGAGTGCTTCACCTTTTACTTCGGTTACGGCATAACCCAGCGCCTTTTCTTCACGTTTCAGTCCCAAAGCGGTAACAACAACTTCTTCCAGTGTCTGTGTATCGTCTTTTAAAGTAACGTTGATAGGTTGTCCTTTGAATGGAATTTCTACAGTCTGATATCCAACAAATGAAATTTGAATAATATCGCCTTTTTTGACGTTGGATAGTGTAAAGTCGCCATCAATACCTGTAATAGTTCCGTTAGTCGTTCCTTTTACGATAACTGATGCTCCAATTACAGTTTCTCCTGTTGCGTCTTTCACAATACCTGTACAAGTTTCTTGCTGCTGAACTGCTTCAACGCCAGCTTCTATTGGAGTCGCAAAAGCTGAAATAGCTCCAAAAGCTGTGAGTCCGAAGGTAGTCAACAACATACCTACTGATTTTGAATGTTTGAACATAACTGTTTTTTAGTTTGAAAAAATTTAATTATAAGGGATAAATATTTAATTTCTAAATGCGTTGCTGTATTTATTTCGGGTCGCAAATATAGACTATTTATGTCAAAGAACATATATTTATAGAATAAATTGGATTATTTAAAGCGTATTATTAAAATATTACATTTCGAACATGTTGTTTCTTCTAATTGTGTGTAAATATTTTTGGAACACTCGAAAAATGTGTAAATATTTGAATATTAAGTATGTATTGAATTTTTACTTGGGTAAAATGAGCGTGCATTAGCAGTGTAAGTTGGATGTTTTTTTATGAAATACCATCAGGTTGGACATAAACATATTTTAACTTGATTTTGTGCTATTGTGATAAGATTAGTATGTTTAGAGAGAAAAATATTTACTAGAAATGTTGGTATACCAACAAAAAAAGGAGCTATATCATTGAGATATAACTCCTTTTTAATGAACATTTAGCTATAGATTGTAAATCTTAATATTGTTCGAATTTACTTTAAGCTTGTTCCCGCTGGCTGCTGATTATTTCAAAATATTAGAAAGTCTAGTTAGGAAGTCTTCGGCTTCTGCCTGTTTTAAGCATAGAGGAGGAAGCAGACGAATTACATTGGTTCCACTTACCCCTGTGAAGACCTTTTGTTCGAAGAGTAGTTTTTTGCGAAGCTCTTTAATAGGCTCTTCAAATTCGAGTCCAATCATCAAACCTCTACCGCGGACTTCTTTGATTCCTTTGAACTTCTTAAGTTCATTAATGAGGAATTCACCTACTTGGGCTGCATTTTGGATAAGGTTTTCTTCTTTCATAACATCCAAAACTGCAATTGCAGCAGCACAAGCCAAATGGTTTCCGCCGAAAGTTGTTCCCAATTGGCCGTATACAGCTTCGAATTTTGGGCTAATCAATACACCAGCCATAGGGAAACCGTTGCCGATACCTTTGGCTACAGTAATCATGTCAGGCTTGATGTCATTGTATTGATGTGCAAAGAATTTTCCACTTCTTCCGTATCCAGACTGAATTTCGTCAAGGATAAGAACCGTATTATGTTTGTCGCATGCATTGCGTAATTCTTTCATGAATTCTGTAGTAGGCAACTGGATACCACCTACTCCTTGAATTCCTTCAATGATAACAGCACAAACATCTCCTTTTTCCAATTCGGCCTTTGTTGCTTCGATATCATTCAGCGGAATATAAGTTACATGTCCGTTATCATTGATAGGAGCAATGATTTTAGGGTTATTGGTAACTTCTACTGCAAGAGATGTTCTACCATGAAATGCTTTAGAAAAAGAAATAACGCGGGTACGTCCGTTATAAAATGATGCGAGTTTCAGTGCATTCTCGTTTGCTTCAGCTCCAGAGTTGATGAGAAATAACTGATAATCATCGTAGCCACTCATGACTCCCAGACGGTCGGCAACTTCCTGCTGAAGTTTATTGATTACCGAGTTGGAGTAAAATCCAAGTGTGGCAACTTGCTTGCTGATGGCTTCTACATAGTGAGGATGAGCGTGGCCGATAGAAATAACAGCATGTCCTCCGTATAAATCCAGGTATTCATTGCCTTTATCGTCCCATACATGACATCCTTTACCCTTTACGATGTTTACATCGAAAAGAGGGTATACATCAAATAAATTCATGGTCGGTTATTTATATCAGAAAGCACTAGGTTTCAACATTAAACCTGTGGTTTCTTCCAGGTTAAACATTAAGTTCATGTTATGGACAGCTTGTCCGCTGGCTCCTTTCAGCAGGTTGTCGATACATGAAATAATAAGTAGCTTGTCTCCATGTTTTTCCAGGTGAATCAAGCATTTGTTTGTATTTACTACTTGCTTTAAGTCAAGATTCTTGTCAACGATATGAACGAATGAGTCTTCGGCATAATATTCGTTGTACATTTTGATGATTTCATCAATCTCAACTTTGGTCTTTACGACAATGGTTGCAAATATGCCTCTGGCAAAGTCACCTCGGTAAGGCAAGAAATCTATTTCGGCATCAAAACTGGTCTGTAGTTGCTTCAACGACTGTTTGATTTCCGGAATATGCTGGTGAGTAAAAGGTTTGTAAATACTCATGTTGTTATTTCGCCAGCTGAAGTGGCTGGTTGAGCTTGGCTTTACACCGGCACCGGTACTGCCTGTAATGGCGTTGACGGTGATGTCACCGCTAAGCATCAGGTGCTTAGCCAAAGGTAACAGGCCCAGCTGGATACAGGTTGCAAAACAGCCTGGGTTGGCTACATGCTTGCTTTGGCAGATGGCTCTTCTGTTTAGTTCTGGAAGTCCATAAATAAAGTCGTGGTCTTCACTCTTTATGCGGTAATCCATGGAAAGGTCGATGATTTTCAAATCTTCGGGAATGTTATGGCTTTCCATGAATTTTTTTGTATCGCCATGGGCTGTACAGAAGAACAAGACATCGATGGTGTCGAAAGGAAGTTCATCTGTAAAAACAAGGTCTGTTTCGCCGTAAAGTCCTTCGTGTACGTCGGTGATTTTGTTTCCAGCATTGCTGGAGCTGTTTACAAATTTAATTTCTACGTCAGGGTGATTGATGAGCAGGCGAATCAATTCGCCTGCTGTATATCCTGCGCCTCCAATAATACCGGCTTTAATCATATGTTTTCTTCGTCTTTATGGTTTGCGTAATATGCACGAAGCGGGGTAGACAATACTTTGATGAAACCTTTTGCATCTTCTGCTGTCCATCCTTTTTGCATTTCACCATATTCGCCAAATTTATTCTTTACTAAGTCGTCTTTAGATTCAACTCCAACAGTAGAGAAGCAGTAAGGACGAAGTTCCAGAATAGCTGTACCGTTTACGTTACGTTGAGATTCCTGCAACATAGCTTCGATATCGCGCATTACAGGTTCCAGATACTGGCTTTCGTGCAGGAACATGCCATACCAGTTGGCTACCTGGTCTTTCCAGTACTGCTGCCATTTGCTCAGTGTGTATTTTTCCAGGAATTTGTGTGCACCGATAATCAGCATTGGAGCTGCAGCTTCGAAACCTACACGGCCTTTGATACCGATGATAGTATCACCTACGTGCATGTCACGACCGATACCATAAGCTGCTCCGATTTCTTCAACTTTCTGGATAGCTTTAATTTTATCGTCGAATACTTCACCGTTTACTGCATACAGTTCACCTTTCTTGAATTCCAGCTTTAAGGTTTCGCTACCTTCTTTAGTAACCTGTTTCAGGTATGCGCTTTCAGGGAGTCCTTGTGCTGAATCCAGAATTTCACCACCGCAAATTGAAGTACCCCAAATACCTACGTTGTAAGAGTATTTCAGTTTTGTAAAATCAGCAACGAAGCCGTGTTCTTTCAGATAGTTGATTTCTTGTTCACGACTTAATGCCATGTCACGAGTCAGTGTGATAATTTCTACACCCGGTGCCATAACCAGAAAAGTCATGTCGAAACGTACCTGGTCGTTGCCGGCTCCTGTTGAACCATGAGCGATAGCGTGTGCACCGATTTCATTGGCATAACGTGCGATTGCCAAAGCCTGGAAGATACGTTCTGAGCTGACAGAGATAGGATAAGTTCCGTTACGCAAAACGTTACCGAAAACCATGTACTTTAAACTCTTTTCGTAATATTCCTGAGTTACATCTAAAGTAACATATTTAACAGCTCCAAGTTTGTATGCATTCTCTTCGTTCTGTTTTAGTTGCTCAGGGCTAAAACCTCCTGTATTTGCACAGGCAGCATATACATCGTATCCTTTTTCTTTTGCAAGATACATAACTGTGAATGATGTATCCAGCCCACCGCTGAATGCAACAACTACTTTTTTCTTTTCTTCCATAGGTATATTGAATTTACAGTGTTTTAAAAATTATTGATTTTGTCGTCTGTATGTAAAGCCGGGTCGTACAACATGGCTGTACAAATACAGAATTTGCGTTTTTTTGCAACCAGAATTTCATGGTTGATACAACCCTCGCATCCTTTCCAGAAAGCTTCATCATCTGTGAGCTCATTGAATGTTACAGGAACATAACCCAATTCTGTGTTCATTTTCATTACAGCAGCTCCTGAAGTAAGACTGAAGATTTTAGCTTTAGGCCAGCGTAAGCGTGACAGTGTAAATGAAGCGTGTTTGATTCGTTTTGCCAATCCACAGCCGCGATATTTAGGGTGTACAATCAGTCCGGATGTTGCTACATACTGTTTGTTTCCCCAAGATTCTATGTACGTAAACCCTGCGAAATCATCACCGCACAAAGCAATGATGGCTTTTCCTTCTTTCATTTTTGTAGCTACGTATTCATGTGTACGTTCTGCAATACCGGTTCCACGTACTTTTGCAGCTTCTCTAATTGTGTCTAATATTGTGTCAACATAAACCTCATGTGAGGCGTCGGCTACCATAACATCGATTTGTTTAGTATCCATCTTTCCTAAATAATACGTTATTTAATTATATGTTATTAATATTGGGGATAATATGTGATAATGCATTTTTTATGCTACCTCTTGAACTTCCTTCACTTAATACAAGGATGATTGTATCATCGCCTGCAATAGTTCCGAGAATTTCAGGGAAGTTGTTGTTATCAATATCGTATGCCAAACTGCTGGCATATCCTGGACGAGTTCTTATAACAGCTAGATTTGATGAAAATTCTATAGACATAAAGCCGTTGTGACGTAGCATTTCGCTTGCACTGTGAGGTTCAGTCATGCGCTTGTACATGGTGTTGTTGGGGAGAACATAAACGTAGTTCCCATTCATGCTGGCTGCTTTTGCTACCTTAAGTTGTTTTAAATCGCGTGATAAGGTTGCCTGTGTGAGTTGGAAACCTTCTTTTGCCAATTCTTGCAACAGTTCTTCCTGGCTACCTATCTCTTTACTGGAGATAATCATCTTAATTGAATCCAGTCTACTGGTTTTATTTTTCATGCTGTATAATTATTCTAGGGTTGGTGCAAAAGTACACATAATTTTGGAAATTAATGCAAGCTTTCTGTATTTATTTTCTCTTATTGTGCAAAAATAGTGGTTTTTGTATAAATAAATATTCGGTGAAGCGGGTAGGGAGAGCTGTTTTATGCATAGTTCGTCCTTTTTTCGTATCTTTGGCTTCGTTTTTATAGCATTCTTAAGAATTTATTTGTTATGGCTACTACATTGATTTGTGAACAGGAAGACCCCATGGGGCAAGCTATTTATGATTATTATAAAAAAGGTAAAGCCGGGCGGCTGAGAGTTTTTTCTTCCCAATTTGATGAAGACGAAATTCCAGTGAAGGAGTTGTTCAGGACTTACGAACAGATGCCGGTTGTGGAACAACGTGCGCTTACACTTGCTTCAGGAAAAATTCTGGATGTAGGAGCCGGTAGTGGATGTCATTCGCTTGAGTTGCAAAAAATGGGGAAAGATGTTCAGGCTATTGATATTTCACCGTTGTCTGTTCAGGTGATGGAAGAGCAGGGGGTAAATGTAAGACAGGTTGACTTTTTCAATCTGGAATTCGTAGGCGGTTTTGATACCATTTTAATGTTGATGAATGGCTCTGGCATTATAGGTAAGCTGGATAATATGGGGAACTTCTTTCAGAGAGCAAAGTCTCTGTTGAATCCGGGAGGAATGATTTTAATGGATTCCAGTGATTTGCGTTATTTGTTTGAAGAAGAAGACGGAAGCTTTCTGGTAGATTTGGCTGCAGGCTATTATGGAGAAATAGATTTCTATATGCGTTACAAACAGCTGAAAGGTAAGCCTTTCTTTTGGCTGTATGTTGATTTTGATACTTTGTCAATGTATGCAGAAATGTATGGCTTTAGAGCTGAAAAGGTTTGTGAAGGTGAACATTACAATTATTTGGCCAAGCTTACGTTACAGTAAATGGAAATTCCCGGATGAGAGTACAAATGTCATCCGGGAATCTCTATTTTATAAAAGTCCAAAATGTTTAAGAGCTTTCCATATTCCGTCATCATCAACCGATGTGGTAACATAATCAGCTACTTTCTGTACTTGTTCGGATGCATTTCCCATCGCTATTCCAATTCCAGCGTGTTTTAACATGGGGATGTCGTTTCCTCCGTCACCAAAAGCCATTGTTTCTTTTAAATCGATTCCATAATAGCGTATTACTTCATCAATACCTCGGCTTTTGCTGGTTCCTTTTACAGTTATATCGGTGAATAAAGGATGCCACCTCATAGGTTCACAATGAGTCAATACGTTATTAAATAAATAATCTTCTTCCTTTTCTGGCAGGTATCCCATGATTTGCAGCACTTCTTTTCCTGATGCTTGTTCGATAGGAGCAATGGGCGGGGCCGGAATTTCAATTAACTTGCATATTTCGTTTACACTGGCATCGTGGTGCGTGATAAACCAGGTCTGGTCGTATACGAATACAAAAGGGTAAGCGTGATTTTTAGAATATTGAATGAGCCGTTCTATATCTTCTTGAGGGATGACACCTTTATATATATCCTGGTGACTTGCCGTAAAGCAATCTCCTCCATTTAGCGTAATGTAACCGTCGAAGTCTAAATCATCAAGCCCGTTAATCAATAAATTGGGGCGTCCGGTTGCAATGAACAGTTTTACTCCGTTTTCCCGCAGTTGTTTTAGGGCCATACATGTAGAAGACGGTACTTTGTGGGTTTTGAAAGAAAGCAGTGTACCGTCAATGTCAAAGAAGATAGCTTTAATCATAAAATTGTATTATAATAAAATAGGTGTGTAAAGATACAGATTATTCTTTAATTATGCATTGATTTATATCATAAAGGAAGTGTTTTGTAAATAATGTAATGCATCTGTTACATAATCTGTCGAAAATGTTATATTTGCGAAAAGCTAGTAAAATATGAACTTTCAATTTAAAAGAATAGCAGTTAAGGTAGGAAGCAATGTACTGACCCGTAATAACGGGACTCTAGATGTAACACGTATGTCTTCTTTAGTAGATCAGATTGCAGCTTTGATGAAAGAAGGGGTAGAGGTAATCCTTATTTCTTCGGGAGCCGTTGCGTCTGGTCGCAGTTCGTTGCGCCCTTTGAAAAAATTGGATAGTGTGGATCAGCGGCAGCTGTTTTCTGCTGTGGGACAGGCCAAGTTGATAAATCGTTATTATGATCTTTTTCAGGATCACAATATTCCGGTAGGACAGATTCTGACTACAAAAGAGAGCTTTTCTACACGCAGGCATTACTTGAACCAGCGAAACTGTATGCAGGTAATGCTGGAGAATGGTGTCCTTCCGATTGTTAATGAGAATGATACCGTTTCTGTTACGGAGCTGATGTTTACGGATAATGATGAACTCTCCGGAATGATTGCTTCCATGATGGGAGTGGATGCTTTGGTTATCCTGAGCAACATTGATGGTGTGTTTGACGGGCCACCTTCATTGCCGGAATCTAAGCTTATCCGCAAGGTAGAGCGTGGAAGAGACCTGTCTGATTATATTCAAACCGAAAAATCAGGATTCGGTCGTGGTGGTATGCTGACCAAAAGCTCGATTGCAAGGAAGGTTGCCGATGAAGGAATCGTTGTTTTCATTGCAAATGGAAGAAAAGATAATATTCTGACAGATTTGATTCACACTCCGGATAAGGTTGATTGTACGTGTTTTATTCCTTCGGAAACGTTAGTTCCTGCTGTCAAAAAGTGGGTGGCACATAGCGATGGGTTTGCTAAAGGAGAGTTGTGGCTTCAGGAGAAGGCAGTCGAAGCTTTGCGTGGACCTAAGGCTGTCAGTTTGTTGCCTGTTGGAATCATGTCTGTCGTAGGAACTTTTGAAAAGGATGATATTGTGAAGCTGTTGGATAGTCATGGAAATGCAATTGGAGTAGGAAGAGTTATGGCAGGCGCCGATGCAATTCGCTCTTGCATGGGAAAACATGGTCAGAAACCAGTAGTTCATTATGATTATTTACATTTGGATTTCGATAAATAATAAAGGAGGATGGCATTATGGATTATAATAAACTGTTCAAGACAACTGCAGTAGCTGCTCGCTCTCTTGCTTTGCTCGGCGAAGATACGATTAATAAGGTTTTGCTTCTTTTGTCTGAGAGAATTGTCGTTCGGGAAAAGGAAATACTGGCTGCTAATGCAGAGGATTTGGAACGTATGTCTTGTGACGATCCTAAATACGACCGTTTAAAACTTACTTCACAACGCATACAGGGAATAGCTTCGGATATGGTAAATGTTGCGGCATTGCCTTCGCCGTTGGGGAGAGTTCTGGAAACAACGGTCCGTCCCAATGGCTTGAAACTTCAGAAGGTCAGTGTTCCTTTCGGAGTGATAGGAGTTATTTTTGAGGCCCGTCCCAATGTGACACTGGATGTGTTTTCTTTGTGTCTGAAAAGTGGAAATGCCTGTATCTTAAAAGGTGGGCATGATGCAGAATCTACGAATCTGGCGGTAATGAAAATTATCCATGAAGTTTTGGAAGAGTTGGGAGTCAATCCGCATATTGTAGAACTGCTTCCTTCTACACGTGAAGCTGCTGCGGAACTTTTACATGCAAACGATTTTGTTGATTTGGTGATTCCTCGCGGAAGCAGTGCCTTGATTCGCTATGTTCGTCAAGAAGCTACTGTTCCCGTCATTGAAACTGGGGCAGGGGTTTGTCATACGTATTTCGACCGTTATGGAGATGTTGTAAAAGGTGCAGCTATCATTCACAATGCAAAGACCCGACGGGTAAGTGTATGTAATGCATTGGATTGTTTACTTGTACACAAAGAAGTTGCACATCATTTGACTGATTTATGTGCTCCATTAAGTGCTGAACACGTCATTGTTTACGCCGATGAGCGAGCTATGGCTGTTTTATCGGATTCTTATCCGAAAGATTTGTTGAAACCGGCAACGTCCGAGAGTTATGGAACCGAGTTTCTGGATTACAAAATGGCTGTCCGTGTCGTTGATAGTGTAGATGAGGCTTTAGACCATATATATACATACAGCTCAAAGCATAGTGAATGTATTGTTACGGAGGATACCAGTGTAGCCCGGATGTTTATGCAGTCGGTTGATGCGGCTTGTGTATATGTCAATGCACCTACGTCATTTACGGATGGAGCTCAGTTTGGCTTAGGAGCAGAAGTGGGAATCAGTACTCAGAAGCTTCATGCCCGTGGTCCGATGGGTATACGCGAGTTGACCTCTTATAAATGGATTATAGAAGGAAATGGGCAAACACGTCCTTGAAGAAAAAATATGCAGTTTATGCAGCTATTTATACAATAATGTCTAATTTTGTCGTATCTTTGTACAGAGAAGTTACGAAAAGAGTGTATTTTATTGGAAATGAACGTATGTTAATCGCTCATGATAGTAATAGGTTACGATTTAGTTAGTTATCTACTGCATTATTCTTCTGCGCATTGCGTAACCTTCAAAGAACTCTTCGTATGCAAAGGTAGCATTTTTATTGGGACTTTTGATATTATCTGTCTGATTTTTCACTCTTATTTTCCGTAAAAGCGATTATTTGCGTCGGCGCACCATCGTACAAAACAAGTTTTGAACGAACGTGTGCCGACTGTTGCATAAGCGGTGAGAAAAGGGTTCTGCCTCACGCCTAAACGATTGTTTAGACTGATGATGCAGAACCCATTTCTTTTGAACTTATGCTAAAAAGGTGCTTTTACGGGTTTCTGACGATTTTTTCTTTCAGTTGTTCCTTTGAGCCGGAAACGGAAAGCCGTGTTTGACCGCACGTTTCATAAATGAAACAAGCCGTCACCCACGGCAGGCAAACCGGGGAAGAATGATATTATTCGTCCGACCAGACAGGTCTGGCCAAACAGATAATATCATACTTCCTTGTTGTCGGTTTGCCCGGTTTCACGCTTCCGGCATTGTTCCCTTTTCTTTTTGTCGATTCCTTTTTACGGATTTTCCTTTTGAAGTTTTCTTTCTAATCTGGCCTCTACTTCCGTTTACCTCCGTTTTTGCGCCTTTCAGTAGGCCGCATCAGGCAGTCATTTTCGTGCTGGGTGCAAAGGTAACTCCGGGATTTGACGGGAAAGCAAGGTCAAGCCTCCTGTTTTCTGGAAAAATCTCCAGCCCTGCGGGTAGTATTTTTCGGAAAAACCTTGCATTCCCTAATCCCTACCTTTTTAAGCACCCGAAACGA
>CAJKDC010000045.1 GCA_905198575.1 uncultured Bacteroides sp. | reverse complement strand
TATTAAGTATTAATTCCATGCGGATATAAGCGGAAGTTAATACTTAATACTTTTTTTATGCCGTTATTCCGGATATTACTTATTACTTGTTACTTATTACTTATCATTTGCTCGTTTGCAGTCCGCTCCGCTTGCTACGGTTGTAGCTACGGTACGGATCAAGTTCTATTTCCACATCCGGTTCCTGCAAAACTCCCTCTTGCGGAAGGCGGAACTTGATATATTTGATATTTAAACCACGATCGAGCCATTGTTGTTCATAGTAGGTCTTGATACCAAGAATATCGTCTACCAGATCCGAATGATATAAATCCTCCGTCATAAACTCCACCGGAAGCCCGTTCGTTTCTATCATATACTTTGTATAAGTGAACATAAAGTTACTGTCCGTCTTCAAATGTACCAGTCCATTCGGCACAAGAAACTTACGGTAACGGTTCATAAAATACGTAGACGTCAGTCGTTTGGTAGCCTTTTTCATTTGTGGGTCTGAAAAGGTAAGCCAAATCTCACTCACCTCACCCGGAGCAAAAAAGCGGTCGATAATCTCAATATTGGTACGAAGGAAAGCAGCATTGTGAAGTCCTTCATTCAGTGCTTCGGTTGCGCCTGTCCACATACGTGCACCTTTAATATCGACTCCAATAAAATTTTTATCGGCATAACGACGGGCCAGACCTACCGTATATTCACCGCGGCCACAGCCTAACTCCAATACAATCGGATTATCATTCTTAAAGAAATCCCGGTTCCAGTTTCCTTTCATCTCGAACGGAACATCATCTACTACCGAATACGGATATTCAAACACATGCGGATACTCCGCCATATCTGCAAATTTCGCTAATTTTCCTTTTCCCATATCTTAGGTTTGTAATATTGGACAAAGATAGGCAATATCTTTAAGAACAAAAAAAATAACGGCATTTCTCTGCATACGCAAAAGAAATGCCGTCAGTATGTGAATATAAAAAGATTATTAATCGAGTACGGTTACCCAGCCGTGTGTATCAGGTTCGTCACCATACTGGATAGCACGCAATTTGTTATACAGCTTTTCACTGATAGGACCTGGTTTTCCGTCTTTAGAAATCACATACGACTTCTGGTTTTCCAAATCATCGATACGCTGAATCGGACTGATTACGGCTGCTGTACCACAAGCACCTGCTTCTTCGAAGGTTTCCAGTTCTTCTTCCGGAATAGGGCGACGTTCTACTTTAAGTCCCATATCTTCTGCCAACTGCATCAAGCTGCGGTTAGTAATAGAAGGCAGAATAGAAGTTGACAACGGAGTGATGTATGTATTGTTCTTAATACCAAAGAAATTGGCTGCACCGCATTCGTCGATATACTTCTTTTCTTTGGCATCCAAATAGAATTCACTGGCATATCCTGCATCGTGTGCCATCTTGTTGGCACGCAAGCTGGCAGCATAGTTTCCACCTACCTTGAAAGTACCGGTACCCAATGGAGCCGCACGGTCGTACTGACGGATGATAACATAAGGATTGGTAGCAAAACCGCCTTTAAAGTAAGGGCCTACAGGAGTTACGAACACCACAAACAAATATTCACTTGCAGGATGTACACCTACCTGAGCTCCTGTACCAATTAATAAAGGACGGATATAAAGCGAAGCACCACTTTCATACGGCGGAACAAATCTTTCGTTAGCTTTCACAACCTTGGTAATGGCTTCACGGAACTTCTCTGTAGGCAGTTCAGGCATCAGGATGCCGTTGCAAGTACTCTGCAAACGTTCTGCATTGGCTTCCAGACGGAAAATACGGATTTTACCATCCTTACCACGAAAAGCTTTCAGTCCTTCGAAAGCTTCCTGTCCGTAGTGCAAGCAAGTTGCAGCCATGTGAATATTCAAAGTTTCTTCCGAACAAAGTTCCATTTCTCCCCATTGTCCGTTGCGATAATAGCAGCGAACGTTATAATCTGTACGCATATAGCCAAACGACAGATTTGACCAATCAATTTCTTTCATCGTTTATAGGATATTAATGTTTTACATTCTTTTACAAAACTCGTCAGCAAATATAAGGTTTATATTTACAAATTCCAACCTAATATGTTTTTTTTCAACAAAATAATTCCAAAATAAGAGATGATGCTTACAGATTAATTATCCTCTTCGGAATTTTCGGCCAAAATCTTTTTGATTTCGGCATCGGCTTTATACAACTTCTCGCGGCAATACTTGATTAGTTTCTGAGCTTCCTTGAGTTGTTCACCCAATGCATCAATATCCAGTTCATTGCTTTCTATACGAGCTACGATTGCCTCCAGACGTTTCATAGCCTCTGTATATGTTTCTTTTTTTGCTGCCATATTATTTTGATTTATTTATTGTTACTTTACTGCGGAAAGTTCCATTGGCTACACGCGTAACCAATTCATCTCCTTCTTCCAAAACTGAAATATCGGTTACTGCCTTACCATTTTTCAATGTAATGCTATATCCCTTCTTCAACAGCACATCAGGGGAAGCTGATTTTACCTGCTGAGCAAGCATCTCTAAACGATGTTGCTCCTTTACGACATACATACTCCAGACACGCTGCAGTCTAGGCTCTAGATCCAAACGATGCTGTTCATTCAACAGGCGGGTATGCAAAGCTTTATCCAAACGTGTCACAAACCGCTCCTGTACAAAATGTTCATCCTGCAAACGCATCTGAACTCTTGCCGGAATTCTCGCTACCCATTTATCCAGCAAATCAGCTTGTCTGCGCAACAATAAAGGAACTCTTTCGTGTAAAAAGGATACACATTTCTCTAACCTGCCTGCGGCTTCAGTAAACCGGGCTATCAGAAATTCGGCTGCCGCCGTAGGAGTCTTTACGCGTGTATGAGAAATCATATCCAGCACAGTATCGTCGCGCTCATGACCAATACCCGTTATAATTGGCAAAGGAAATTGTGCACAGTTGGCAGCCAAATCGTATGTATCAAACCCTGACAAATCGGAAGTTGCTCCTCCTCCACGAATTATAACAACTACATCCCAATTGTCTATTTCGGCATTGATGGCATCCAGTGCTGCTATAATAGAACTTTCTACCTTATCTCCCTGCATAACAGCAGGGAATAAACGCGTAAAAAATTGAAAACCATAGATATTATTCTCAAGCTGATTGCAGAAATCTCCATATCCGGCTGCCGTGGCCGAAGAAATCACAGCTATGCGTTGCGGCAATTCCGGAAAATCCAGCTCTTTATTCAAGGTAAGGATACCTTCAGCGTCAAGACGGTTCAAAATTTCTTTTCTACGCCGTGCCATATCCCCCAGCGTATAGGTTGGGTCGATATCAATAATAGTCAATGAAAAGCCATACAATTCATGGAAACCTACCGTAACCTTCACCAATACTTTAATACCCGAAACAAAAGCCTGGCCTGTTTCTTCTTCGAAATAGGATTTTAGCCGAAAGAAAACATTACTCCATATCATTCCCCGGGCCTTTGCCACCAGACTGTTGCTCTTCGGATCTTTCTGCACCAGTTCCAAATAGCAATGTCCCGAGTAATTGGAACGCACATCACTCAATTCGGCTTGTACCCAATACTCATCGGGTAAACAGGCTTGTATACTGCGCCTGACAAGGCCATTCAACTCGTATAAGGACAAAACCTGCTTTTCCATCATTTCTTTAGTTTAATAGCTTCCTGATAACACTTCCACACATCCGGAACACCATATCCAAAAATATTATCTGGAAAATCGGCCCTGTCTGCCGACTGCTGAATCAGCTTAATCAACTGCATAGCCGTAAGCCATGGGCATGCCTGCCACAGACAGGCAACCAGTCCGCAAAAGACCGGTGCAGCAAAAGAAGTTCCATGCGCATACGAAGGTATTCCATTCTCACTCACCACACTGGCATTAAACCCGACTGACATAATATCCGGTTTTATGCGGTTATCTGCAGTGTTTCCTATCGAAGAAAAATCCGCATTAATACCATCTACATTCACTGCACCTACCGATAAGATATTTACAGCATCTGCCGGTGGTGTAATTTTTTTCCAGGATTCTTTACCAGAGTTACCGGCACTGCAAACCAATACCATACCCTTTCCGGCCATCAGAGATGCTGCCACAGACATCGGAGAAGTATGACCGTCCAATTCGCGATACGTATAATTAGCTTCCGGATCATCAAACTCATAATATCCCAATGAAGTATTCACAATATCAACCCCCAAACTATCAGCATACTCTGCAGCAGCTACCCAATAATCTTCTTCTACAGGTTGCTCTGTATAATCATCTTCACTGCGCAACAGCCAATAACTAGCTTCCGGTGCAGAACCAACCATCACATGAGGCTCATTAGCTGCCATACACGAAAGAACTTTTGTACCATGATTATGTTCGGCAAAAATATCCGAATGAGGATTCACAAAATCTCTTGTCCCTTTTAAATGCATTTTCTTAAAAATACCAATGACATCGACATTCTGAAAACCGGCATCAATAACTGCAATTTCAATGCCTTCTCCCCGATAACCGGCTTTGTGCAAACACTCTCCCTTGTGAATCGCCAGTTGAGCAAAACCTACTCCATAACTGCTTTTCTGTCTTTTCCCTTTTCCCTGAACTTTCTTTTTCCGGTCTGCATCGTATACAGGAGCGATATCCGACGAAGTCCATACTTTCTTTACCGCAGAAACAAAAGGTAATTGCTGTAACTTTTCAACAGGCATATCACTCTTAGCCTCAACGACAATTGTATTGTTCCATTTACTCATTGTTACGAGACGAACTCCCCGACTCAACACTTCTTTTATATAAACCTGAGAAACCGGTAAGTCTGTGGAATCAAGCATAAGCTGCTGTTTTTGTCTTCTTTCCAAAGATTTCATAGAAAGAAAATTCTCAGGATGCTCTAAAGAACCTACAGTTCCACGCTTATCGGTAAACGAGATTCGGAACATCATAGTTGAAGCTGCCTGCACTGAAAATCCGATACTTAGATATACTAAAAATAGCAATACACCTTTTTTAATCATACGCACTCTTTTTGAAAAAGCAAAGATACATAAGTTTTCCCTTGCAAAGAAATATTCGTACATTTGCAGGTCGAAAAAGAACAAGATTTACAAAAATGAAAGGAACAGCAACAGAACTTGGTACCCAACCTATCGGTAAATTATTGGTGCAGTATGCTATCCCTGCAATTATTGCAATGACAGCATCTTCACTGTATAACATGGTAGACAGTATTTTCATCGGTCACGGTGTCGGTCCTATGGCCATATCGGGTCTGGCTATTACATTTCCATTAATGAACTTGGCTGCAGCTTTTGGCTCTTTGGTCGGAGTAGGTGCTTCTACCCTAATTTCTGTAAAATTAGGACAAAAGGATTACAAAACCGCGCAGAAAATATTAGGTAATGTAGTTTCACTCAATCTGATTATCGGTATCGGGTTTAGTATCATCACGCTACTATTTCTCAATCCTATCCTATATTTTTTCGGAGCCAGTGAAGCTACGCTTCCTTATGCCAGAGATTACATGGAAATTATTTTGCTGGGAAATGTTGTAACTCACATGTATCTGGGACTGAATGCAGTGCTCCGTTCTGCCGGACATCCCCAAAAAGCAATGTATGCAACCATCAATACCGTTATCATCAATACGATTCTGGACCCGATATTCATTTATGGATTTAAATGGGGTATAGAGGGAGCAGCTATTGCCACCATTTTAGCCCAAATTATTTCACTATTATGGCAATTCAGAATCTTCACAAACAAGAACGAATTGCTTCATCTCCACAAAGGTATCTACAAACTACAGGGAGATATCGTAAAAAATACCATTGCCATTGGTATGGCTCCTTTTCTGATGAATCTGGCCTCTTGCTTTATTGTCATACTCATCAACAATGGTTTGAAAAAATACGATGGTGACCTGGCCATTGGCGCATTCGGAATTGTAAACCGAATCGTATTCCTGTTTGTTATGATTGTCATGGGATTGAATCAAGGTATGCAACCGATAGCAGGATACAACTTCGGAGCCCAAGCTTACCACCGCGTAAACCAGGTTCTGAAACAAACCATCATTTGGGCTACCATTGTAACCAGTTGCGGTTTCCTTTTAGGAGAATTGCTGCCACGTTTGGCTGTTTCATTATTCACCAGTCACGAAACTTTAATCCAGCTATCGGCCAAAGGACTGCAAATTGTGGTAATGTTTTTCCCCATTATAGGTTTCCAGATGGTAACCTCCAACTTCTTTCAAAGCATCGGAATGGCCAACAAGGCTATTTTCCTTTCTCTAAGCAGACAAGTTCTGATATTGGTTCCCTGCCTGCTCATTCTTCCACAATTCTTTGGGGTTGCAGGAGTATGGTACAGCATGCCTATCTCCGATTTGTTGGCATCCATCATAGCAGGAATCATGCTTTACAAACAGTTTCAATTTTTCAAGAAACACCCGCACACAGAAGCAAAGATTTAAAAATATTGGACAAACGAAAGGAAAAAGCTAAAAGGAATTTGTATATTTGCTCTAACTGATAAAATATCAAATCATGGAAAAACACTTTGTTATAAATTTAGGCCGCCAATTAGGAAGTGGCGGTAAAGAAATAGGCGAAAGACTTGCCAAGGAGCTGAATATTGCTTTCTACGATAAAGAGCTTATTCAACTGGCTTCCAATGAAAGCGGTTTATGCAAGGATTTCTTTGAAAAAGCAGACGAAAAGGCTTCACAAAATATGATTGGCGGCTTATTTGGTGCCCGCTTTCCATTTATAGGTGATGGATTTGCTCCTTATGGAGGATACCTGAGCAATGATGCACTGTTTAAAATACAAAGTGACGTCATCCGTCAGTTGGCTGAAGAAAAGTCATGCCTGTTTGTCGGAAGATGTGCAGACTATATCTTGCGCGACCATCCCCGATGCGTAAATGTATTTATATCAGCATCACCCGAAAGCCGCTGTAAGCGTTTGATGGCGCTTCATAACATCACCGAAGAAGAAGCAGAAGAACTGATGGAAAAAGCCGACAAGAAACGTTCTTCCTACTACAATTACTATAGTTATAACACATGGGGAGCTGCTGCTACCTATCACTTGTGCATCGATTCATCAGCACTGGGAATTGAACAGACAACTGCTTTTATCAAGGAATTTGTAATCCGCAAACTGGGACTGCAAGAAGAAACAAACAAATAATACAACCAGGCGGGCCATTCTGCCTGAAGCAAAATGGCCCGCTTGAATAATCAATATATATAAGTTAAGCGTTATCCTTTTTTAAGCGTTACTACCGTCTTCCATTAAATAAAGTACCGACTCGTGAAGATCACTGGTCATAATTACAACTTTATAAACTCGGAATCCACTGGCTTGATAGGCCATATAAACCTCTTTAACCATTGCACCTTCGCATGCCAGACGGTCGATTATGCTTTCTGGAACATCGTTTACATATACTTCCACAAAATTAAGTTTCTGTGCCTTCTTTGGAGCAGATGCTTCTACACTTTCAACTTCTTTCTTTGACTTGGTATCTTCTGCATGAACCAAAGTAAAACCTAATACCACTACTACTAAACCTACTAAAAATCTTTTCATATTGCTTTTTCTTTTTAACCTTTCTGCCAAATAACATACAAATGGCATGCCAAAATTCAGCAAAAAGCAAAAAGCACTAATAATCAGCAATATAAAAATCCAGAAAGTAAAAGAGATATTACCCAATTCCACATTTATTGTAGAAAAAGTCCACAATCACACCTCATTTTTGCAACACAAATACCTATAAAAATCATATTGCGAACGAACCTCAGCTCCCTGTTGTCGCTTAAACTGATTTGTCAAATCCGACTTCAACCAGCAAGCTTTTCTATTATCCCTTAACTGTAATTCCAGCATATCTATCAACTCTTGTTTAAGCCTTACATCAGTAACCGAAACAACCGCTTCTATTCGTTTATACAGATTACGCTTCATCCAGTCGGGCGAACCCATATACACTTTAGGAATACCATTATTCCCAAAGTACCAGATACGAGCATGCTCCAGATAAGTATCCACAATGCGGGTAACCCGTATATTTTTACTAAAAGACTGTTCAGGAATCAAGCAACAAATTCCCCGTACAATCAAATCTATATCCACTCCAGCTTCACTGGCTCTATACAATTCATCAATCATTGCTTTATCCTGCAAAGCATTCATTTTAAGAATAATACGCCCTTTCCCTCCTTGCTGGGCAAATGCAATTTCTTGAGCAATCATCTTTTTCAATTCCGGCAACAGATTAAATCTCGCAACCAGCAAAGATTTAAATACAGGAATCTCTACTTCCTGACGCAGAACTTTAAAAAGCATTATCAAATCGTCCACGACATCCGGCTTCGACGTGAACAGTGCACTGTCCGCATATACACGTGCCGTTTTTTCATTAAAGTTGCCAGTACTGATGCAAGCAAAACTCTTTACTGAAGCATCGCGCAAAACCAATGCCACTTTTGCATGGACTTTAAGTCCTGGGATACTATATATAATATGTATACCAGCCTTACGCATCAATTCGGCAGTATACAGATTATTTTCTTCATCAAATCTGGCTTTCAGTTCGACAAAAACAGTTACTTTTTTCCCACTGTGTGCAGCACTGATAAGTGTGTTTATGACTTCCGAATGTTCGGCAACACGATACTGCGTAATCATGATTTCACGACATAAAGGATCGTGTGCAGCTTCAAAAAGGAAATGAATAAAATGGTCGAAACTATGATAAGGATAATGCAGCAATACATCTCCAGCCGAAATCTTATCGAACATAAAACTGCTACTTCCCCACCCTTTCAGGTACATTGGAACAAGTTTTGCAGGCATCAACAGATTCGGATTGGGATTAGGAAGAACTGCTAAATCTTCCATATTCAAATGCTTATCTCCAGGAACCAGTTCATCCGCGCGCACATCAAACGCCCCGGCCAGATAATCCAAAAAGTCGGAAGGCATATTCCGGTCGTATACAAAACGACACAAAGCTCCGTTCTTGCGCTGCTTCACTTTCTGTTTCAACAGCTCAACGGCATTTTCCGAAGGCACATTATCAATATGAATATCTGCATTGCGAGAAATTTTACAACAATAGCTACAATCCACTTCATAGCCAACAAACATTGCTGGCAAATTCGCTTTGATAATGTCTTCCATAAACATCATACAGTAGTTTTCATCCAGTTTAGGAAGTTCTACAAAACGAGGGACTTTACTATACGGAAGTTTTATAATGAAGTATTCAAAACCGGCCTCTTTATTCTTCCTCACCCGCACAGCCAGATACAGCCGGTTTGTCCTTAAAAAAATATGCAGACGCTCTTTATCCACAGGTACCGGTTGCAAATAAGGAAAAATTTCTTCCCTGAAATATTGTTCTATAAAAGACTGATAAGCAACCGGAACATCTTTTCGAGTTTGATACAAGTAAATATG
The DNA here is from genome assembly GCA_905198575.1 of uncultured Bacteroides sp. Classification (GTDB taxonomy): domain Bacteria; phylum Bacteroidota; class Bacteroidia; order Bacteroidales; family Bacteroidaceae; genus Phocaeicola. The sequence continues at coordinate 12,109 of CAJKDC010000045.1, read as the reverse complement.
ATTCTTCCTGAGTTCCCCCAATATTTTCTCCTCGTATATACGGACCCTATCATCCAATTGCCTGTTTACTTCGGTTGTTATATCATGAATTATTCGTAAAGCTTCGCGCGGTGTTTCTTCATCACTATGCTCGCCCGATACTACACTCATATGTTCGGCAACCCGAATCCGGTAAAATTCTTCCAGATTCGATGAATAAATAGCAATAAAGTTTATCCGGTCGTATAAAGGCAAGCGGTCATCATCAGCTTCCAGTAAAACCCGGTAATTAAAAGATAACCAACTGATATCTCTGTTAAAATATTGATAATTCTTTTCCATAGTACAACAAGGTTTCTTCAAATGTAGCAAGAGGAATGCATATAAACAACAAAAAAATGTATTTTTGTCTTGTTTTTCAATGCTTAAAAGATGAAACAGATAGGATTATTATCAGATACACACAGCTATTGGGACGAACGTTTCAACCAATACTTTGCTGATTGCGATGAAATATGGCATGCAGGAGATATCGGCTCTCTTGAAGTCATTGAACGACTCAACAAAATAGGTCCGGTTAGAGCCGTATATGGCAACATTGACGGTCAGAACATCCGGACCGTTTTTCCTGAAGTCAATCGGTTTACTATTGAGAATACAACTGTCCTGATGAAACATATCGGCGGATATCCGGGGAAATACGACAAGTCTGTCAAACACCTGCTATTGGAAGAGCCTCCTCAGCTCTTCATCAGCGGACACTCGCATATCCTTAAAGTATTATTCGACAAGAAACTGAACCTCCTCCACATCAATCCGGGAGCAGCCGGAAAATATGGTTTTCATACAATAAGAACAATCGTAAGATTCAAAATAGACAATGGGAATTTCACAGACCTTGAAGTGATAGAATTATCCGATAAGTGAAATCATCTTTTTATCCGATTAGCTTGTAAGTTAAAAAAAACTTTCTCAAATTTGCAACAGTGAAAAAGTAAACGTAACATGAAAACCTATTTGGTAACAGGAGCAGCCGGATTTATCGGTGCCAACTATTTAAAATATATCTTAGCAAAACATGATGACATCCGGGTTGTAGTACTGGATGCACTTACTTATGCCGGCAACTTAGGTACAATAGCCAAAGATATTGACAATGAGCGATGCTATTTTGTGAAAGGGAATATTTGTGACCCACAATTGGCTGACAGACTCTTTGCCGATTATAAATTTGACTATATCGTAAACTTTGCAGCCGAAAGTCATGTAGACCGCAGTATCGAAAATCCACAATTATTCTTGCAGACCAATATTCTTGGTACGCAAAATTTGCTGGATACAGCCAGAAAAGCATGGGTGACCGGAAAAGACGAAAACGGCTACCCTACCTGGAGAAAAGGTGTACGGTTCCATCAGGTATCTACCGATGAAGTATACGGTTCACTTGGAGCAGAAGGTTATTTTACCGAAGAAACTCCGCTCTGCCCGCATAGTCCGTACAGCGCTTCAAAGACCAGTGCAGACCTTATTGTCATGGCTTACCGTGACACTTATAAAATGCCGGTAACAATAACACGTTGCTCTAACAACTACGGTCCTTATCACTTCCCGGAAAAACTGATTCCGCTGATTATAAAGAATATCCTGGAAGGAAAGCGCCTTCCTGTTTATGGAGATGGAAGCAATGTTCGCGACTGGCTTTATGTTGAAGACCACTGCAAAGCTATTGATATGGTAGTATGCAACGGTAAAGACGGAGAAATTTACAACGTAGGAGGTCACAATGAAAAGACTAATCTGGAAATTGTAAAACTGACCATCGAAACCATCCGGCGCATTATGGAAGAACAGCCCGACTACCGTTCTATCCTAAAAAAGAAAGAACTGGATGAAAATGGCCAGATTAAGATTGACTGGATAAACGATTCGTTAATCACCTTCGTAAAAGACCGTTTGGGTCACGACCAGCGCTATGCCATCGATCCTTCGAAAATTAGCCGCGATTTGGGTTGGTATCCGGAAACTAAATTTGACGAAGGAATTGTCAAGACCATTTTCTGGTACTTCGACAATCAGGCTTGGGTAAAAGATGTTACAAGCGGAGATTATCAGAATTATTACGAACGCATGTATAAAAACAGATAAGCGTATAAATCAATAGCATATCCGCAAACAATAAATTTTCTAAACTTTTACAGGAATGCCTCTATATTACAACGATAGAGGCATTCCTTCTTTTTGCTAATAAGAATGATACAGATAAATAAATTCAGTGGCTTCCTGTATGGACTACTATCCTCAGCTTCTTTTGGATTGATTCCTCTTTTTGTGATTCCTTGCATGAATCAGGGTATGAACTTCCTGTCGGTTCTTACTTACCGGTTCCTGTTGGCAACTCTATGCCTGGCTTTACTTTTGGTTGTTAAAAAAGAATCCTTCCGGATAAAAGTCTCAGATTTACCCGTGCTTGCTTTATTGGCAGTCTTCTATCTGGCATCCGCGCTATTTCTTTTCTGGGGTTACAAATTTATGGCCAGCGGTATTGCCACCACCATTCATTTTATGTATCCGGTACTGACAACGGTCATTATGATGGCATTTTTCCATGAGAAAAAATCACTTTGGAGAATCAGTGCCATCCTACTGGCTGTAACCGGTGTATACAGCCTTTCAAGTACAGAAGGCAGCGGTTCGCTTTCGCTCACCGGTATACTGATTGTTTTACTGTCTGCACTGGGATACGCTTTATATCTGGTAGCTGTAGGAGCTTTTAAGAGTAAAAGTATTCAAGGACTAAAACTGACATTTTATGTATTCCTGATAGGCTCCATATTTCTGACATGTGGTGTATCCCTGCTTGGAGACCTGCAAAGTATTCCATCTATAGAAGCCGGATACAACCTGCTTTTACTGGCTATCATTCCTACCATTATCTCCAATTTATCACTCATAGCCGCTATCAAACGAATCGGTTCTACCATCACCTCTGTACTGGGAGCTATGGAGCCGGTAACAGCTGTGGCTGTCGGTATTCTTGTTTTCGGCGAACCTTTTACCGTAAGCATAGCCATAGGAATCGGACTGATTATATCAGCAGTAACAATTATTATTCTAAAAAGATAATTTTTATTACCTTTGGAAAAATAAAAGTAACCGCCATGAAAAACTACATCAAATTTTTATCTGTACCACTGGCATGTACCGCCATTCAGCCTATAATGGCAGAAAACAGCCAGCCCAACATTATTCTCATCCTGACCGATGACTTGGGATATGGCGATTTGTCTACTTACAATCCCGGAAGTAAAATCCCAACCACCAACTTAGACCGTATGGCCAGTGAAGGAGTTTGTTTTACAGATGCCCATTCCAGTTCGGCAGTCAGTACACCATCACGTTACAGCCTGCTGACCGGACGCTACAACTGGCGCTCTACCTTGAAAGAAGGTGTCCTGTTCGGATACGACAAACCATTTATCAAACCCGGAAGAAAAACCATAGCCGATGTGCTTAAACGAGGAGGTTATACCACTGCCTGCATCGGCAAATGGCATCTGGGCTGGGTATGGAACAACATTGATAAAGGAAAAGAAAACATTGACTTTACCCAACCCATAACCGAAGGACCTACCGAAAGAGGTTTCGATTACTTCTATGGTATCATCGGCTCACTCGACATGGACCCGTATGTTTATGTAGAAAACAATATGCCTACTGCTGTTCCGAACCGTACAACGGTCAATACAGGACTGGCCTTCTGGAGAAAAGGTCCCACTGCATCCGATTTTGACCACGAAGACTGTCTGCCTAACTTTGTAAGACGGGCACAAAACTATATTACCGAACATGCACAGGCCAACCAGCCTTTTTTCCTTTATTTACCCATGCCGGCTCCGCACACTCCTATCCTTCCCGTTAAAGAATTTCAAGGAAAGTCGGGTATTGGTGCTTACGGTGACTTTGTGCTGATGGTAGACCATCTGGTGGGAGAAATCATGCAAACGGTAAAACAGGCAGGTATTGATGAAAACACAATTATCATCTTTACGTCCGACAACGGATGCAGTCCGGCTGCGGATATAAAATCCATGAAGCAGCAGGGACATTTGCCCAACTACGTATACCGTGGAAACAAAGCCGATTTGTTCGATGGCGGACACCGCATCCCATGCATCGCCCGCTGGCCCAAAGGAATAACTCCACACAGAGAGAATCAAACCATCTGCCTGACAGACTGGATGGCAACGCTGGCAGCTATTACCCATGTTTCCTTAAACGATAGCGAAGGAGAGGACAGCTATTCACTTCTTCCCCTGCTAAAAGAAACCAATTACACCACTCCTATCCGTGAAGCCATTGTCCATCATTCCATCAACGGAGAATTCAGTATCCGCAAAGGCGACTGGAAACTGTTGTTGTCTGCCAGCTCCGGTGGATGGAGCTATCCTACCCCCGAGGACAAGGAAGCACTGAAAGGCCTTCCTCCCGTACAGTTATACAACATGGGTAACGACCCTTGTGAGCAAAAGAATCTGGAAGCCCAATATCCCGAAAAAGTAAAAGAACTGCGCGACCTGCTCATCAAATACATCAATGATGGCCGCAGTACACCGGGTAAGCCGCAACCCAATGACAACGGTAATGAATGGAAGCAGATTAAAGATTTCCCCGTCATTCCATAATACAAAGAAAGCCGCTTCCGTACTTTAAAATAAGTCAAAGTACAGAAACGGTTTTCTTCTATTATCTATTCAAAAGTACTTATCTTTTACGTTCCAGTTCCTGAAGATTCTCCATCTTTTTCGTTTCAAGGAATTCATAAATACCACACAGGTGCTCTTTCACACGCTGGTGTCCGAACTCATAGACCTTTGTTACCAGTCCGTCCAGGAAATCACGGTCGTGCGATACCACAATCAGCGTTCCGTCAAAATCCATCAAAGCCTGTTTCAGAATATCCTTGGTCTTCATGTCCAGATGGTTGGTAGGCTCGTCCAATATCAGCAGATTCACCGGCTCTAGCAAAAGCTTAATCATAGCCAGACGCGTACGCTCACCACCCGACAATACTTTCACTTTCTTCATCGATTCCTCGGGACCTCCAAACATAAAGGCTCCCAGAAGGTCGCGTATCTTATTACGGATTTCTCCCTTGGCCACATCGTCTATCGTCTGGAATACCGTAAGATTTTCGTCAAGCAGCGATGCCTGATTCTGCGCAAAATAACCAATCTGCACATTATGTCCGATGGTCAAAGTACCCTCATGCTCTATTTCATTCATGATACACTTCACCAAAGTAGACTTACCTTCACCGTTTCGTCCTACAAAGGCAACCTTGTCGCCACGTTCAATCGTCAGATTGGCATTCTTGAATACCACATGGTCACCATACGTCTTGCCCACTCCCTCCATAATAACCGGATAGTTTCCACTGCGCGGTGAAGGCGGGAATTTCAGGCGCAAGGCCGATGTATCCTCTTCATCTACCTCTACCAGTTCCAGTTTCTCCAGCATTTTCACACGGCTCTGTACCTGCAGGGTCTTACTGTACGTACCTTTGAAACGTTCGATAAAGTCCTTCGTTTCCTGAATCATTTTCTGCTGCTCCTCGTATTGCTTCATCTGCTGCTCACGGCGCTCCTTACGCAATACCAGATACTGCGAATAATTCACCTTATAGTCATAAATACGTCCCATCGTCACTTCGATAGTACGTGTCGTGATATTATCTACAAACTTACGGTCGTGACTGATAACCACTACAGCCTTAGCACTGTTAATCAGGAAATCCTCCAGCCACTGAATTGATTCAATATCCAGGTGATTGGTCGGCTCGTCCAGCAACAGCACATCCGGATTCTGCAACAACAGTTTAGCCAGTTCGATACGCATACGCCATCCCCCGCTAAAGTCACTCGTCGGACGATTAAAGTCGGTACGTTCAAAACCCAGTCCAAGCAAAGCCTTCTCCACATCCTCTTCGAAATGTGTCATGTCGATGGCATAAAACTTCTCGCTCATGGAAGCCACCTTTTCAATCAGCTCCATATACGAGTCGCTTTCATAATCTGTACGGGTAGCCAGTTCATTGTTCATCCGTTCAATTTCGGCTTCCATCTCGTGCAAATGCGAAAAAGCCAGCGAAGCTTCTTCGAATACAGTACGTCCATCCTCTGTCATCAGATGCTGCGGCAGATAAGCAACTACACAATCCTTCGGAGCGGTTACTTTACCACGGGTAGCAGGCCGGACTCCTGCCAAAATTTTTAAAAGAGTGGATTTTCCTGCACCGTTTTTTCCCATCAGGGCAATACGGTCTTTTTCATTAATCTGAAAACTAATGTCACTAAACAAGGTGGTTCCGCCAAACTCGACGGTAAGTCCATCTACTGAAATCATATTTTATAAAGGAATTTATTGTAATCTAATTGTCTGTGCAAAGGTACAAAAAAATCCGTTCGACCCTTCACAGTCGAACGGATTCTCCTATCTATTTCATATTTGTCAGGCCATTGTCAATATGAGCAGCTGAGCCGTCAGAATACGCAAGAACATAGCCAGCGGATAAACTGTAGAATAACCAACAGCCGGTGCATCATTACCTGATACCTGGTTGGCATAAGCCAATGCAGGAGGGTCTGTATTACTACCTGCTATCAATCCCATCAAGGTAAAATAGTTAATCTTGAACCGGAAGCGGGCTACAGCTCCCATTATCAGCAACGGAATAAGCGTTATAAGGAAACCGCAAAGCACATACAGCAGACCACTTCCTTCTACCACCGTATGTACGAAATTTTCTCCCGCCTTAATACCCACACTAGCAAGGAACAGCACAATACCTATTTCGCGCAGCATCAGGTTGGCACTCATAGTCGTATAGGTTACCAATTTCAGTTTATGTCCGAAGCGTCCTATCAGAATTGAAACAATCAGCGGACCTCCGGCAAGACCGAATTTTACCGGAGTCGGGATTCCAGGTACAGCCAATGGAAGACTACCAAACAGAATACCCATAAAAATACCGATAAAGATAGTTACGATATTAGGATGATCCAGACGTTTCAACTGGTTACCCAGCAATCCTGCAACACGGTCTACTGCATCCTGCGGGCCCACAACCATCACACGGTCGCCCACCTGCAATACCAGCTGACGGGCAGCAAACAAGTCCATACCTGAACGGTTAACACGGGTTACATTCACGCCATACATACTGCTGAAGTGCAATTCTCCCAATGTTTTACCATTAATGCTAGGCTGAGTTACCAGAATTCTGCGCGAAACCATCGGAACATTATCCTGCTTGCACTCTTCCTCCCAGTCTACCTGGATACGCGGACCAATAAATGCACTGATAGCTTCCGAATCATCTTCGGCACAAACGATAAACATCTGGTCTCCGGTACGGATAACAGTAGTTCCCTTAGGAGTGATTACATGTCCGCCCTGCAAAAGACGAGTACATACATAATCACGTGCCAGGAAAGACTGCACCTGTTGGATAGTTTTTCCATCCAAAGCCTCATTTGTAACTTTCAGATGCATTGTAAACGGCTTCAAGTGCGGATTTGCCTCTTCCGACTGTTTAATCATCTCGTTCTCCTTATCCAAGTTTACACGACAGATGTAACGAATCAAGATAGTCGAAAGAATAATACCTACCACACCCAGCGGATATGCACAGGCATACCCCATTGCAATTTCAGGGCCATTGTAATTCAGCTGTTGCAAAGCTTCATTGGCAGCACCAAGTCCCGGTGTATTGGTAACAGCACCACAAAGCACACCTACCATCATCGGCAATTCAATTTTACCCTGAAAAGCAAAATAAAGCGCCAGTGCCACAGCAATGTTCAACATTACAATGCCTGCCGCAACCAAGTTCATGGCTATACCTCCTTTTTTGAATGAAGAAAAGAAAGAAGGTCCTACCTGCAACCCAATACAAAAAACAAATAAAATCAGACCAAAGTCCTGAATAAAAGAAAGTATTGCATCATTTCCGGTAAATCCGAAATGGCCTACAATAATTCCGGCAAAAAGGACAAAGGTCACTCCCAAAGAAATTCCAAAGAACTTAATCTTTCCCAATAGGACACCGACCGCTATCACAAAGGAATACAGCAATACGATGTGCGCTATCGAGTTGGGATCTGTCAATAACGATTCTAGCCAATTCATAACATAATATATTTTAGATTAGATTTAAAATTGTGAGCAAATTTAATCATTATCAGACACTAAACAAATTTTATTCCACAAAATAAGGCTATATGCCATGTAGGGGTTGCAAAAAGCAGATTTTTATACATAAAAAAGTCAATTTATCTTTATTCAGAAAGCATTTTATCACAAAAAAACTGGCAAATCGGAAGATTTTATTATATTTGCCTATGTGTGTTATCAAAAAAAGCATACAATTATAACATTAAATCATAATATCATAAAACACTTTTCACTATGGCAGATAGTAAAGAAAAACTTTTTTCAGATTTCCCGCCTGTAAGCACACAGGAGTGGATGGAAAAAATTTCTGTCGACTTAAAAGGAGCTGACTATGAAAAAAAACTGGTTTGGAAAACCAATGAAGGCTTCAAGGTCAAACCGTTTTATCGCAAAGAAGATTTAGAGAATCTGAAATCTACAGAAGCTCTTCCGGGAGAATATCCATATCTTCGTGGTATCAATAAAAAAGACAACACCTGGTTTGTACGGCAGGATATCAAAGCCGATGATGCTGCAACAGCCAATGCAAAGGCGCTCGACATCCTGAACAAAGGTATCGATTCGTTAGGTTTCAACATCCCTTCACAAAATGTTTCTGAAGAATTCATTGAAAAACTTCTCGAAGGTATTTGCTGCGAATGCGTAGAGCTGAATTTCTCTACCTGCCAGCGCAAAACCCTCGCACTGGTTCAGATTTTAACCGCCTATTTCCCGAAAAAAGGTTACGACCCGAAACAAATAAAAGGTTCTGTCAATTTCGACCCCATCAGCCGCATGCTTCTGAAAGGCAAAGACCTCAGCAAAGTACTCGATTTTGCCAAACAACTGGTTGAAGCAACCGCTGCATTCCCCCACTTCCGCTGTATCGCAGTAAACTCTATCCTGCTGAACAATGCCGGTGCCTACATATTCCAGGAACTCGGTTGTGCCCTTGCATGGGGAAACCAATACCTGAATTTGCTGACCGAAACAGGTGTTCCGGCAGCACTGGCAGCCAAGAAGATAAAATTCAACTTTGGCATCAGTTCCAATTATTTTATGGAGATAGCCAAATTCCGTGCGGCACGCATGCTCTGGGCCAACATTGTCAATGCCTATAAGCCGGTATGTCCACGCACCGACTGCCAGAACACAGCAACCGACGGCACTTGTCTTTGCGCCTGCAAGATGGTAGCCCATGCAGAAACTTCCAGCTTCAACCAGACTTTGTTCGATGCCCATGTAAATTTACTGCGCACCCAGACCGAAGCCATGAGTGCGGCACTGGCCGGTGTCAACTCAATCACGGTAACTCCGTTTGATGCTACTTACGAAACTCCGAATGACTTCTCGGAACGTATCGCACGCAACCAGCAGTTGCTGCTGAAAGAAGAATCGCACCTGAATAAAGTGGTAGACCCTGCAGCAGGTTCTTATTATATAGAAAACCTCACAGACTCCATCGCACAGGAAGCCTGGAAACTCTTCCTGCAGATTGAAGACGAAGGCGGCATGCTGAAAGAAGTCCTCAACGGAAAAGTGCAGGAAGCTGTCAATGCCAGCGGTAAAGCACGTCACGAAGCCGTTTCCAAACGTAAGGAAATCCTGTTGGGAACCAACCAGTATCCTAACTTCAACGAACTGGCAGGCGAAAAAGCAGCATTGCAGCAGACTTGCAGTTGCAATGGCCACGAAGAAGAAACCGAAAGCGAATTTACCAAACTTAATCTGGACAGAGCAGCCAGCGAATTCGAAGCACTGCGCATCGCTACCGAAAAGTCGGGCAAACGTCCGGTTGCCTTCATGCTTACCATCGGTAACCTTGCCATGCGACAGGCACGTGCACAGTTCTCTTGCAACTTCCTGGCTTGTGCCGGCTATAAAGTTATCGACAACCTGGGATTTGCCTCTGTAGAAGAAGGTATCGAAGCAGCCATGCAGGCAAAAGCAGACATCGTAGTCCTTTGCTCCAGCGATGACGAATATGCTACCTATGCCATCCCGGCCTACCAGCAACTGGCAGGAAGAGCCATGTTTATCGTAGCCGGTGCACCAGCATGCATGGACGAGTTGAAAGCAGCAGGCATCGAGAATTTCATTCACGTACGCTGCAACGTGCTGGATACACTGAAAGATTATAACGAAAAGTTAGGAATTAAGTAATCTGATACCATGAAACCGAATTTTAAAGACATCAATATATATGCCGGTTTCCGTCCGCAAAACGGGATGGACTGGCAGCAGGCAAACGACATTACTGCCGACTGGAAAACACCCGAACAAATTCTGGTAAAACCTGTATATACCAAGGAAGACCTGATTGGAATGGAACATCTGGACTATGTAGCCGGCATTCCACCTTATCTTAGAGGTCCCTACTCCATGATGTATACCTTCCGTCCATGGACCATCCGCCAGTATGCCGGCTTCTCTACGGCCGAAGAGTCAAACGCTTTCTACCGCCGAAACCTGGCATCCGGACAGAAAGGTCTTTCTGTTGCATTCGACCTTCCTACACACCGTGGCTACGACCCCGACCATCCGCGTGTAGTGGGCGATGTAGGTAAAGCCGGTGTTTCCATCTGCTCACTCGAAAATATGAAAGTGCTGTTCGATGGCATTCCCTTGAACAAAATGTCTGTTTCCATGACCATGAACGGTGCGGTACTTCCTATCATGGCTTTCTATATCAATGCCGGACTGGAACAGGGTGCCAAACTGGAAGAAATGGCCGGAACCATCCAGAACGATATCCTGAAAGAATTCATGGTGCGTAATACCTATATCTATCCGCCAGCATTCTCTATGAAGATTATTTCGGACATCTTCGAGTACACCTCTCAGAAAATGCCGAAGTTCAACTCCATCTCTATTTCGGGATACCACATGCAGGAAGCCGGAGCTACAGCCGACATTGAGCTGGCTTACACACTGGCCGACGGATTGGAATACTTGCGTGCCGGTGTGGCAGCAGGTATCGACATCGATGCCTTTGCACCACGTCTGTCGTTCTTCTGGGCCATCGGTATGAATCATTTCATGGAAATCGCCAAAATGCGTGCAGCACGTATGTTGTGGGCCAAGATTGTAAAACAGTTCAATCCGAAAAATCCGAAGTCGCTGGCATTGCGTACCCACTCACAGACTTCAGGATGGTCGCTCACCGAACAGGACCCGTTCAACAATGTGGGACGTACCTGTATCGAAGCTATGGCTGCAGCACTGGGTCACACACAGTCATTGCATACCAATGCGCTTGACGAAGCCATCGCACTGCCTACCGATTTCTCGGCTCGTATTGCCCGCAATACCCAGATTTATATTCAGGAAGAGACTTACGTTTGCAAGAATGTCGACCCATGGGGAGGTTCCTACTATGTAGAAGCACTTACCAACGAACTGGCTCACAAGGCTTGGGAACATATTCAGGAAATCGAGAAACTGGGAGGTATGGCCAAAGCCATCGAAACCGGTATACCTAAGATGCGTATCGAAGAAGCGGCAGCACGTACACAGGCTCGTATCGACAGCGGCGAACAAACCATCGTAGGTACCAACAAGTACCGTCTGGAAAAAGAAGACCCGATTGATATTCTGGAAGTCGACAATACCGCTGTCCGCATGGAACAGATTGAGAACCTGCGCCGACTGAAAGAAGGACGCAACCAGGCCGAAGTGGACAAAGCACTGGCTGCCATTACCGAATGCGTGAAGACCGGCAAAGGCAACCTGCTGGAACTGGCAGTAGAAGCAGCAAGAGTCCGCGCTACCTTGGGCGAAATTTCAGACGCTTGCGAAGCTGTAGTAGGACGTTATAAAGCAATAATCAGAACAATATCAGGCGTGTATTCATCAGAAAGTAAGAAGGATGCAGATTTCGCACGGGCTTGCGAACTGACCGAAGAATTTGCGAAGAAAG
>CAJKDC010000044.1 GCA_905198575.1 uncultured Bacteroides sp. | reverse complement strand
TTTTATTTACTGCCAGAGCCGTTTAGGCTGGGCTAATTTTTAACGAACTATTGATCATTAATATAAGGTATGAATCATTTCCAAAATCAGGAATAGAAGAAGATATAAAAAACGATTTGGAAGTGAGAAATGGAAATGATAAAATTTAATTTATTGATAATTAAGTAATTAGTCGTTTTCGAAATCGTGAATAGAAAAAGAGAAAAAATCGATTTTGAAAGAGAGAAATGAAAGAGATAAAGCATTAAACATCGAAAATCATGATTGATAAATGCTTTCAAAATGGTATCTATTCACAGACAGATAGGTAATATCTAAATATATGAAACAAATAGAAGTAGTAGCGGCAGTAATTGTCCGTGATGGAAAATATTTTGCCACGCAGCGTGGCTATGGTGAGTTTAAAGACTTTTGGGAATTTCCCGGTGGTAAGATGGAAGTTGGAGAGAGTAGGGAAGCCGCATTGAGGCGGGAGATTCGTGAGGAACTGGATATAGATATATGCGTTGGGAATTATCTTACGACAGTGGAGTACGATTATCCATCTTTCCATCTCACTATGCATTGCTTCTTGTGTACTATAGCTGCTGGCGAACCGGTATTGAAAGAACATGAAAAAGCACTTTGGCTGCGGCTTGAAGAACTGGATTCTGTGTCGTGGCTTCCGGCAGATGTAGAAGTGATTCGTGCATTGAAATCTCACAGTAACTGGCCATAAAGTTTGGAGAACGATTTAAATTATTGTAAGGCACTATAAAATATTTTGTGTAAATGGAAATACGGGATTCAAGTTTGAGTCTCGTATTTTTTATTTTATAGATTTGCAAAATGAAGAAGATTATGAAAGAAAAGAATCAAGTAGTGCCCGATGAGGTATTAAGCAAGGAGTTCCTTAGCCAGTTTAAAACAGAAGCCGATGTAAGCAAGTTCCTGAAGCAATTGCATGCCCAAGTATTGGAAAAAATGCTTGAAGGCGAAATGGATGCCCATTTGGGGTATGAAAAGAACTCTGTGACCGGTAATAACAGTGGTAATTCACGCAACGGCAGTTATCCGAAGAAAATCCAGACCGAACATGGAGAAGCTGTCATTTCCATACCCCGTGACCGTAATAGCCAGTTTGAGCCGATAGCAGTGCCCAAACATGAAAGCCGTGGACTTTCTATAGAAAAGCTTGTTATCTCCCTATATGCCAAAGGAATGAGTGTTTCTGATATAGAAGAAGAGATGCGTGAGATTTATGAAATAGAACTCTCTACATCAGCCATTTCCATCATTACCAACAAGGTAAACCAGGCTGCTCTGGAATGGCAGAACCGCCCTTTGGATCCTGTTTATCTCATTGTCTGGATGGACGGTATTGTCTTCAAGGTACGGGATAACGGCAAGATCATAAATAAGACCGTTTACCTTTGCGTCGGACTGAAACAGAACGGCCTGAAAGAAGTTCTTGGCATGTGGGTTGGGAAATCGGAAAGTTCTTCTTTCTGGATGGGTGTTCTGACCGATTTAAAGGCCCGTGGAGTACTGGATATACTGATTACCTGTACCGATAACCTGAATGGATTTACGAATACCATCCGTGCCGTATTCCCTCAGTCATCCACCTAAATCTGTGTAGTGCATCAGATCAGAAACTCCTGTAAATTTTGTTAAGAGTACTCAAACAGTACCTTGATAAAGGACTGGCATTTGAAAAATTAGTAGATACTGGAAGAAAGGAATTGGAACAAGTATGCGAGAAGTTTTATCCTAACTGTGGATTTAAGTTTGCAGCCTATGCTGTATGGTTTATCAAAAAAGTATAGAAAATTCAATTAAATAGATATGAAAAATCGTGATTCATTTAGGAGCTTAGGTATAGATAATACTTTTGCTCAGCAATTTATGTCAAGTAAATTTTATACAGAAATATACAGTAAACACAAAGATGAAGTGATTATTGGTATCCGTGATGGTTATATATGCCTATATTACAACTGTGATTGTATTGGCAAAATAAAACCTGGAAAGGTGCTAAAGGGGGAAATAAATGGCTACTTCACAGATAATCAAACTAGTATTATAACGGAAGATAACATCATCGATCATTATACTTTGATAAAGGTTCAGAGTGACAAACGTCAAAAGCAGGAAAAACAGGCACAGCAGCAATTGTATATTCAAAATAATAATAACCCAAACAGTAATTGGTTTTGTATTGATGTTGAATTTACAAAATCCCTAAATGGTAAAAAGAAAGCAGAAGATTGGCGTTTTGATTTGATTGCAATAACCAAAACAAAGCCTTACAAGATTGCGTTAATAGAGCTTAAGTATGGAAATAAGGCAATTGGCGGAAAATCAGGTATCAGAAAACATATAAAAGACTTTTATGAATTTTATCAAAATGACAATAACGGTGGTTTTGGATTTACATCACTCAAATCAGAGATTATCGGCATTATAAATGCACTTGATAAAGTTGGCATATCCATACCACAAGATTTAAAGGGAATTGGCGAGAATGATATAGAATCAAAACCTGAATTCTACTTCATTATCCTAAATAACAATCCTAACAAAATTGGAGCAAGCTGTCCAAAACAAACCATGAGTGGATACTTGTTTTCTGATAACCGTTGGGGATGTAAAAAGATATCTAATTCTGTAATAAAGGATGGAGATTATTATGATATTACGAATAAAGATAGAGACTTTTCTCCAACATTCCTTTTCTCAAACAGAACTCTTCCAAATTTGGGAATTACAGATGTTCTCGAAGATAAGAGTTATGAGAAAGAGCATGTCTACCTAAACCAACAAGATACAAAGAAATGAACATCATAATCCACCGTGGTGCATCACAGATAGGCGGTTGTATCACTGAAATCAGTACAGATGTTGCCAAGATTATTATTGATCTTGGCAGCAATCTTCCCGGATGTCAACAAGCAGACTTTACAGAGACGGAAATTGCAAGAATCGTGAACGGTGCAGATGCTGTATTATATACTCACTATCATGGCGATCATGTTGGTTTCATTTCCATGGTTCCTGAAACTGTCAGGCAATATATCGGGGTTGGTGCTCAGGATGTAATGCGCTGCAAATTTGCAGCCCTTAACAGGACTGGTAAACATCAAAAAGATGTGGATGCGGTAGAACGAATGTTGAATTATGAGGCTGATAAGCCATTGAATTTTTGCGATTTAAGAGTGACACCCTATTATTGTTCGCATTCAGCATTCGATGCTTACATGTTCAAAATTGAATGGAATGGAAAAGTGATTCTTCATACAGGTGATTTTCGCAAGCATGGCTACATGGGCAATAAACTCATTCCCATGCTGAAGAAGTATGTGGGACAGGTTGACGTACTGATAACAGAAGGTACAATGCTGGGGCGGAAGGATGAAACCGTAAAGACAGAATATGATATTCAAAAAGCTACAAAGGATATACTTACAAGACACAAATACGTTTTTGCTCTTGGTAGTAGTACCGATATTGACCGTCTGGCTTCATTCCATGCAGCCTGCAAAGCAACCAAACGCTATTTCTATGTTGATAAATATCAGCAAAGCATATTGGATGTATTTACAAAATACACATCCTCTCCATTGTACGACTTCAGTAATTCTAACGGCTACAAGGGTACTACCTTTGGTCTTTGGGAGTTCTGTCACATTAACAAAGAAAGTGTAGTAAAGGAAATGCAACGCAGAGGATTTCTGATGCCAGTTCGCAGTAGCGGAGAATACCTTGTCAAGGCTATGCTGGACGTGTATACAGATGAAGAACCAATATTATTGTATTCTTTGTGGGATGGGTATTGGAAAGGTACTGAAGAGCAACGAATCCCTGGAGTTGAAGCCATTCGTTCTCTATTTAAACCAGAAAACATCATTCCTATGCACACAAGTGGACATGCTGATATCTGCTCACTTACAGAGGTATGCCGGACAGTTAATCCCAAACTTGCTGTCATTCCTATTCACAAGGAAAAAGATTCTGATTTTTCTTCTTTGCCTATAACGGAGGAACAGAAATCAAAGGTTATAACAAGTAACGTTACAATTGAAGGAATAAACATTTGCATGCGATGAGAATTTTACAAATTTCCGATACCCACAACCGTCATCAGTTGCTGACTGATTTGCCGGCAGCTGATGTCATTGTGCATTGTGGCGACTTTACCGATAATGGAACTGAAGAGGAAGTGCTTGATTTTCTTAACTGGTTCATCACACTTCCTTATAAACATAAGATATTTGTTACTGGCAATCATGATATATGTCTTTGGGATGCTACAACGATTGAAAACTTGCCGGAAAACGTTCATTTTCTTCAGGACAGTGAATGTGAAATAGAAGGTATAAAATTCTTTGGGTTAGCATATAACCATCCCGAACAACTCATACCTTCAGATGTGGATGTATTGGTCAGTCATGAACCTCCATTAATGATTCTAGATAAGGATAATAATATTCATTGGGGAAATGCACCATTGAAAAGTAGAGTATTTGAAGTCAAACCCCGCTATCACTTCTTTGGGCATGTTCATGGTGTTTACGGTACTGAAAAGCATGATGGTATTGTTTTTTCAAATGCAGCGCTATTTGATGATTCTTATAAATTAGCAGGTAGCTTCTATAAATTAGGACGTAGGCCAAAGATTTTTATTCTGTGAGTATGAATTGCTGTTTAAACAGACGTTTAATTATTGCCATTTAAAATTTGCACTAACCTACGCAGTTTCTTTACCAAGTCTGATGTTTTTAAGTTGTCCAATTAGGTGAATCACTAAGATTACTATAAAATATTATGGAAAAGGAGGTTCTTCTGTGTTGGAAGGCCTCCTTTGAAAGCATAGCCAGCCACAAGCCTCGGAACGCTTTCCGGACTGTGGCATGGCAGCGGCTTTCCATTTATTAGATAACTTTGCCAATATAAAACGAGATTTTTCGGTTTATGCGTAATTTTTGCATAAGCTTTCCACGATTTCTGCAATTTTAGGAATTGAAACTACACCTGTGTCGAAGGAAAGATGATAATTCCGTGAATCTCCCCAATGCTGTCCTGTGTAATGCAGGAAGTGTTCTTTCCTAGACTTATCTGTGGCTGCGATGACAGCAGGAGCTTTTCCCGGTGTAACACCATATTCGGCTATGGCACGCATGGTCTTATGCTGCATATCGGCATACAGAAACAGGTTGATTGTATTAGGACGGTCTTTCAATATATAATTGGCACAACGTCCAACGATGACACAAGGCTTTTCGGAAGCAATGCGGCGAATCACTCTGCTCTGCGCTACAAACAAGGCATCTTCGTACGAAAGACTTTTATCAAGAGGTGCTTCATAATCCTGTAAAATCAATTGATAGAGCAACGACTCCGGCAGCTTTTGTTCGTTTTCAGCAATGAAATCTTCGCTGAAATGACTGTCGCCTGTTACCATGCTGATCAGTTCCTTGTCATAAAATGCAATTCCCAGTTTGCGTGCTATGAGCTCTCCTGCCTGATGTCCGCCACTTCCATACTCCCGTGATATGGTGATAACCAGCGGGAAATATGCAGGAGCTTCTTCGGAAACTGCCGGTTTCTCGGCAGCCTCGGATAACCATTGTCTTACAAAATTCAGCCGTGGCATGATAAACCGTACGAAAGGTCCCGTTATTAAAGCTGCAATGATAGTACCTTCTCTTACTCCTTCAATCTTTCCGCTCAGCAGCCACGAACACAATATGGCAAATAGAACCAGCGAAACATCGAAGCCGATTTTTATGGCTCCGAAATCCTTCTTGAAGCGAATGGTCGCAAACTGGATGGTGTATTCTGCACTAATCATTGTAACATCGGTCGTTACTTCCAGACAAATGCCCAGTGCCAGGACGATGTAACCTATTATTAGTGAAATAATCTTTACATAATACGCTTCTGGTATGTATCCGGCCGTGAACCACATGCCAAAATCAGTGAATACCGACAGCACAAAGGCTACAGGGAATTGCATCAACAACTCTACTTTACGCTCCATAATGCCTTTCTTCCCCAATAGCAGCATCTGCATGCATATCAGAATAATAGTAAACAAGAAGAAATAAGTACCCAAAGAAACAGGAGTATTCAGACTGGCAACGTATGGTACACTGGTTATGGGGGATGTTCCTAAATCGGAACGGGTAATCAGGCTGATGCCCAGTGCAATGATGAAAAGAGAGATACTAAATACCAGGTATCTACGCAGAATCTCTGTTCTGCTTTTTTTACGATTTTCTTCCATTAAAATAGTTCGATTAATTTTTGACGGTGCAAAGATGTTTAATTATTTTTGTTACAGGATTACCGACAGTTTCAGTCGTGTATTCAAGCAGATAACCGGAGAATCCCCACAGCAGTATGTCAGGAATCATGTAGGAAAGACAGTTTGACTGTGTGGCAGTGATATAATGTGTCTTGTTTCATTAAACTATTCGTAGTATGAAAAGTATTTTGTTTGTTACATTATTTATATTATCATGCAGTATGAGAACATTTGCTCAAACAGACTCTGTTTATAAGGAGCCTGTCCTGACAGGAGAAATGGCTTTGCAAATGGCACGCGAAGCTTATAATGAAGCCTGTAAAGAAGGGTTTGCTGTTACCTTAACGGTAGTAGACAAATCTGGGCAAGTGTTATCTGTTATTCGGCATCATCAAGCCGGTGTACATACCTTACAAGCGAGTTATAAGAAAGCATATACAGCCTGCTCGCAAAAACGTGAGACCGGCGAGATAATGCGGGGAATCAAAGACGGTAGGATTCCTGAAGATATCCGTTCGCTCGACAGCAATTTTACGGTGATGGAAGGAGGTGTTCCCATCGTCATCGAAGGAATTGTGGTGGGAGGAATTGGAGTAGGAGGTGCTCACGGAAATGAAGATACAAAGTTGGCTTATAAAGGTATAGCTGCTATTTTGAAAAAGTAGTTGTGAACGGAAATAAAGGATGTATTCAAAATGTAAACGTCCGGCTAATTTTTGTGATTTTGTTTTGTTCTTCCTATATATTACGCTATCTTTGAATTAATCATTAAATTCTAAAAATATTTAGCTATGATTTCTGAAAAGTTACAAGCAGCAATCAACGAACAGATTGTTGCAGAGATGTGGTCATCAAACTTGTATTTGTCTATGGCCTTTTATTTGAAAAAAGAAGGTTTGGATGGTTTTGCTACCTGGATGCAGAAACAGTCTCAGGAAGAGCTGCAGCATGCATACGACTTGGCTGACTATGTGATGAAGCGTGGTGGTGTAGCAAAGGTTAATAAAATAGATGCCGTGCCACAGGAGTGGGATAGTGTGCTGGCATTATTTGAACATGTATACAATCACGAATGCCATGTTTCGGCTCTGATTGATGAACTTGTGAATGTAGCTGCTGCTGAAAAAGACAAAGCTTCTCAAGATTTCTTGTGGGGATATGTGCGCGAGCAGGTAGAAGAAGAAGCTACTGCTAAAGGAATTGTTGACAAGGTACGTATTGCAGGAAAAGAAGGTCTGTTGTTCCTGGACGATAAATTGGGTCAGCGTAAATAAGAATCTTTTGAAAGGTTAGCATATTTATAAAGAGGCTGTGACGGCCTCTTTATTTGTTTTTGTGCTGGTTTAGAATATAAAATGAATTTGAGAATTTTGTCGATTAGATTTATAATCAGTCAGTTAGGAAATGAATGCAATCTGATTTTTTATAATCGTGATTTTTTTATTCGAAAAAATTTGCAGATTCAATAAAAAGTCGTACCTTTGCAACCGCAAACAAGGATGGTTCCGTAGCTCAACTGGATAGAGCATCGCCCTTCTAAGGCGAGGGTTCTGCGTTCGAGTCGCAGCGGAATCACTGGTTGCGATAAGGATGGTTCCGTAGCTCAGCTGGATAGAGCAACAGCCTTCTAAGCTGTGGGTCCCGCGTTCGAATCGCGGCGGAATCACTTGAAAAGGAAGTTGATAACTCACTGGTAATCAGTTGTTTTCGACTTCCTTTCTTGTTTTAACAGCGGTTATTTCTTATAAAAAGTAGATTAATCAGTTAAATAGATGTATTTTTGCTTTGTTTCTGCGTTTATATATAAGATAAATCTTAACTGATATAAAATCACTACCATGAATACCAATCCTGAACTGGAACTGGCCAATATGCTCATTGGGCAGACAGGTACAAATATTTTTCTTACAGGTAAAGCCGGAACCGGTAAAACGACATTCCTGAAAACCTTGGTAAAGGAGTCCCCCAAGCGAATGATTATATTGGCTCCGACAGGAATTGCTGCTATTAATGCAGGTGGAATGACTATTCACTCTTTCTTTCAACTTCCCTTTGCTCCCTATATTCCTGGAACTGCTTTTGGAGGCGATGCCAAATATCGTTTTAGATTCGGACGTGAGAAACTGAATATCATGCGGAGTATCGATTTGCTCGTAATCGATGAAATCAGTATGGTACGGGCTGATTTGCTGGATGCTATAGATGATGTTTTGCGCCGTTTTAGAAGAAGTGACAAACCGTTTGGAGGTGTACAACTTTTGTTGATAGGAGATATTCAGCAGTTGCCGCCGGTTGCTAAAAATGATGAGTGGCAAATGTTGTCCGAATACTACGAAACACCTTATTTTTTCTCAAGTAAGGCTCTGGCAAAAACGGTATTTTGCACCATTGAACTGAAAAAGGTATACCGGCAAAATGATACGCGCTTTCTGGACTTACTGAATGCCATTCGGGAAAACCGATGTACGGAAGCCGAGCTTGCGGCACTGAACAGCAGGTATATTCCTGAACACGACAGGATAAATGACAGGGGATATATCCGGCTGACAACGCATAATTATCAGGCGCATCAGATAAATCGGCAGAAGATGGATGAATTGCCTGCAGAGAGTTTTATATTTAGGGCTACGGTTGATGGTAATTTTCCTGAGTATTCTTATCCGACTGACCTTGAACTGGAGTTAAAGGAAGGAGCGCAGGTGATGTTTGTGAAAAACGATATTTCGGGTGAGCATCGTTATGCTAACGGAACGATTGGGAGAATTACCCATTTATCGAGCCGGAATATTGAGGTGATGGTAGATGAAACGGGTGTGAAAGTGAATCTGCAGGAGGCTGAATGGGCTAATGCGCGCTATAAACTGGATGAAGAATCGAAAGAAATAGTAGAAGAGATAGAAGGTACGTTTAAACAGTATCCGCTTAAACTGGCATGGGCTATAACGGTGCACAAGAGCCAGGGGCTTACTTTTGATAAGGCGATTATAGATGTTTCTGGAGCATTTACACACGGGCAGGCTTATGTGGCATTGAGCCGGTGCCGTACTTTGGAGGGCTTGATACTGAGTGCGCCGATAGTTGCAGAAGCAGTAATAAGTGACAAGGTAGTAGACAGTTTTAATCGGGAAACTCGAAAGTCCAGTGTAACCCAGGAACAATGTGCCATAATGCAGAAGAATTATTTTGGAGAATTGCTGCAACAACTTTTTGGGTTCAGAGCGTTGGATATGTCGCTGAATCATTATATCAGGTTGATTGATGAGCATTTATATAAAATGTATCCCAAACAATTGGAACTATTTAAGGCTGAATCTGAGCGCTTTAAACAGGAAGTTTGTGCGGTTGGTACGAAATTTGAGATTCAATATATGCGTATTCTTTCTCAAGCTTCGGATTGTGAAGCGGATAAATCCTTGCAGAAGAGGGTACATAGTGCTGCCGAGTATTTTTCGGAAAAGCTGAAGCCTTTGCAGGAGCTTGTGGAAGGGGCAGATGTGGTAACTGATAATAAAGAGCTTCGGAAACGACTGGATACTGCTTTAGAGGAACTGACGGAGGTAATCCGTATTAAATCTGCTTTGCTGGATCATGTTTTGAAGAATGGCTTTTATGTACAGGATTTTTTGCGCAAGCGTGCCATATTAAGTATGGAGGAAAAGGAACCTCAAAAGTCAAAGAGGCGTGAGCGGAATTTGAAAAAAGATCTTTCTGTTAATAGTGATATTGGAAATGTAGGCTTATATCAGGCTTTGGTGGATTGGCGAAGAGAAGAAGCGGCCCGGCAAGGATTGCCTGCATATACAGTTCTTCAGCAGAAAGCTATCATTGGACTTTCAAATCATTTTCCGGAAAATGAGCGGGAATTGTTACGCATTCCTTGTATTGGAAAGAAAACAGTGGAAAAATATGGTAAGGTTCTTCTGGATATTGTGATGCAGTATAAAGAATAAGTCTATGAATAAAAAATACGAGGCTTCACGCAATGGAAAAGCCTCGTATTTGTGAAAGTATATGGGCGAGAAAAGGTTATTTCAGTAATTCACCGATTTTTGCCTTCAACTCTTCGCCACGTAAATTACGTGCAATAATGACACCGTTCTGGTCTACCAAAACAGTAGATGGGATGCTTCTCACTCCATAAAGCTGTGCTCCGGCATTCTGCCATCCTTTCAGGTCGGACATGTGTGTCCAAGTCATGTTCATGTTTTTGATTGCGCCTGTCCATGCATCCTTTTTCTCATCGAGTGATACACCCACGATGCCGAATCCTTTTGCTTTATATGCATTGTAAGTCTCTACTACGTTTGGCATCTCTGCACGGCAAGGACCACACCAGCTTGCCCAAAAGTCAATCAAAGTGAGTTTGTTTTTTGCTATTTCGTCTGCAAGTTTCACGGGAGTGCCTTCAGGGCTGTCCATGGTGAAGTCTACAAACTTTTGGCCTACTTCTGTTTTTTGAGCAGTTTCGATATATTCTTTTAAACTTACGATACTTTCAGAATTGGCGTATTGAGCTGGCACCTTATCCAGCAAGGCTTTAACTTTAGGAAGATCGAAAGCTGAAGAAAAGCCGGGCAACAGATGCACACCTACTGCATTGTTCATATTATCGCTAAGCAATTTATAGATAAACTCCATACCCAGACTGTCTTTTTTGTTCAGTTCTGCAGTAAGGGCTGCTTTTTCTTCCTCTTTCAATTCACCGGATTTTATTTTGCGGTAAAGTGCTCCAAGTTCATTGTTCAGCGCTTTGTATCTGTCTTTGAAAGACTGGTATATTTCATTATTCTGGGTTCCGCTTACAGTGCTGGCGGTATCCAGTTTGATTTCTATATTTCCGTTTTCCAGGAAAAAGTCAAAATATTGCGGTCTGCCTTCAGATTTGTAAGTAAGGTAGCAGTTGATGGTGCTGTCCTGTTTTCCTGTAAATTCGAAATGACCGTTTGTTACAGTAGCTGAATCCTGTATTTGTAATTCATTGTCTACCAATTTCTGGAGATATACTAATTCTCCATCGGCAACACCTGAAATATTACCGTTAATTTTATAACCTCCGGTTGACTGTTGGCATGCTGCAAAAAGTAGGCATCCCAAGGCGCTGAGATAACTGATTTTTTTCATTTTGCTTTAATTCTAGTTTTGAGTAAAAGTTAGTGTATGTCTCTTTTCATCATGTTTTTGAATGATTCAAAGAGATTGTTGATTTGCTTCTTATTGTCGTCCAGCCACTTACAAAGCTCGTTGTCCAAGCTCTGTATACAATGGGGGGCTGCTTCTTTCATATATGTAACTCCTAAAGTAATGGTTTCATGTCTTTCTTCGCGAGTCATCTTTTCGGAGTATTTGGGATAGTTCTTTACGTAGGAATAGAACTTGTTATTACTTTGATGCCAGTCGGTTACTGTATATTGGTCTCCATTTTGCTGGACTTCTTCTACCAATGCACGCAGGTCCTTGATGTATCGCTGTGTGGTGCAGCACGATGAGAATGTGCATGCTAAGAGAACCATGACGATTATATAATATCCTTTTTTCATAATATGGTCGGTTGTAATGGTTTAATAATAAAGCAAAGTTACAAATAAAAAATGATAAACAGAAAAATGAATCGAGGTTATTAGATACACGGCCTTTCTAAAAACAAACATAAAGAAAGCGGACGCCATAACGATTTTACCGTTGTGACGTCCGCTTATACAATACTCAATTATAATGTATTAGTTTTTCTGTTCGTTGAAAATATTCTTATTGGGGGTTGATCCCATTTCGAATACCAAAGTTGCGCCATTCATGATTTCATCATAAGTGATGTATCCGCGAGTGAGTGGCTGTCCGTTCAAAGTAGCCGACTGGATATAGCGGTTTGTTTTCGAGAAGTTTTTGGCTTCCATAGTGAATGTTTTTCCGCTTTCAGTGTGGATGGCAGCTTTATGCATCATAGGAGCTCCGATGATAAACTGGCCGTCTCCCGGACAAACAGGGTAGAAGCCCATGGCTGAGAATACTTGCCAAGCTGACATCTGACCGCAGTCGTCATTATTAGGCATACCATTACGGGTATCGCTATAAATACTGTCGACTACCATATGTACGGCATCAGCAATTTTCCAGGTAGCTCCAGTCTTGCCATACAGATAAAGGAACTGGTGTCCCGGTTCGTCACCGTGACCATACTGGCCGAAAAATCCTGAAATGTCAACATGCTGTTCGCCTTTCATGTTCAGTGGAGTCTGCAATGTCTTGTCCATAGATGCCACAAAAGCTTCATTGCCACCCATGCGTTTGACTACTTCTTCTACTGCATGTGGGTAGAAATAAGAATAAGCCCAGATATTGCCTGAGATATAATGCGGGCGAAGTGATTCCCAGTCAGTCAAATCTACAGGAACGAAATTACCTTTCCCATCTTTTGGCATCAACAGTCCTGTTTTCTCGTCATAATGATTGAGGAAACGCAATGAGCGGTCGAGGTAGGTTTTCTCAATGTCTGTTTTGCCCAGCTTGTGTGCTACCTGTGCGATGCACCAGTCATAATAACTGTTTTCTGCGGTTTTTGATACAGATGCATGAATAGGAGTCGGTACGTATCCTAATTTGTTATAAAGGTCTACACCGCTCAGACCATCACTGCTTGATACATAGTCGTAATTTGAAACCGAAATCATTGCTTCGAGTGCTTTTTCTGCATTGATACCCGGGATATCTTTCAGGATGGCATCAGCAATAACAGATACAGCCGGGTAGCTGATCATACAGGTGTTGTCGAATCCGCAAAGTTCCCACAATGGAATCTGACCACCGTTTTCGTAGCGGCTTACCAGTGAATTTACGACATCTGCCGTAAGTTTATGTTCAGTCAGTGTGAACAACGGATGTACGGCACGGAATGTATCCCACAAAGAGAAAGTAGAATAGTTTGTAAAGCCGTTAGCCTGGTTTACTTTGTCAAGTGCCCAGTAGCGGCCGTCTACATCCTGATGCAGATTAGGCTGAATCATCATGTGATAAAGGCCTGTATAAAGCATGCGCATCTGGTGAACATCAGTTCCTTCGAATTCATATTTAGCCAGTTTTTCAGTCCAGGCTTTTTCTACAGCGGCTTTAGCACTGTCGAATGTCAGATTTGTTGCTTCAGCTGTAAAGTTTTTACGTGCACCTTCCATGTCAACCATAGAAAGAGCTACTTTCAACGTAACATCTTCATTCGCTTTCGTTGCGAAAGAAATAGCGATTTTTGCATCTTTTGCTTTCAGCTCTTTTGCGTCAGAAGTCTTGCCTTCAGCATAAGTTGTGACTTTGCTGTACGGTTTTGACAGTTGTGCTACAAAATAGGTAGTACGGTTTCCTCCCCATCCGGTACTGCGGCTGTAACCTTCAATGGTTTTATCGTCTACTGCTTTGACATATGTTTCGAGTACCTTACCAAAGATTTTATGTACAGGGTCGAAAATAATGTTGGCTTCTGAAGTTTCAGGGAATGTATAACGGTGGAAACCTACACGTGGTGAAACAGTCATTTCTGCCTGAATCTTATCATCAAGCAGCTGTACCTTATAATATCCGGCTGTAGCTACTTCTTTGTCTGCATCGTGACTGATGCGGCTGCGGTAACCAGAGTCCGGATCTTTCTTGTCGCCTGGCATAAACTGCAGTTCGCCTACGGTTGGCATAACCAAGATGTCTCCCAAGTCACTCCATCCGGTTCCGCTGAGGTGTGTGTGAGAGAAACCCATAATGTTGTCGTCTGATGCATGGTATCCAGAGCACCAGTTCCATCCCTGCGTGTCGCCATCGGGACTTAGCTGAATCATACCAAAAGGATAAGCTGCTCCGGGGAATGTGTGAACGATTCCGTCTGTCCCGATGAAAGGATCTACATAAGACAGAACAGAAGGCTTTTCTGCTTCTGGTTGGGTAGTACAGCTGCATATAGCCACAGCTGCAACGAAGGTTGAAATAATTTTCTTCATGTGTATCAGGTTTAAATAAAATTTTGTTTTGTCTTGTTGTCAAAATGAAGAAGCTCTTCTATACGTATGGCACACAGGATGTCATAGCTTTTGCAAAGATATTAAAAAATGAAAAAAAATAAAGATGCTGATGGGATTTTATGTGGAATAAAAAGAAAAAGGAGTTGCTGAATCTTAGAATGTCAGCAACTCCTACATGTTTCTTATTAAATTTTGAAAAGGTCAAGAGTATTTCTTGGGGTATCTGAATAATATACTGGCCGAAGCAAATATAGCCAAAGCCATCGGGTAATAAAGGTATCGGATAATCTCTAAAGGAGAAAGCTGGGCCAGTTCTGCAGCAATCAGCATTTGTGCTCCGTAAGGAATACAGCCTTGTATTACACACGAAAAAGTATCAAGGATACTGGCGCTTTTACGTTTGTCTATCCGGAATTTCTCAGCAATATCGTTTGCCAAAGGGCCTACGGTGATAATGGCTATGGTGTTGTTTGCCGTACATATATTGGCAATACTTACCAGTGCGGCAATGCTGAATTCGGCACCTTTTTTACTCTTAACTCTGCTGGTGAGCTTATGTAAGATGTAATCTACTCCTCCGTTAAATCGGATGAGTTCCAGCATACCTCCGGCGATAAGGGTGATGATGATAAGCTCTCCCATACCGGTGATTCCATTCCCCATAGCGCCAAACCATCCGAATACATCGAAAGAACCGCTGAAACAACCGATTATGCCAGTAGCAGCAATACCCAGTGTAAGTACTAACATGACATTCATGCCGGCAATGGCTGTTCCCAGAACAATGAGATAGGGGATTACTTTGACCCACTCAATGGGGCCTGCATTGTGTATGGTTTCTACCTGAAGTCCCTCTATTATATAATAGGTGAATACCAATAAGGCGGCTGGCAATGCAATGAGAAAATTAACTCGGAATTTATCGCGCATTACACATCCTTGTGTACGTGTGGCAGCAATGGTCGTGTCGGAGATGAACGAGAGATTGTCGCCGAAGAATGCTCCTCCTATAACCAAAGCTGTCATGAAGGGCATCCCAATACCAGTCTTGGCTGCAATGCCGGCGGCTACGGGAACCAGGGCTACTATGGTTCCTACAGAGGTACCTATGGATAGTGAAATGAAACACGAGGCGAGAAAAATCCCGGCCAGCAGCAGGCTGTCGGGTAGTAGATGTAGTGTGAGGTTGACCGTTGCATCAATGGCTCCCATGGCTTTGGCCGATTGTGCAAAAGCACCGGCTAGGACAAATATCCATATCATCATCATGATATTCTTGTTGGCAGCTCCTGATGAGAACTGGAAAATTCGTTCATTCAGTGTTAGTCCTTTGGTTGTTGCAACTGCGTAAATTGATGCAGCGGTAAAAGCAACCGTGATAGGAACTTTATAGAAATCGTTGATGATGAGCGACGTAACCAAATATAGACATAGGAATACAATCAGCGGCATAAGTGCCCAACCATCGGGCTTTTTTCTAATGGGCGTGAGTTTGTTTAGATTCATTCTCTTATGAAATTAGTTTACGGCTGCAAAAGTATAATAAAATTGAGAAATATCTGCAGAATATGAGCCTTGATTTGTAAATCTTCTTTTGACTGTCTTATTTGTATGCTGATGTAAAAGTGAATGCAATGTGTTCATTTTGTGGTATTTTTATATGAATGTGCAGCAAAAAGCTTTTGTGGTATCGTTTTTTCTTTTAAATTTGCGGACTAATTTTAGGACTATACTGTTAGGACGAAAAAAGTTTGAATAAAAATATAAGAGTATGAGTAATAAATTTACCGAATATTCGCAGCTTAACCTGTCGCAGGTTAACAAAGAAGTGCTGGCAAAATGGGACGAGAATGATGTCTTTGCCAAGAGTATGACGGAGCGTGAGGGTTATCCTTCGTTCGTGTTCTATGAAGGTCCTCCTTCTGCAAACGGAATGCCGGGTATTCATCATGTGATGGCACGTACAATTAAAGATACATTCTGCCGTTATAAAACCATGAAAGGTTTTTTAGTAAAAAGAAAAGCCGGATGGGATACACATGGGTTACCGGTTGAACTGGGTGTTGAAAAAGCCTTGGGTATTACCAAAGAGGATATTGGTAAATCTATTTCAGTAGCTGAGTATAACAGCCATTGCCGTAAGGATGTGATGAAGTTTACCAAAGAGTGGACAGACCTTACTCATAAAATGGGTTATTGGGTAGACTTGGAGAATCCTTATATCACATACGATAACCGATACATTGAAACATTGTGGTGGTTATTGCAGCAGCTTTACAAGAAAGGATTGCTGTATAAAGGCTATACCATTCAGCCTTATTCTCCAGCTGCTGGTACAGGCTTGAGCTCGCATGAGCTGAACCAGCCAGGCTGCTATCGTGACGTGAAGGATACAACAGTAGTGGGACAATTTAAAATGAAGAACCCTAAGCCTGAAATGGCCGAATGGGGTACTCCTTATTTTATTGCGTGGACAACTACTCCTTGGACATTGCCTTCGAATACAGCTCTGTGTGTTGGCCCTAAGATTGATTATGTAGCTGTACAGACTTACAATGGTTATACGGGCGAAAAGATGACGGTGGTATTGGCTAAACCATTGTTGTACACTCATTTTAATAAAAAGGCAGAAGGACTTGCATTGGAAGACTATAAGCCAGGTGATAAACTGATTCCATTTAAAGTGGTAGGCGAGTACAAAGGTGCTGACTTGGTTGGTATGGAGTACGAACAGTTGATTCCATGGGTAAAACCGGTGTCTGTAACAGAAAATGGCTCTTGGGAAGTAGCTGCCGATAAGGCTTTCCGTGTGATTCCGGGTGACTACGTTACAACCGAAGATGGTACAGGTATCGTACACATCGCACCTACTTTCGGTGCTGACGATGCTAATGTAGCACGCGCTGCAGGTATTCCTTCTTTGTTTATGATTAATAAGAAGGGCGAAACTCGTCCGATGGTAGATCTTACAGGTAAGTTCTATCTGCTAGAAGAATTGGATGAAACTTTTGTTCAGCAGTGTGTAGACGTAGAAAAATATAAGGAATATCAGGGACGTTGGGTGAAAAATGCATATGACCCACAGTTCACTATAGATGGAAAATATGATGAGAAAGCTGCTCAGGCTGCAGAATCTTTGGATATTTATATCTGCATGATGATGAAGCAGGCTAATCAGGCTTTCAAAATCGAGAAACATGTTCACAATTATCCGCATTGCTGGCGTACAGACAAACCGGTGTTGTACTATCCGTTGGATAGCTGGTTTATTCGTTCTACAGCAGTGAAAGAACGTATGATTGAATTGAACAAGACAATCAACTGGAAACCGGAATCTACCGGAACAGGACGTTTCGGCAAATGGCTGGAAAACTTGAACGACTGGAACTTGAGCCGCTCTCGTTATTGGGGTACTCCGTTGCCTATCTGGCGTAATGATGAAGGTGAAGAATTGTGTATCGGTTCTGTAGAAGAATTGTACAACGAAATTGAAAAGTCTGTTGCAGCAGGCTTTATGGCAGAGAATCCTTATAAGAAGATGGGATTTGTACCAGGTACATATTCTAAAGAAAACTACGATAAGATTGACCTGCACCGTCCGTATGTGGATGATATCGTGCTTGTTTCTGCTACAGGAAAACCAATGAAGCGTGAAACAGACCTGATTGACGTATGGTTTGATTCGGGTGCAATGCCGTATGCACAGTTACACTATCCGTTTGAAAACAAGGAAATCGTGGATAACCGTTCATATTATCCGGCTGATTTCATTGCAGAAGGTGTTGACCAGACACGTGGATGGTTCTTCACATTGCATGCAATCGCAACTATGGTATTCGACAGTGTTGCGTACAAGAACGTAATTTCAAACGGTCTGGTACTTGACAAGAATGGAAACAAGATGTCTAAACGTCTGGGTAATGCTGTTGACCCGTTCGGTGCAATCGAACAGTTCGGTTCAGACCCATTGCGTTGGTATATGATTACTAACTCTTCACCATGGGATAATCTGAAGTTTGATACTGAAGGTGTGGATGAAGTAAGACGTAAGTTCTTTGGAACACTTTACAATACATATTCATTCTTTGCATTGTATGCAAATGTAGATGGATTTACGTATGCAGAAAACGATGTACCGGTAGAGGAACGTCCGGAAATCGACCGTTGGATTCTGTCATTGCTTAACTCTTTGATAAAGAGTGTAGACAGTTGCTTGAATGATTATGAACCGACAAAAGCCGGTCGTCTGATTACAGATTTTGTGAATGACAATCTGAGTAACTGGTACGTACGTTTGAACCGCAAACGTTTCTGGGGCAGTGTGATGTCGCAGGATAAATTGTCGGCTTATCAGACATTATATACTTGTCTGGAAACTGTAGCAAAACTGATGGCTCCTATCGCACCTTATTATGCAGACCGTCTGTATACCGATTTGAATCAGGCTACAGGTAAGGAAAAGGCCGACAGTGTTCATCTGGCTTCTTTCCCGGTATGTGATGAAACGATGATCGACAGTGCATTGGAGTATCGTATGGAAATGGCACAGCGTATCACGTCAATGGTATTGTCTCTGCGTAAGAAAGAGCAGATCATAGTACGTCAGCCGCTTCAGCGCATCTCTTTGCCGATCAGCGATCCCGAGCAGCAGAGAAGTATTGATGCCGTGCGTCAGCTTATTCTGGACGAGGTGAATGTCAAGGAACTGGAGTTTGTTGAGGGTCAGGGTATCTCAGTCAAGAAAGTGAAGTGTAATTTCCGTACGATGGGTAAGAAGTTCGGTGCGTTGATGAAGTCAGTAGCTGCAACCGTAGCAGAAATGTCCCAGCAGCAGATCGCTGAACTGGAGAAAACAGGTGTATGTCCTGTTACTCTTCCTTCAGGTGAAACCGTTCAGATTGAAGTTGCCGACGTTGATATCATCAGCGAAGATATGCCGGGTTGGACAGTGGCCAACGACGGTAACCTGACAGTAGCACTTGATATCCAGATTACGGACGAGTTGCGTACGGAAGGTGTGGCACGCGAGTTGGTTAAGCGAATCCAGAATATCCGTAAGGAAAGCGGATTTGAAATCACAGACCGCATAGCTGTCACACTCGAACATAATGAACAGACAGACAAAGCTGTAGATCAGTTTAAAGACTATATCTGTGGACAGGTTCTGGCCAATTCACTGACAGTCGTGGATAAACTGGACAATGCAGTGGAATTGGATTTGGATGATTATAAGGTTAACATCCTGATCGTGAAGAATTAAACTTGTTAAATCCTTAAATTATTAAGCTATGGCAGAAAAAACATGTTACAATGATGAGGAATTGGCGGAATTCAAGACGCTGATTCTGGAGAAGTTGGAAGTGGCAAAACGGGATTATGAGTCAATGCTGAATTCATTGATGAATCGCGACAATAACGGAGTGGATGATACCTCTCCCACATACAAGGCTTTGGAAGAAGGTGCTAACACACAGTCCAAGGAGGAGTTGGCCATCCTGGCTGCCCGCCAGCAGAAATTCATCAAAGGACTCGAAGCTGCTTTGGTGCGTATCGAGAACAAGACCTACGGAATTTGCCGTGAAACGGGTAAACTGATTCCTAAGGAAAGGTTGCGTCTGGTGCCGCATGCTACGCTTAGCATCGAGGCCAAGAATATGAAAAAGTAAATAATAAGAAGCGTGGAAAAGAGTAAGTTATTCTTGTGTAGCAAAAGCCGCCTTGCGGTGATGGTGATTTTTTTGGTGTTGGTGATTGACCAGGTCATTAAAATATGGGTTAAGACCAATATGTACATGCACGAAAGCATTCGTATTACAGACTGGTTCTACATTTATTTTACCGAGAATCCGGGTATGGCTTTTGGCTGGGAATTCTTCGACAAGCTCTTTCTCACTTCTTTCCGAATCGTAGCTGTGGCCGTCATTACGTATTATCTCATCAAGGTTATACGTAAGGGCGCGCCCACGGGCTATATCATTTGTCTTTCGCTTGTACTGGCCGGTGCGGCAGGCAATATCATCGACTGTGTTTTCTATGGCATGATATTTAATAATCCGCCTGTTCCGTTTGTGGCTCATTTCGTGCCGTTCGGTACGGGGTACGACAGTATTCTGATGGGTCGGGTAGTGGACATGTTCTATTTCCCGATTATAGATACCTATTGGCCTGAATGGATGCCTTTTGTAGGCGGCGAACATTTTATCTTCTTCAGTCCGATCTTTAATTTTGCCGATGCGGCAATCAGTTGTGGTATAATTGCTTTATTATTGTTTTATCACAAACGTATTACGGTTTAATCAATAGCAGGCTTATGTTCGAGAGATTGGTTTCAGGCTGTCATGGCCGTTTACGGTTATTGGGTGCGGGGCTGGTTGTGCTTCACGTCTTGTCAGCTTGCCGTCCGGATATTCCGTCGGATGTCATTTCACCGTCCGAGATGGAACAGATTCTCTACGACTATCATCTGGCTCAGGGTATGGCTGATTCGGAAGGAGGAGACAGTATTGATGCCCGTAAGTACATGTACGTGCAGGCTGTATTCAAGAAATATGGCATTACAAAGGCAGAATTCGATTCTTCCATGGTGTGGTATTCCGCCAATACGGCCTATCTTTATGATATTTACAATAGACTGCAGGAGAAATACGAAACAGAACTCAAAACCTTCGATGCATCAGGTGAGAGCGATTATACCGCCAATTTGTCTGCCCAGGGAGATACTGCCAATATATGGTCGGACAAGGTTTCCCGTTTGTTGAAACCGGAAAAGTTAGCTGACAAGCTGTTGTTCTCCATGCCGGCTGATACCAGTATTTATGCCGGTGATGCATTCCTTTGGCGTTTCGATACCCGTTTTATAGGCAGCAGCAATGCGGTAGAGGCCTATGCTGCCTTTTATATCCGGTTGAAAAACGATTCGGTAATCGCAACGACTCAGCGGATTTACTCCAGCAGGCAGATGCAGTTGCGACTGGAGACCGATACGACCGATACGATTCGTTCGCTCAATGGATTTGTGTATGTAAAGCGTCGTAAAAATCAGGATGATTTTGTAATGCTGATGCTCGATCAGATCCGTCTGATCCGTTTCCATCGTCATTTTGAACCTCAGGTATTGCCTGATACCGTTGCCAAGCAGGCAGATGATACCTTGAAGGTGTTGTCGGACAGCGTTTTGCCGGTACCGGTTCATCAGGAACGTCGTTTGTCACCTTCCGAGTTACGCGACAGCAGACCGGTAGAGCGGTCAATTAATGTAGTCAAGGAAAAACCTTACCGTATCCGTAAGGTACATAGAAAATAATCGGATTTCAACTTTGTTCGGGTGAAAAATGAGAAAGTTGGCCTGTCACAGACTTTATGTTGCACCTTTCAGTGAACTTTCCATGCAGGTCGTGGTGTTGGATGAAAACGGACGGGTACAGTCGTGGCATCACCTGGAGGCGGAAGAACCTTACGTGGAATGGATTGGCGGTAATATGATTCTTCTGCCGGAAAGTTGTTCACCTTCCGATGGCACTTCTCTTGAACAAGTGTGGCAGAAATATGGTATCGGGACTTCCTTTCCTCCTTATACGCTTTGGAGGTTATCCGGTGTGCCCTTGTCTGGATCGGATTATTCTTTACCTTGTAAATGGAGACGTTTATTTTGACGCTGTCTGTCTCCGTCTGAATTCAGCGCAGATAATTGAAGTGGCAATAGCGACATTCAGGCTTTCCACCGTATCTCTTTCGGCCGGAAAACTGGGAATGTAGAGTCTTTTGCTGACAAGATTGCCTACGGGCCGGCTGATGCCGTTTCCTTCATTTCCCATGACGATGATACCATTCGAAGACAGATCCTGTCCGTACATGTCCGTACCGTCAAGGAAGGTGCCGTATACCGGTATGTCGGCAGATAAG
>CAJKDC010000043.1 GCA_905198575.1 uncultured Bacteroides sp. | reverse complement strand
TAGAGTAGCTGACTACGGATCAGCCGGTTACAGGTTTGAATCCTGTCGCGGTCACGGAAGTTTCTCCTTGTGAAAGGGGGAACTTTTTTTATATACCCTTCCCTCTTATTTGAATCGTGTAAATGATGGGGCAACGTAAATCGGAACAGTCTGACACAAACAATCCCTTTCCGAATTCTTTCAAGCTAAATTTAAAAATCCAGAAACACAACTGTAAAAACAGAGAAAGTAATTAATTAAACCTAAACCGTTGCCGTCGTTTAACCTTTACTATCCTGCTTAAAATTAAACGAAAATTTCCATTGCATTTAATCGGCAGAAACAATTGGCCTAATGAGGCAAAAATCTCCTCTCTAAGCGCATTTCTTATTTGCATAGGCATATTCCCTTCTGTTTGTACAGAAAGTCCCTGTAAAAGCCCTAATAAGCTAGTTTGTGAATCACAATGGTGAACTTGTGGTATAGGTGATACAGATAAGGCCGGGAAAAGGAATTCCAGCATTCGCATTAAAATCCGAATGAAATATTCTAGCATCATAGCAGGACAGAATTTAAGGATGGCGTGTAAAGGTTTATCGTTTCCGCAATAAAGCAAAATATTTTAAAAGAATGAAAAATATATTCTCAAAACTTCATATTGTTAACATTGTTTTGCAATAAAGATAAAAAAGGCCGCTTTTTGTAACGTCAAGTACAAAAAGCGGCCTTTTCATCGCTAAAGCAGCAAGCTATCTTAGCATTTTATTTTCAGTTCATCCAGAATGCGTTTCATCTGCTCGAAAGTAGTGATACGTGTCGGTACCAGCGGCAGACGCAAGCGGTTTTCTATCATTCCCATCATATTCAGCATGGCTTTCACACCGGCAGGATTACCATCTACGAAAAGCAACTTGAATAATTCAGTGAATTTATGGTGGATATTCAGTGCACTGGCATAATCACCTTGCAATGCCAGACGAGTCATACGGCTGAATTCACGAGGGAAAGCATTACCGATTACAGAGATAACTCCTACAGCTCCCAGTGTAATTAGCGGGAAAGTAATACCGTCATCTCCCGAAATTACATCAAAATTCTCCGGCTTGTTCTTTATGATATCGTCCATCTGGGTGATATTGCCCGACGCTTCCTTGATTGCAATTACGTTCTTGAAATCACGCGCAATACGCAAAGTAGTTTCTGCCGTCATATTCACGCCCGTACGTCCCGGTACGTTATATAATACGATTGGAAGTTTGGTAGCATTGGCCACAGCCTTATAGTGCTGATAGATACCTTCCTGCGACGGTTTGTTATAGTAAGGAACGACCACCAATACGGCATCGATTCCGGTGAAATCGTCATTTTTAAGGCTATCAACCACCCCTTGTGTACAGTTGCTTCCTATACCAAGCAAAATAGGAATACGGCCGTTTACACGCTCTACAACCAATTCTCGTATTTTTTTCTTTTCTTCGGCTGTCAGAGTTGGTGTTTCGGCTGTGGTTCCCAGCACACATAGAAAATCTGTCCCGTTTTGCACCTGGTAGTCTACCAGACGTATCAACGCGTCATAGTCAACGCTTCCATCTTCTTTGAACGGAGTGATTAGCGCCACCCCCATTCCTCTGAGTCTTCTTTGTATCATAAGTAAATAATATACTTCATTAATCAGTACAAAAGTACGAATATTTTCTTTCTACGCTATAAATCTTATCATAAATTTGCTGTTTTATGATAAAAAGTTGGTAAAAAA
This sequence comes from uncultured Bacteroides sp., assembly GCA_905198575.1. GTDB lineage: Bacteria > Bacteroidota > Bacteroidia > Bacteroidales > Bacteroidaceae > Phocaeicola. Next base: position 20,491 of record CAJKDC010000043.1, on the reverse strand, counting down.
CCGCTTTTCACTTCTAATCCAGCATTTGCAGGAATTCGTTTTCGTCGATAATCCGCACGCCCAGTTTCTGCGCTTTCTCCAGTTTGCTGGGGCCCATGTTCTCGCCGGCCAGAATAAAGCTTGTCTTCGATGAAATACTGCCTACGTTTTTTCCTCCATTTTGTTCAATCATTTGCTTGTACTCGTCACGCGAATGCTTTGCAAAGACACCGCTGATGACAATCGACATCCCTTTCAACTTGTCTGTCTGTGCAGAAAGGGTTTCTTCCGTCAAAGCCAGTTGTACCCCTGCACGGCGCAAATGTTCGATCAGGTCGCGATTGGCCTCGTTTGCGAAATAGTTCAGGATGCTTTGCGCAATCTTTCCGCCGATTTCGTCCAGCTGAATCAGTTCATCCAGCGTTGCAGCAGCCAGTTTGTCGATAGAGTGCATGGCTTTGGCCAGCTTTTTCGCTACAGTCTCGCCCACAAAGCGGATTCCCAATGCAAACAATACACGTTCGAAGGGAACTTGCTTCGACTGCTCGATACCTTGAATGATATTCTGAGCCGATTTCTTGCCCATACGTTCCAGGCCGATCAGCTGGTCTTCGGTCAACTCATACAAATCTGCAGCATTATGAATCAGTCCGTGCTGATAGAACTGGTCTACTGTTTCCGGTCCCAGCCCCTCGATGTTCATGGCACGGCGACTGATAAAGTGTTCTATTTTTCCTTTAATCTGCGGCGGACAGGCTGTCTCGTTGGTACAATAGTGAGCAGCTTCGTCTTCGTAGCGCACCAGCGGACTGCCGCATTCCGGACAATGGGTAATGAAAGTCACCTTCTGACTGTCGGGCTGACGTTGCGTAATATCAACGCCTGTAATTTTCGGAATAATCTCACCTCCTTTTTCCACATACACCATGTCGTTAATATGAAGGTCAAGCGACTGGATAATATCTGCATTATGCAGCGAGGCTCTCTTGACTACCGTACCCGAAAGCTGCACAGGGTCCAGATTGGCAACCGGCGTGATAGCTCCCGTTCTTCCTACCTGATACGATACCGTATGAAGCCTTGTAAGCGCCTGTTCTGCCTGGAACTTGTATGCGATAGCCCATCGGGGAGATTTTGCTGTATAACCCAGATTTCGCTGCTGGCGGAGGGAATTTACCTTCAATACGATACCGTCAGTAGCGACCGGCAGGTTCTTGCGCTCCACGTCCCAGTAGTTGATGAATTCGAAAACCTCTTCCAGTGTCTGCACCTTACGGGTGATATCCGAAACTTTGAATCCCCATCGGGCCGCTTCCTGCAGGTTTTCGTAATGTCCGTCGCACGGCAGATTATCGCCCAGCAGATAATACAGATAAGCATCCAGATGACGGGCAGCTACGGCAGCCGAGTTCTGCAATTTCAGCGTACCCGAGGCCGCGTTACGCGGATTGGCAAAAAGCGGTTCCTCGCGTGCTTCTCTTTCACGGTTCAGTTCTTCGAATACATTCCAGGGCATCAGGATTTCACCGCGTATCTCGAATTCCTTGGGATAGCCGTCGCCTTTCAGAACCAGCGGGATGGTACGGATGGTCTTCACATTGTCCGTCACATCATCACCCTGCACACCGTCGCCACGAGTCACGGCACGCACCAGTTTACCGTTTTCATAAGTAAGCGATATTGACGTACCGTCGAATTTCATTTCACAGCAGATTTCGAAAGGCTCATTCAGCGCTTTACGAACTCGCTCGTAAAAATCTTTTACATCTGCTTCGGAATAAGTATTGCCTAGTGAAAGCATCGGATACTTATGCTGTACCTGCGTAAAGTCTTTGTTGATGTCGCTGCCCACGCGCATACTGGGCGAGTTCTCGTCAAAGTGCTCGGGGTGCTTGCTCTCTAGGTCTTGAAGCTCTTTCATCAGCATATCGAATTCGCGGTCGCTGATGACCGGAGCGTTCAATACGTAGTAATTGTAGTTGTGCTGGTGCAGCTCTTCGCGCAACCTGTCTATTCTTTCTATTTCATTCATGTCCTATTATTGCTAAAGTTTTCCGACAAAAATAGCTAAAATTGCACGAAATGCCCGCATGTAAGGCAGAATATTACTATTTTTGCAAAAAATATAGTTTTGTATGAGAATAGATATTATCACCGTTTTGCCCGAGATGATAGAGGGCTTTTTCAATTGCTCCATCATGAGCCGCGCTCAGAAAAAGGGCATTGCAGAGTTTCATATACACAATTTGCGCGATTATGCCTACGACCGTTACCGCAAGGTGGACGATTATCCTTTCGGAGGTTGCGCGGGAATGGTTATGAAGATAGAGCCGATAGACCGATGCATTTCGGCGCTGAAGGCCGAACGTCATTACGACGAGGTCATCTTCACTTCACCCGATGGAGAGAAGTTCGACCAGAAGATGGCAAACACGCTTTCGATGAACGAGAATCTCATCATTCTTTGCGGCCATTTCAAAGGGATAGATTACCGTATCCGCGAGCATCTCATCACCAAGGAAATCAGTATAGGCGATTATGTGCTGACCGGCGGAGAGCTGGCTGCGGCTGTTATTGCCGATGCGGTGGTGCGTATCATTCCGGGTGTCATCTCCGACGAACAGTCGGCGTTGTCCGATTCATTCCAGGATAACCTGCTGGCTCCTCCGGTATATACCCGCCCTGCTGAATACAACGGATGGAAAGTCCCCGATGTGTTGCTGTCCGGTCATGAAGCCCGCATCCGCGACTGGGAATTCCAGCAGTCACTCGAACGCACACAACGCTTGCGCCCCGACCTGCTAGAGGATAAATAAGACAACGCCATAACAAGATAAAAGCTCCGGCAATGTATCTGATTCCGTACTCTTCGCATGTACGGCAGAACATTGCCGGAGCTTTGTATTTTGCGGCCCCTACACAAGATGCAGCAGAGGTCCGCTTGTAAATAAAAATTATTTTTAGACTTCCAGTGCGCCGATGATATCGCGTACAGAAGAGAAGCCGTGACGGTCCAGATAGTCGTTGATACCTTCGGCTACCTTAACAGTTACAGCCGGATCGATAAAGTTGGCCGTACCAATCTGGATAGCACTTGCACCCGCCAGCATGAACTCCACAGCATCCTTCCAGTTCATGATACCTCCAAGACCGATTACCGGAATGTTTACAGCCTTAGCTACCTGCCATACCATACGCAGGGCAATGGGCTTCACAGCCGCACCACTCATACCGCCAGTTACGGTAGACAATATCGGGCGACGTTTCTCTGCATCGATAGCCATACCCAGCAACGTGTTGATGAGCGATACACTGTCTGCTCCGGCACCTTCTACGGCACGTGCAATCTCTGTAATGTCTGTAACGTTAGGCGACAGTTTTACAATCAGCGTCTTATCGTAAACCTTTCTCACGGCACTTACCACTTCGGCAGCTCCTTTGGCAGTCACACCAAACGCCATACCGCCCTGTTTTACGTTCGGACATGAGATGTTCAGCTCGATAGCAGGAATCTGCTCCAGTCCGTTGATAATGCTGGCTGTTTCAGCATAATCCTCGATTTGTGAACCTGAGACGTTCACAATCATATTGGTCTGGATGTCCTTAATCTGCGGGTAGATATGCTCTGCAAAATAGTGTACACCCTTGTTCTGCAATCCCACCGCATTCAGCATACCCATCGGAGTTTCAGCCATACGCGGATAAGGATTTCCTTCGCGATGATGCAGGGTAGTTCCCTTTACAATGATACCGCCGATACGTTCCAAATCAACAAAATCGGCAAATTCCAGACCGTAACCAAATGTTCCCGATGCAGTCATCACCGGGTTCTTCATACTCAGTTTGCCTATATTTACACTTAAATCTGCCATAACAATCTATTAATATTAAATACCGGACCTTCTTTACATACACACACATGACCCTCGTCGGCTGTCTTTTCCACGCAGCACAGGCAGGCACCTACACCGCACGCCATGGTATTTTCCAGTGAAACTTCGCACTCGATACCGTTGGCTTTCGCATACTTGGCAACCGCCATCATCATTAGTTTAGGGCCGCAAGTCTGAATCATATCGAAACGTTCCTGCTGCAGGATGCTATGCTGGGTTACATAGCCCTTTTCGCCCATGCTGCCGTCTTCTGTAGTGATATAGACATCGCCCAGCGCCTTGAAGCTATCCAGCTGCAACAGGTCGTTTACAGAACGTGCGCCCAGCAGGAATACAGGCTTGCATCCCATTTTGCGCAAAGCTTCGCCCATGTAAAGCAGCGGAGCAGTACCCACGCCACCGCCCACAAGCAGCACTTTCTTTTCGGCCGATTCCGGCATAGAGAAACCATTGCCCAACGGCAATACCACGTTTACGGTATCGCCAACCTGCACAGTAGCCAGCTTACGGGTTCCATCTCCTACCAGCTGTACAAGGAACCATACTTCATTACGGTTTCTGTCAACATAGTTAATAGAAATAGGACGGCGGAGGAATGTTGTATTCGATCCGTCCACGCGAATTTCGGCAAATTGTCCCGGCAACATTTCCGGAAGCGGAGCATTTGCATCGGTCAGCTTTATCAGAACATAGTTGGCATGCAACCGTGTGTTCTCTGTAACCGTCAAGTCTAAAATATATTTCTTCATAAACAAAATTGGGTAAATTCGTTATTCTCATGCAAAGATAACGAATTTACCCAATTAACATTTCAAAACGAGCTTACTTTTCGGGACGGAAAGTCTCGTAAGTGCCATTATCAAAGAAAATTCTTATTTCGGTGATTTTACGTTGCGGCCGTTCGATGTATCTAATTTCCTCTTTTACAGTTGGTTTAGCGCCTAAACCAGGCGATTCAAGGCCGATTTCCTTGCGATATTCCGCTTCGTCTGATACTTGGGACGGAAATACAGGATTCTCAAGCGTTTCGGAAAGCGTAATTCCAACCGGTTCCGGTGCTGACTGATTTTCCATACTGCCTTCACCATACAGCAGCCATTCCAGGTTTACATATGGGAAAGTCTTGTGTATTTTCATCACCACTTCCAGGCTAGGATTGTTTCTACCACCCAGAATGTGTGACAACGAGGAGGCAGAAACTCCAATCTTTTCTGCGAATTCAGCATTAGTAAGTTTTTCGTGCTGTATGATTTGTGAAATTCGGTCTCTCATTTACAGGTGTAATTACGTTTTTTATTGTATTACAAAAGTAATGATATATATTTATAAATGCAAATTTACATTATAGAAATGTGAATTGATTTTTTGTAAATTCAATATTTACATATCTAAATTACGGATGTAAACTGTCTGTACATCCATAAAAGTAAATCTTTACATTTTTAAAACGAAAGACTGGTTTACAACTCACTATCAGCTGTATAAATATTATAGCCGCAAAATAACGGATATTTACTCGTAAAAAGTTTGAAAATCTAAAGTTGTTTATGAATTTATTTTATTATCTGATTGGTTTTCACCTACTTATATAAGTAGTATTGCATGCAATAAATATACATTTACATTTATCATTGTGAATAAACAAAAAGAAAAATATGATAATCTCCAATTGGATTATGGAAATATTCAAATTAACAATCTGAATTATATCACAATTGTAAATGCCGTTTATTTATTTACATGTATATATGTATATGTGATATTTCTTAATATTATCCAATTGTAAATTACACTCTTTGCTTTACAGAATTACACTTCCGGATGACTTTTCTATAGACTCAATGAGATTTTTCGTGTTCGGTTTACAAAGATACGCTTTGCAGTACGGGTACTTTGCCTGACTGTGCCTCATTGCCTTCACTTTAAGTGCCAATACTCTTCAGAATCATCTATTCCCTACCTCAGATCGTTACAAACGTAAATTTTAAAATCTCAAGCGTCGAATTACGGCTTAATTTGCTTATTTACAATGTATTAACCCCATATTTTACGTTTGTAATTCCTCTTCATCTAGCAAAAACGGTCTATCAAGACACTCTTTTCACGCTGATAAACCTCTCCCCTCCCACTACCCTTGCTTCTTTATGCCCCTGCCCCTTGTTCAATCGTGCTGTTTATTGCCGCCAAAAGCAGATGTTCCAGAGATTTTCTTCCAGTTAATTGCACAAAAAAATCGTCCCTGCAAACCCATTTTTTTCTGAGTTTTGCCGGGACGATTATCCAGGTTTTACAATACCATTTTTATTCTAGTTGCTATGTCAGTGCAGAATTTTAAAGATAAGTTCTTTCAGCAGTTCGCCACTTGGTGTAGACGGATTGCCCACTCCTTTAGACCGCGCATCGCAATATCGGATTTCGCCGATGATCTGCATCACTTTTACCCCCGTATATTTTCGCATGGCCAGCATATACTCGCGAGCCTGCCAGGCAGAACGGAGTCCCAGTTGCTGCGCGATTCCTTGCTCCGACTTGTCGGGTGCGTAGTAGGCCAACATCAGATTCGAAAAGAAATTGAACAGAAAGGAGAGCGTTGCCTGTATAGGATTTGCCTTCGGATTATCGTCAAAATATTTTATTATCCGATTTGCCTTCAGCACGTCCTTTTCCACCAGTGCGTTCTTCAGTTCGATGTTGTTATAGTCCTTGCTGATTCCGATGTTTCGCTCTATCTGTTCGGAGGTAATTCGCTTCTGTCCGGGCGGCAGCGTTATAATCAGTTTCTCCAGTTCACCGGCCATTCGGCTCAGGTCGTTTCCTACAAATTCCGTAATCAGTTCCGAAGCCTTCGGCTCAATCTCCACTTGCTTCCTCTTCAGATACGAGGTGACGAATCCGGGCATCTGCGCTTCCTTCAACCGTTTCGACTCAAAGAGCACTCCCATCTTCTCCAACTCTGCAGCTACCTTCTTCCGCCGGTCCAATGTTCCATGCTTGTGACAGAACACCAGGATAGTCGACTCCAGCGGCTTCTGCAGATAAAAGCTCAAGTTCTCCAGTCCCCGCAAACCCTGCGCTTCCTTCACCAGCACTACCTGATACTTCGACATCATCGGGTAACGGCGTGCCGCATTGATAACGGCAGCCACCTCGACTTCCGGACCGTACATCACCGTATAGTTGAACTCGCGCTCCGACTCCGTCAGCACCGAGTCCACCAGATAGTCTGCAATGCGGTCAATGTAGTAATCCTCTTCGCCCATCAGGTAATACACCGGACGGAAATCCTTGTTGCGAATGGCTTTTACAATATCTTCATATCCTATTTCCTTTGCCATATCTCAGCTACCTCCCGTTACCAGTCGAACTTCAAGTGTTTAACCGTCTTCTTCTGGTCGCGAATCATCTGCAGGGAATGAATGCCCACCCGTACGTGTTCGCGCACATAGTTTTGGGTCACCAGCGAATCACTCTTCTCCGTCTTCACCCCTTCCGGAATCATAGGTTGATCCGAAACCAGCAGCAAGGCGCCCGTAGGAATATGGTTGGCAAATCCCGTAACAAACAGCGTCGCCGTTTCCATATCGATACCCATTGCACGGGTTTTGCGCAGGTAATCCTTGAAGTTTTCATCGTATTCCCATATACGACGGTTGGTCGTATAGACAGTCCCCGTCCAGTAGTCCAGTGAGAAATCGCGGATGGCCGACGACACGGCACGCTGCAGCATGAAGGCTGGCAGCGCAGGAACCTCGGGGGGATAATAATCGTTCGAAGTTCCCTCGCCACGGATAGCCGCAATCGGAAGAATGAAATCTCCGAGAGCCGTTTTCGAACTCAATCCGCCACATTTTCCCAAGAACAGACAGGCCTTGGGCTGGATGGCGCTCAGCAAGTCCATGATGATGGCCGCATTGGGACTGCCCATTCCGAAATTGATAATACTTATATCGTCTGCATGTGCCGAAGTCATGTTGGCTGTCCGGCCCACAACCGGCACATTGAACTGCTCTGCAAAAATCTCCACATATTTATCGAAATTGGTAAGCAGAATATATTTCCCGAAGTCTTCCAGTTTGCACTGCGTATAGCGCGGAAGCCAGTTTGATACAATTTCCTCTTTAGTTTTCATAATCTTTTCGTATTTTTGTGGATACTAATTGATATATTATACAAAAATAAGCATGTTCTCATTAAACCTACCCGATTTTCAAGTTAAAATAGCTGTAACAGATGGCAAAAAAATGGTATTCGACCCCCTGCGGAGGAAATACGTTGCCCTTACTCCCGAAGAGTGGGTGCGCCAGCATTTCGTACATTTCCTCATTCAGCACAAAGGATATCCTTCCGGCCTGCTGGCCAATGAGGTGCAGCTCACTCTGAACGGAACCCGCAAGCGTTGCGACACCGTGCTGTACGACCGCACCCGTACTCCGCGCATGATTATCGAATATAAAGCTCCTACCGTCCCCATCACCCGTCAGGTTTTCGATCAGATTACACGCTATAATATCGTGCTTAAAGTAGATTATCTCATCGTCAGCAATGGTCTGGAGCACTACTGTTGCAAGGTAGATTATGAACGGTTTTGCTGCAATTTCTTGAAAGAAATCCCCGATTATGCCATGCTTCAAACTTTATAAATAGTAATATTTATTTACAGATTTAACAACATCTATTATAACCTGCAACCTGGTCTTATTTTTCATTCCACTGAAATATTGATAATTAATCCATACAAATATCGGTACTTCTTTCGCGCATCATTACTTTGATAAACATGCGGCACAAAAATGACTTACCTTCATTTCAGCCATGAAGAATACTTATCTCACGAATGATAAACTGCAACAGTAAGGACGCAAAAAAAATCCGCTTGCGCATCTATAACGGATGCCACAAGCGGATTTCAATAAAATCAAAGAGTGAGAATTATTTCTTTGTAAGAGTATCCAGATTTCTTTCAGGAACTACACCAGCCAATTCAGGGTCAATCATGATACGACCACAGTATTCGCAAACGATAACTTTCTTGCGCATACGGATATCCATCTGTTTCTGAGGCGGAATCTTGTTGAAGCAACCGCCACAAGCATCGCGCTGAACGTAGGTAATACCCAAACCGTTGCGTGAGTTTTTACGGATACGCTTGAAAGCCTGTAGCAAGCGTGGTTCGATGGTAGTTTCAAGCACTTTAGCTTTTTCTCTCAGTTTTTCTTCTTCCTGTTTAGTTTCAGAGATGATTTCGTCCAACTCGTTCTTCTTTACTTCCAGGTCTTTTGTTCTTTCTTCGAGTGCGTGAGTGCTCTTTACAATTTCTTCTTCCTTGGCTTTGATTGAAGCAGTATATTCTCTGATACGTTTTTCGCACAGTTCAATTTCCAGCGACTGGAATTCGATTTCCTTAGTAAGAACGTCGTACTCGCGGTTGTTTTTTACGTTGTCCTGCTGAGCTTTGTATTTTTCAACAGAAGCCTTGGCAGTTTCGATTTCAATTTTCTTGGTAGCAACCGAAGCTTTCAGTTCTTCGATTTCAGTTTTGATTTTCTCGATACGTGTGCTCAGACCGGTTACTTCGTCTTCCAAATCCTGTACTTCAAGCGGAAGTTCACCTCTCAGTGTCTTGATCTTGTCAATTTCTGACAGCATCGTCTGCAACTGGTACAATGCTTTCAACTTCTGTTCTACACTCAGTTCGTTCGGATCTTTTTTTGCTTCTTTCACCATAATGATAATTTACAAAAATTTGATGGGATTGGTATTGACGCGGGTCATTTTCACTTCCAGCGTCGGGAACTGCTCCCTTATGATTGAATTAAATATTTCCTTGGTATATTGTTCGCTTTCGTAGTGTCCCAGCTCGGCTATCAGGATACGGTCGTCGTAAAAGAAGTAATCATGGTACTTCACTTCGCCGGTCAGGAACACATCGGCACCGCTTGCTACAGCGTCGGGCAACAGGAATGCACCCGAGCCACCGCACAGTGCCACTTTGCGAATCAGCCGTCCGGCCATGCGCGAATGTTTGAGGCAACCGACTTCGAATGTCTGCTTGATGCGCTTCAGGAACTCGGTCTCGGTTTCTGGCTCGGCCAGCTCACCTACCACTCCGGCACCCGTCTGACTCCACGCATTTTGTAAGGCGTAAAAATCGAACGCAGGCTCCTCGTAGGGATGTGCAGCCAGCAAGGCTTTCATAACGGCACCTTTACGGAATGCCGGCAGAATGACCTCAATGCGGACCTCTTTCTCCTCGTGACGTTTCCCCTGCTCACCGCAGAACGGATGAGTCCCTTCCAGAGCACGGAACGTACCTGTACCTTCCAGATTATAGCTGCACTCGTCGTAATTGCCGATGCATCCGCAACCGGCATCGAACAAAGCATTACGAACGACACCTGCCATGGAAACCGGCACGAACGTTACAAGCTTGAGCAAGGCGTTCTGCACCGGAGCCAAAATACGCACATTCTGCAGACCTATTTTCTGGGCTATCTTGAAGTTCACTCCTCCTTGCGCATTGTCCAGGTTGGTATGCATGGAGTAGATCACAATCTCGTTACGGACAGCCTTCAGTACGCATCGTTCCACATAATCCTTACCCGTCAGCGATTTAAAGCCTTTGAAGATAAGCGGATGGTGCGAAACAATCAGGTTAAAACCCAGTGCAATGGCTTCGTCCACCACAGCTTCCGTAACGTCCAGACACAACAAAGCCCCTGTAGCTTCCGCGTCTGTCAATCCAACTTGCAGACCGGCGTTATCAAATCCGTCTTGCAATGGCAGAGGCGCGAACTTCTCAAGGGCTGTAATAATTTCCTTAATTTTCATGATTCGCGAAAATTTTCATGCAAAGATACGTAATTTATGTGAGATTATCACTATGCTTTTCTAAAAAAAAGAACCGCCGCAGGGCATTTTGAAAGCAGAGTATCGCACTATCGTTTCAGGAGTTGGGTGACTATCTGCTTGGAAGCCTTATCCACCCGTAGTGATTCGTTGATTTTGCGCACGGTTTTCTGCAAGGTTTCAGCATCGAGTGTGCCGCGTGACAGCAAATCGTATGTCTGTTGGGGAAACTTTACGTAGCAGACGGACAAGGCCCAGGCCACTGCCATCTTTACGTAATAATCCGGATGACGGATGGCTGCATAGCATTCCAACAGGCGGTCGACGTACGCTTCCTTTATATAATAGGTAAGCGTCATTACTACTCCAAAGCGTATCGTATAGGTTTCAGAGCGCTGCATCATGGCTGTCAGGTAATCCCAGAAGCGATGCTCGTGCTGGGTAAAATAACGCTTTCCGCCTGCAAAACGGAAAGAATCGCATACCGACCAGCAGTTAATTTGATGTACAAAATTCGTTACACGATTAAGATAGATTTCCACATCTTCATCCGGAGTGACAGCTCCCAAGACCAGGCCATGCAGCAGGCGTTCTTCCATATAATAATCTCCTGCAGAATCCAGGTAACTCTCCCAATCACTGCTAGCTATCTGCTTGGCCAGGCGGCGCATATCTCCTAAACGAACGCCTAGCACATGCGGAATTCCAGGATTCAATGAAGCAACAAAAGTTGCGTTTCCCTCCTTGCCCAGTTCCCTCAGCCATTCGGGGATCGGCTTTCCATCCAGTAAAAAATCCTTCCTTTTCTTATCCATATTTAATTTGATGATTTCCTTTTCTTAAAACAACCGGGTATGACTTCAGTTTCTACCTTTCGTAACACCGGAGAAAAAAAATATTGCTATAATTGGTATAAAGTTAACAAAAGTTTCTTATATTTGCAAAAGGAAACCTCACTCCTATCATCTTTACGGTTTCCGGTTATTCTATTGCTGCCATGCGGCAAGCGGGGCCTTTCTCTTTTCCGCCCCACACTCACCACTTTTATTCAGCAATACATTTTCAAATTAATTGTGCAGGTTGCAGGAAGAATTTTCCTAGTCTGCCATTGTTGTCGTTTTCCTTCTATGCCAAAGGAAAAGCACAAGTTTTTTCGCATACTACGATTTATTTTTTGATTTATTCATCTAAATATTTTTAATCATGGAACAGAGTTTAATAGGTAAGAATGCAGGTTCTTTGTGGACACTCCTGCATGGTAGTGAAAAGGTAGAAGTATTGAAACTGAAGAAGGAATCGCATCTTAGCGATGCTGAATTCTGGGCTGCTATCGGCTGGCTTTCACGCGAAGACAAGTTAGTGCTGAGCAGCGAGAAAAAAGGTCGCAAGAATGTAGAATTCTATTCATTGAAAGACTGATACACCAGCCTTTCATTGCTAAAGTCCGGTTCGAGAGCTTATCCCGTACCGGACTTTTTTTACATACTGCGGCATAGCATTCTTTAAAATATTTAATAATTATACTAATTTTATAGAAACAATTTCCAAATACCTCTCATTTTAAAAAATATACTAATTTCATGTTTTTGTTTCCGAAATAAAAACTTAATTTTACATCTATTATAAACTTCAACAAACAAGCTTATTTATGGTAAAACCTTTGACCTTATGTGCAGTTCTGTCATTCAGTCTTGCAAGCTGCACCCAGCAAGATGTCACAAACGGCAATCTGCATGTTATTCCTCTGCCTCAGGAGGTTGTATCGGATGCCGATGCATCTCCATTTAAAATCACTTCGTCTACTCGCATTGTTTATCCTCAAGGCAATGAGAAAATGGAACGCAACGCCCATTTCCTTGCTTCATATATAAAAGAGGTAACAGGAGTTGAGGTACAATTGGCTACCACTCCCGGCAAGCAAAGCATCAACTTGATTTTGGACAGCAACATTGCCAATCCGGAAGGCTACGAACTTCAGATAGACAGCGATGAAGTAACCCTCAAAGCCGGAACAGAAGCCGGTATTTTCTACGGTATCCAGACCTTATACAAAGCATTGCCGATTACACAAGGTAAAACAATCGCTGCACTTCCTGCCGGCAGTGTGAAAGACTTTCCACGCTTTGGCTACCGTGGTTTCATGCTCGATGTAGGCCGTCATTTCTTCAGCGTAGACTATCTGAAAGAGGTGATCGACATGCTGGCACTCCATAACATCAACTACTTCCACTGGCACCTAACCGAAGACCAAGGTTGGCGAATCGAAATCAAGAAGTATCCTAAACTGACAGAAGTAGGTTCTTATCGCAAGGAAACTATTGTAAAGCCGGACTCAAAAGAATTCGACGGCACACCAGTAAAAGGATTTTACACTCAGGAACAGGCTCGCGAGATTGTAAAATATGCAGCCGAACGCTACATTACCGTAATTCCTGAAGTCGATATGCCTGGTCATATGATGGCAGCGCTTGCTTCTTATCCTGAACTAGGCTGTACCGGAGGTCCGTATGAAGTTCCTACACGCTTTGGTGTATTCGATGAAGTTCTCTGTGGGGGCAACGAAAAAACATTACAGTTTGCCAAAGATGTAATCAACGAAATCATGGATATATTCCCTTCACCCTATATTCATATAGGTGGTGACGAATGTCCGAAAGTGCGCTGGGAAAAGTGTCCGAAATGCCAGGCCCAAATACGTGAGCTGAAACTGAAAGCCACTCCCGAGCATAGCAAGGAAAACCAGTTGCAGGCTTATTTCATGGGCGAGGTAGAAAAGGAGATCAATGCCCGCGGACGTAAAGTGATGGGTTGGGATGAAATTCTGGAAGGTAATGCCACCAAGAGTACTACTGTTACTGCATGGACCAGCGTAAAAGCCAGTATCCGTTCGGCTCAGCTTGGCCATCAGACGATTGTCTGCCCTATCAGCCACCTTTACTTCAGCAATCCGGGTTACAACCGACTGAAGGGAGTAAGCAGTGTAGAGCGTGTATATAATTTTGAGCCGGTATCCGACAAGCTCACTCCTGAAGAGCAGAAAAACATTATGGGTGTACAAGCTTGTATCTGGACCGAATGGACAAAAGATACCACCAAGGTAGAATGGCAGATGATGCCTCGAATTGCCGCTCTGAGTGAGTTGCAGTGGAGTAATCCGGAGCAGAAGAATTTGGACGGCTTCCTTTCTCGCCTTCGCCATCAGCTTGACCTGTATACGCTGAACGGTTTCCATTATAAGCAGGATATAGAAAATGTAGTAATTGATGTCAATCCGTCCGAGAAGCCGGGCGTTTCGTCTGTATCGCTCTATACATTTGATAATGCACCAGCTTACTACACCACCGACGGCAGCATGCCGGATGCAAATGCCATCCGCTACGAAGGTCCTTTTGACATTTCGGGCAACGCAACCATCAAGGCTGTATCCATCCGTAACGGTGCTGCCAGCGAAACTGCCGAAGAAACCCTGCACTACAACCTGGCTACCATGCAGCCTATCGAGCTTCACTCTGCACCCGAAGATACTTATACGTTTAAAGGAGCCAACGTACTGATTGACGGCTTATACGGCGAAGATGCTGCTTATCGTTCCGGACGCTATCTAGGCTTCTACGGAAAAGACTTGGAAGCGACCATAGACTTGCAGAAAGACACCGAGATATCATCTGTATTTATCAGCACCTGTCAGGTACCAGGCGATTATATTTTCGGCCTGAAAGGTATCGAGGTTTCGGTATCTACCGATGGTAAGAATTTTACACAAGTAGCTAAAGCTGATTATCCGGAACTCCCGAAAGGAAGCCCTAACAACGTGACGAAAGTAGAACGGGTACAGTTTGACAAAGTAGCTGCCCGCTACGTACACATTATCGGTAAAGCTACTCAGGCATTACCTAAGTGGCACAAAAATGCCGGACACAAGGCTTACCTCTTTGTAGATGAAATCGGTATAAAATAAGCCGACTGTTTTACAATCGGTCCTGAATAAAAGAATCCCTCCTGCCCTCAACCATCACGGCTCGGGTAGGAGGATTTCTCTTTTTGTAAATATGCTATTTAAATGACAAAGAAAGCGTCTTTATTACTTTTTATAACTATATACGGCAAGGCCGCCCAATTCTTCTTCAATGCGCAACAACTGGTTGTATTTAGCCATACGGTCCGAACGGCTCAATGACCCCGTCTTAATCTGGCCACTGTTTGTAGCTACGGCAATATCAGCAATTGTAGCATCTTCAGTTTCACCCGAACGGTGCGATGTTACAGTGGTATAACCATGGCGGTGTGCCATTTCGATGGCATCCAAAGTTTCTGTGAGTGAGCCAATCTGGTTCACCTTAATCAGAATAGAGTTGGCACAACCCAGTTCGATACCCTTGCTCAGGAATTCCACATTCGTTACAAACAAGTCGTCACCTACCAACTGGCAGCGGTCGCCGATGCGTTCGGTCAGTTTCTTCCAGCCGTCCCAGTCGTTTTCACTCATACCATCTTCAATCGAGTCAATCGGGTATTTGCTGATAAGTTCTTCCAGATAGTCAATCTGTTCGTCGGCAGTACGCTTCTTGCCCTTTTCGCCTTCGAAAATAGTATAATCGTACACACCATCCTTATAGAACTCGGATGAAGCGCAGTCCATACCAATCACCACATCCTTACCTGGCTGATAACCTGCTTTCGTGATGGCACTCATGATGCAATCCAGCGCATCTTCCGTACCGTTCAGTGCAGGAGCAAAACCGCCTTCATCGCCCACAGCTGTACTTAGTCCGCGGTCGTGCAGCACCTTCTTCAGGGCATGGAACACCTCTGCTCCCATGCGCAGACCTTCGCGGAACGAAGGAGCTCCTACCGGACGAATCATAAATTCCTGGAAAGCAATTGGAGCATCACTGTGCGATCCGCCGTTGATGATATTCATCATCGGCACCGGCATTACAAACGTATTCACACCACCGATGTAGCGATACAAAGGAATGTCCAGATAAGCGGCAGCAGCCTTGGCTACAGCCAGTGAAACGCCCAAGATGGCATTGGCACCTAATTTAGATTTGGTTGCCGTGCCGTCCAGTTCCAGCATCTTATGGTCGATGGCACGTTGTTGCAAAGCCGACCATCCCACCAGTGCAGGGGCGATGATGTTGTTCACGTTCTCCACAGCTTTCAGTGTACCCTTACCACAGTAGCGGTTCGGATCTTTATCGCGCAGCTCAAGTGCTTCGTGTTCACCAGTTGATGCGCCTGACGGAACAGCCGCACGTCCCATTACACCACATTCCAATACTACATCTACTTCTACGGTAGGATTACCACGCGAGTCCAGAATTTCACGAGCTATAATTTTTTCAATTTTCATACGCTAAACTTAGTTTTTATGTTATTTTCACCGATGCAAATTTCGCCAGAAAACAATCGTCCGTCAATACCTAAATGTAGGTATTTTCAGGCAGATGGATGATTGCAGGGCCCGAACAGAGCTTCGATGACATGAACCGGCGGCAACACGGGATAAAGCGTCTTTCCTTCCTTATCTACAGGATATAAAGCCCCTTCTTTTTCCAAACGCAGCATCATCTGGCGGCACAGCTCGCGCAACAGTTTCGGATTGTCCAAAGACACATCTTTCTTTTCGAACGGGTCTGCTGCCAAGTTGTAGAGCTTATAAGTAGGTTTGCCATCCGTCTGCGGATTATAATAGTAAATCAGCTTCCAATCCCCTTTGCGATAGGTTGTAAAATAACTGCCCCGATGCTCGTGCGGGAAGTGCATCAGGAAATCATCACGATGCCGCTTGTCGGGCTTGCCCTGCGCCAGCCGTTTCAGGTCGTCTCCGTCCAGTTCATAGCCTCTAGGCACTCTTACACCGGCTACCGACAATACCGTAGGGTAAATATCCATTACAGTTGCCATTTGTGTCTGTACACAGTTTACGGCAATGGGATAGCTCTTCTGCAGCTTATTGTTCTCATCCGGCTTGGCCCAGCTCATGATAAAAGGAACGCGTACACCTCCTTCATATTCCGCACCTTTCTTTCCTTTTAAGGGAGCCGACGAACCATAATCTGCCGCATTGCCCAATGGTGCATCTCCCCCGTTGTCACCCAGGAAAATAATCATCGTATTCTCAGCTACACCCAGTTCTTCCAACTTATTCATCAGGTCGCCCAATGACTTGTCCATTCCTTCTACCAGCGTAGCGAAAGCCCGTGCCTGCTGATTCTTATCGGCATCCTTGTAATGGTCGATAAAACGTTCGTCCGTTTCGAAAGGCGCATGCACGGCATAGTGAGCCATGTTCAGATAGAACGGTTGTCCGGCCTGTACTGCCTTGGCTATCTCTTTTCCCGCTTCTATTGTCAGAGCATCCGAAAGAAACGTATGCGTACGGTGGTAAGCTTCCAAATCGGGTACTGCCCGTTCACGCTGTCCCTTTATCCAGCCATAACCGTTCTCGCCGTGATAGCTACCCGGATGTCCGATAGACGAGCCGCCGATATTGACATCGAATCCCAGATTCGTAGGGTTCTCTCCCTCACTGCCCATACAGCCGAAGTGCGCCTTTCCCACATGAATCGTTTTGTAACCGGCCTCACGCAAGACTGCCGGGTAAATCGGACAGTTACTTGTCAGCCCCTTCCAGTTCCATTCGTGAGGCCCATATGTATCCCGATTGTTACTCTCCGCATTGATCCAGTTCGTAGTGCGGTGTCGGGCCGCATTCTGTCCGGTCATGATAGACGTGCGCGAGGGCGAGCTTACACTCTGTGCGTAGAAGGTAGAAAAACGTACACCCTGGCTGGCCAGCCGTTCCATATTTGGCGTACGATACCAGTCGTTGAGCGGCTGTCGCTGCGGGTTTCCCTCTGTATCCGTGATAAACGGAACAGAAGTATCCATCAGTCCCATATCGTCGACCAGAAAGACTATAATATTAGGCCGTTCCTGTGCCACTGCTCCGGCAGCTATCGTCAAGGCCGCCATAGTCGGATAAAGTATTTTGCTCATAGTTTTATCTAAAAATGCCTGAAAATAAAGTTTACAGCCGTATGGCTCGGTTACTAAATTACGATTTTTTTTTGGAACAAGCACTTCCCGAATCAATAAATAAATATAAATCCGTATACAAAAAGAAGACTTCCTGATTCTTTGCAAACCAGAAAGCCTTCTTTTTAACAAATGTATTACCGCTCTGACAGCGTGAAATATCAACGGTTGGTCTTCACTTTCAACTCGTACAAATCATTACGGCGGTCACGCAAATTGCGCACACTACCGTACGTATGCAGTTCGTTCAGCAAGTCCAAATCGACATCGGATACCAGAATCATTTCCGTATTCGGAGTCGCCTCGGCACGCTTACCGTCTGTAGGGAAAGCAAAGTCGCACGGAGTAAACACTCCCGACTGTGCATACTGGATGTCCATATTGTGCACACGCGGCAAGTTGCCCACACTGCCTGCAATCACCACAAAGCACTCGTTTTCTATGGCGCGAGCCTGTGCACAAACCCTTACACGCGAATATCCGTTCTGCGTATCGGTCAGGAATGGAACAAAAAGAATCTGCATGCCCTGGTCGGCCATGATACGTGACAGCTCGGGGAATTCAACATCGTAACAAATCAGTACACCAATCTTAGCACAGTCGGTATCAAAGGTCTGGACCATCCGTCCCCCACTCAGACCCCAGCTCTTCACCTCATCCGGCGTTACATGTACTTTTTCATACATATCGAATGTTCCGTCACGGCGACACAGGAATCCCACATTGTACAGTCCGCCATCTTCCTTCACATAAGGCATACTACCCGTAATGATATTGATATTATAACTGATAGCCAGGTTGAGAAAACGGTCGCGAATTTCGGCCGTATATTGTGCCAATGCACGGATGGACTGCGCTTCGCCCATATTATTGAATTTAGCCATCAGCGGTGCATTGAAATATTCCGGGAAGAGCACGAAGTCACTCTTGTAACCCGAAACGGCATCCACAAAGAATTCCACTTGTTCGAAAACATCATCCAGCGTGTTGTATGCACGCATCTGCCATTGCACCAGTCCCACACGCACCGTTGTCTTCTTGTCTACATACGACTGTGTAGGCGGCTGGTAATAAATGTTATCCCACTGCAACAACGTGGCACAATGTTTCGACTCTTCGTCGTTGGGCAAGTAGTTACGCATCACACGGCGTACGTGAAAATCGTTGGAAAGCTGGAAAGTGAGCACGGGGTCATAAATCTCGCGTGAGCGTACCTTCTCAATGTACTCCTTCGGGCGCATCGTGTCGGCATACTTATAATAATTAGGTATACGGCCGCCAAACATGATGGCTTTCAGGTTCAGTTTCTCACACAGCTCCTTGCGGTACTCATACATACGTCTGGCCAGACGCAGTCCACGATACTCCGGATGGATAAACACTTCTATTCCATAAAGAATATTTCCTTTCGGATCGTGTGTATTAAAAGTTTCATTGCCTGTAACTTTGGCATAGGTATGGTCACCCTTGACCATTTCGTAATCTACAATGATGGACAATGCACATCCCACTATCTTATCGTCTACCACCGTAACAATCTGTCCTTCCGGAAAAATTGAAATCAGTTTTTCAATCTGGGCATGTGTCCAGAACACATCCTTGTCGGCATATACACGTTTAAACGACTGTGACAGCTGAGCATAGTCCTCAATCTGCAGGTTGCGGACCTCTACTTTGTTAATTTTATGTATCGGTTCCATATATATAAATTATAAATCGCGGACAAAATTACAAATAATACCAGTTAGGGTGTATCAGAAAAATAAAATAAATTTGACGAAAAGTTTTTCTTACTATCTTTGTAACACGAAAACAAAAAGAATGAAACACAATGAAAGAAATCAATGTATCTCAATTGCAGGACAACCTGTTTGATGCCATAGGCAAGGAATGGATGCTGGTGACAGCCGGCACTGCCGAAAAGTTCAATACCATGACAGCCAGCTGGGGCGGTACCGGAATTTTGTGGGGAAAGCCTGTTGCTTTTCTGTTTATCCGTCCCGAACGCTATACGTATGAGTTTATTGAAAAAGGAGAAACACTCACGCTGTCATTTCTGGGTGAAGAAAACAAGGCTATCCACAAAGTCTGCGGTTCTAAATCGGGGCGTGATACTGATAAGGTGGCCGAAACAGGACTGCAACCCTTTGTTACTGAAAGCGGAAACATCACCTTCCGTCAGGCTCGCCTCACACTGGAATGCCGCAAACTCTATGCGGACATGATTGAGCCCGACAAATTTATGGATACTTCGCTCATCGACCGCTGGTATGGCGAAGGACATGGCAACTTCCACAAGATGTATGTAGTGGAAATTGAGCATGTATGGGTAAACGAATAAAGATAATTCTTTAGGACAATAGTAAAACGGGAACGCTCTCAGCTTTGACGCTGAAACAGTTCCCGTTTTTTATTTGATGCAGGTCACTCTGTTTTCCAGTCTTCTATCGTACCCGTTTCAGATGAGAATACGGCTCCTATCCGGTAAAGCGTTCTTCCGTCCGATTCGTATTCCCGTGCATAACCTTTTTCCTGAATCTGCTGCAGGGCTTCATCGGCCATACCGTCCAGCTTGAATTCAAAAATATAAACAAAATCCGGAGTTTCCACGATGCAGTCTACCCGACCGTGACTTTGCGCTTTCTCTGTATAGACCGTATACACACTGATAAGACGCAGAATGAGGTAGAACGTATAATGGAAGTAACGCTCTCTTTCACGCTCGTTTT